>JAHFAE010000022.1 GCA_023250675.1 Oligoflexia bacterium | reverse complement strand
TGACTTCAAGAAGGGGTTGGTCGTGATTGACCATGTCACCCTCTTTAACTAGCCATCTCACCACTTCGCCTTCGTTGACTCCTTCGCCGATATCGGGAAGTTTCACCTCAACTGATGCCATTTCTCAAACCTCGATTGTGGGGGAGAGTCTCGACTGCTCCCGACGTTTCTTAATAATGCCTTCCATAAAAAATTCGCCGGCGCGATAGCTACTTCGAACAAGTGGTCCGCTGGCCACGTAGAGAAAACCCATGTCTTCTGCAAAATTTTTCCAGAATTTAAATTTTTCTGGCATCACAAAATTTTCAACTTTCAAATGCCGGCTCGTGGGCTGCAGGTATTGCCCGAATGTCACCACATCACAGCCGACATTTCTCAAATCTTTCAACGTCTGAACAATTTCGTGATCTTCCTCGCCCAATCCAAGCATTATTGAAGTTTTTGTGTATCTTTGCGAATCTATTTTTTTCACAAATTGTAAAACTGAAAGACTCTGTTGGTATTTGGCTCGACGATCTCGCACTCGTTTTTGAAGGCGCTCCACCGTCTCAATATTATGGGCATAGACATCAGGTGCAGCTTGAACGATTTTCTTGATCCATTCCCCATTACCTAAAAAATCTGGTGTTAAGACTTCGATCATAAGTTCGGGATCATGGGTTTTTAGATTGGCTATGGTTTCGGCAAAATGCCCTGAACCGTGGTCATCAAGATCATCTCGATCAACACTTGTAATGACCACGTATCGAAGGCCCAATTTTGAAATGGCGTAGGCCACTTTTTTAGGCTCTTCATTATCTATTTGGCCCCGGGGATTGCCTGTTTTCACCGCACAAAACCGACAGCCTCGGGTGCAGGTGTCTCCCATTAACATAAAAGTGGCGGTGCCACCGCCCCAACATTCGGCCACATTTGGACAACGAGCTTCTTCGCAAACTGTATAGAGATTGAGTTGCCTGAGAAGTTTTTTGATTTCGGTGTAATTTTCACCGTCGGGTGGTCTGATTTTGAGCCAATCTGGCTTTGCGGTTCGCAATTCCATATATGAAAGTTTTATCAACGATTTCAAGGGCTTTGCAAACAATTAATGGCTGTGCTAGGTACCCTATATGCGCTTTGAAACTCCACTTTTAGACGGAATTCTTATCAAAAGGTATAAGCGGTTTTTGGCCGATATTAAGTTAGCCGAATCTGGCGAAATCATTTTGGCCCATGTGGCCAACTCAGGGTCAATGATCGGAGTCAAAGATCCAGGAAGTCCGTGCCGACTATCTTTAGCAAGCAATCCCAATCGAAAACTTAAATACAGTTTAGAAATGGTTAAAGCGCAAGATGGTTCTTGGGTGGGTATTAACACAAGTCTTACAAATAAATTGGTCGCAGAGGCATTTTGTGTTGGAAGGGTTGCCAGTTGGCGAAAATTTGAAACTCTCGATTCTGAAGTGAAAATAAATTCTAAATCTCGATTGGATTTTTTAATGAGTCGCGCTGATTCTCGCCATTATGTAGAAGTTAAAAATGTAAGCATGGCCCAACCGCCTTGGGCTGTGTTTCCTGATGCGGTTACGGAACGGGGTCAAAAACACTTAAAGGAATTAATGTTGTTGTCAAAAAAGGGCCATGGATCAGAAATATTTTTTGTTATTCAAAGAGAAGACTGTGACAAATTTAAACCCTGCGATGAAATTGATCCAGAGTATGGAAAACTTTTGCGTGCTGCTGTCAAAAGTGGGGTTCATGTGCAGGCTTGGTCATGTCGCCTGAGCGCTGACGAGATTTCGATTCACCGTGAGATTCCTGTTAAATTGTAGCCGGATTGACCGGGGCTATTTTTTTAATTCTCTCGCTATTTCAAAAGTGCCAGGGAGTTTAAATACAATCAATTGAATATTTTCAACTTTTACCATTTGCCCTTCTTCATAGTGGGGGCGACGTAAAATGGCAAAGGCCATTTCATTTTCGACTGAAGTGATGACCCCTACATTTTCATCTGAGACAAAAACTGCTGCACCGGCTTTTATTTTTCTTGTATCAGCACCTTTAAGGCCAACAAGTTTTTTTCCTAAATTGCCATAAGTAAATACTCGCTCGACAACCTCTTGACCGGGATAACACCCCTTGTTTCTGGCAACAAAGTCATTGAGAGGCGCTTCAAGGATCATATTTTTTTCAGTGATATCCACACCGAATTGAAAATTAAAAGATGCCTTTGTATGCTGTTTCCAAATTTCTAAAGATTTTTCATTAGATTGATCTGAAATATCTTTTATTTCTAAATCTTCAGCAAAATGAAATTTCTCAAGGGCCTCGTAGGTAGCCTTGCTAAATGTTTTTTCACCTATAAGCCAGTATTCTTTTTCTTTAATATGATAGATAATGAAGTAAGAAATAATAGTGCCGTTTGCCTGTAGAAGGGCTCCACCGGCGCAACTTCCCAATTCTAACCCGTTGATATTTTGCGTCGTCATACGATGAAGAAAATCTTTGGCATCAGGACCAGCCACTGAAGTGATCGACAAATTGAGCTTAAAGCTATCATCTTTCATAACAATTGATGTTCTACCGAATCGTTGAAATATTTTCAAGTTCTCTAGGCATGACAAATGCTTATGACTCAATAAAAGGGGCAGACTTGATTCCAAAACCTAATAGTTGCTCCTTTGGGACGGATTTCGCTCTAGAGAGGACATTAAATGTCACAGTTTCAGTACTTTATTTTATTTAGCGTGGCCCTTTTTGGATTTAGAATATTTGCCGATGCGGATACTCTTGACAATCCTTTGATGCGGCATCCTCTCAGAGAAGTAGTGGCTCAAAATTCCATTGATCCTCGATCGACGGTCAGGCTAGTTCAAACTGAGTTAAACGCCAACGAACCTGATCAAGACGTATTCTTATCTAATGCCGCCGATGTGATGGCTCAAACAATTTTGGTACAGCCTCGCCTCACACCTCGAACAGCAGCCATACTTGAACTTAAAAACAAGCTTCAACCGGGAGAACTTATTCCGGTCATTGAACAAGCCTCTAAGCAACTTCTTGCTCTTGCCCGGTCTTCTAACTCTGTGGATCAGGCTACGTCACTAGTCGCCCTTACAAATCTGGTTGTAGAGTTTCGAGATTTAAAGAAGGTTGGAGTCTCTGATATTTTGCAAACCATAGCCGATGCGAACTTAAAAGTTTCTGATGAAGCCAGAAAATATGGTCAAGTTGCCATGGTCACAGTTGTATCGCCAAGTCGTGAGGCTCGCGCGGCTTTGGGTGATGACTAGCAGACCCGCGCCTTAATCGCTTGAAGGCTTGAGCCAAACTTTAGTTAAAACATAATTAAAACTGGTACTAGAGGCGTTCTTGCCGTTAATAACCGCCTTCAAAGTATGATATCCATCACCAGAAACTGTTACTGATGCAGTTTTGATAACGTTATATATCACCGATGATGAATACCAATCTTGTGCAGAAATGACGGAAACACCATCGATATACCAATCTATTTTTCCATAGTTAGTACTAGTTATTCCTAAAATTGAAAAAGTATATGTCCCGGAGGCGAGAACAAAGGAAATAGTGAAGGTATCACCATTGGCTGATGTACTTGGATAAGTATAGAAACCATAAATTTGAGAACTATCGTTTACAGTCGCATTAGCCGCTCCAACGGTAACGGTGCTTTCATCTATCCACATGGTAGCTCGTTTAGGATACACTGCGATCTTACGACGAGTGTTGCCTTCATCTGTGTAATAAAGATTTGTCCCGTCGTATTCAATTGCACCACCTTCGGCTGTAGCCATGAGAACTCCTGTGGGGAGTTTGATGGGTGCCGTGCTTGCAATTGTTGTCGATGCTCGCCCAGTCATCGTCCCTGTCATGGTACCACCTGCCAACGGTAAATCTGTCCCAGTTATGGTGAGAGTCTTTCTTGTGTTGCTCTCGTTGGTATAAAAAAGGCTTGTTCCATTGAACTCGATAGCCCCAGCTTCAGTGGTTGCCATCAAGACTCCCGTAGGTAGTTTAATAGGAGAAGTGCTTGCAATTGTTGTCGATGCCCGCCCGGTCATCGTTCCTGTCATGGTACCACCTGCCAACGGTAAATCTGTCCCAGTTATGGTGAGAGTCTTTCTTGTGTTGCTCTCGTTGGTATAAAATAGACTTGTGCCGTTAAACTCGATGGCGCCTGCTTCAGTGGTTGCCATCAAGACTCCTGTGGCAATTTTAATCGGAGCAGTTTTAGCGATAGTGGTAGAAGCCGGTAGATGAAGATTTGATGTGGGTGCGGTGATTCCAACACCTACCTTGCCTGTTGTGTAATAAATATCACTTGCCGTAGTAGTCCATTGGCTGCTGCCGCCACTGCCAATTGTCGAGCGTGAATTGCTTGCATTGGTCAGATAAAGACTTGTCCCATCAAATTCGATAGCTCCGGCTTCAGGAGTCGCCATAAGAACACCGGTTGGAAGTTTAATAGGCGAAGTGCTTGCGATTGTCGTCGAGGCGCGGGATGTAATTGTGCCGGTCATAGTACCACCTGCCAGAGGCAAATCTGTTCCAGTTATAGTAAGAGTTTTTCGTGAGTTACTTTCATTTGTGTAAAACAAATTGGTACCATTGTATTCGATAGCGCCACCTTCGGTGGTGGCCATGAGAACTCCGATGCTTAATATTATGGGGGCGGTATTTGCTAATGTAGAAGAAGCTTGGCCACTTAGACGATTTTGAGATGTCGCATGCAAGGTGATTGGACAAAGAAAGAAAATTAGAGCTATACAGTGACCGAGCGACCGAGTGACCGAGTGACCGAAAAGAAATATTTTGGGTTTTAAATGAACGCACTCTAATTCCTTCATCCCTAAAGAAAAAGTTTTCTATCAACTTCGTTCCACCCATGGAACTCTTTGTACCCTTCGGTATTCTTTTTATTTTTCTGAATTTCCAAGACCATTGCCGTGGTGTAATATAAGATTTTAGTCTAGGGCTTGGGACGTGATGTAAATTAGCGACGACAGCCTCAACATTTGAGTGAGGGCGCCAGCCTTCCTAAACCTGCAAAAAAACTGAGTAAATTCTTTGACTACATAATCTGAGATTCAGAAGTATGATTGCAAAGTAATGGCCAGGAGTGGTTCATATAGAAAAATTCCGACGTTGGGGTTATGAAATGCCAAGAACGCTTAATGGGGGAATAACTTTAAAGAGGCAGACCCACAAGCCATTTCAAGGAAGTCAAATCCCTCTCGTTCCACGCCGTTGAAAAAAGTCTCATTCTGATGATCGCTACTGGAGGCATCGCAAAGAGATAACTTCTGCAAAAAATGAATATTCTGAGGGTTATGACCATTTGCCAGAGAACTTAAAAGTTGTAACTTAGCACTTCGGCTATAGACCACATTGTCTAATTGTAACTCGAGGCCAGATACATCTTCGCCAGCTTCGGCTGCGTTGACTATGTCTATAAAACCGGCTGTATGCTGTTTGCATTCTTCAGCGATGACATTGAGTTCTTTTTTGTGATCTGATCTATATTGTGATCCAATTCCCAGATTCGGAAAATCTGGGAACCCAAATCCAGAGACTGACAAAACGTCCCGTGTGAATGCACCACAATTGTATTTTAATACGGAGTATTTCGGTCTGTAGTTCCTTGCCACACATTCAAGTGTTTCAATGGCTGCCGATTCAGATTCCTTGCCTTGAATCGGAGCATCTTTACACATAGTACGCTTGCTGGTCTCATTTAGTAATTCTCCCCCACCCGAATCAACAAAACGCTCTTCGTCGTCGATAAGAACCCCCACATGATTAAGAGGCATCACTATTCCCCCCGCAATTCCTGCTGCTATGGCCAAATTTTCGGTACAAACTCTTACTCTATGAGAATACCCGCGAGTATTGCCAAACGAAGGAGATTTAACAATGGCGCCCAAGTCAGAAACGAAATCATTTAGAGCTCCACCGGGATTAATAATACTATCGGCGAGATTTTCGCGCACATTTATCCAATGCTCACTATCGTTACTAAATATTTCTTTTGTTGCTCGCCCAAGTCGATAAGCTCTCAGGCGCATTTTTGATTGTACAAGTGACTGATAAACATTTCGCAACACGCGAGGCGTGTAAAGGCTCGCTTTTTTTAAAACTGAATCTTCCCTTGGGCTCCATCGCTCTTTAATTTGTATAAGACGTTCGCTTTTTGGATCTGGCTGAACAGGTGCTGGCTGTGCAAAACATATGGCAAGACCAATTGTCGTTGATATTAAATGACCTAAAAAACTACGCACCAGTCTTGCTCCTTTATGCTTCTTAAACAGGTGCAAATGGTGTGCTTATATTGGTAGAGATTTCAGGCCCTTAAATGTCTGTAGTATTTACATAAAGACATAATCATTTGACGATTCATAAGAAAATTTGCGAAACATTTTGTACAACTCTTGTTCAACTTTGAATTTTTTTTCACTTGGGCGTCCGAACCCATAATACACTAGCCATCTGACTCGGGGTTTGAGTTTACATTGTAAACTGAAACCTTGAGGGACCCAACCGGTATATCCCAGGTCCTATGGATAAACCGCAAATAGTTGACTAGAAATACTAAAAACTACTTACAATCCGAATGCCATTGAGAAGGGCGACCAAACCCGCTGATATTGATGTGGTAGCCGCTACTATTTTGTAAAATACTTAGATTTAGGTAATCATGATCTTGCGAAAAAAACTGGGTAATATCTTTGGTCATATAAAATGGAGTTAGTTGGGACTTAGCCTCTGAACCATCTTCTTTAGTCACTAATAGGTTAACTGTATTCCCACTAAATTCAACTTTGTAACTGTCGTTAGTTTGAACACCATATAAATCGACAGGGTGGCCACAATCCAAAACAAAACCAGCTTGGCTTAGGCTTGAGACAAATAACAAAGCAATAAAAAGGTATTTCATTTAATTCTCCCTTGTAAAAAATAACATGTTTAGCCGTATAGCGGCACCCTTCGGTACCTTCAAAACCAATAGCATTTTATACGGCCTTCGAACGGCTGCACCCTTCTACCGGCCCGCATAAAATGCTATTGGTTTTCTGGCCTTACAGTTGCAATGGCAGAAATACTTATGCCATTAAGCTGCGCTACACTGCGAATACTGATACAAAATTCCCCAATCCTTACTCGTTGTCGAGCGACTTGACGGCTAAGTTACAGGTGATTTGTATCCAACTGGGTAAACTGCTGAATCTCGCCAAAACGGCCCGATGTCCTTCATAAAAAGTGTATAACCTTGATTGTACACTTTTTCAAGAACTATTGGCCCCCTATGGTCTACGGCCCTTTCACTCAGTATTCCTTCGTTAAACTGATCAAAAAACAATTTAGATATTAGTCAAATGGTCGACAGCAGATGAACGTGGGATTAAGTCACGCCAATCAATCACTCCTATAAATGGCATTGCATGCCAACAATCTTGCAGGCTATCAGGTGACAGACCTTGGTGCGAATTCTTGCATTTTTTCTTTGCCAAAATCTGTGATCGCCCGGTGAATGTTATGTCGTTTGCAGTAGAGCTTGATGTTGCCTGCTTGTGGCCTGCCTCCTTTTGCGAATGGAATTTCGTGATGATATTCTAATTGAAACCTCGAACCACATTGTTCGTGACTCTCTGATTCTTTGAAGACACATTGGCCCTTATCACGCTGCCAAACAGTCCTTTTGACAGCTGAAGGAATATACCGTGAGTTTTCTTTGTTAGTTTGTTCTACCGCCGACAGCGGCGGCGATGGATTCTTGATTTTGCTACCGTTTCTATCTGATTCGTTTTTTGTAGGATCAAGTTCTTTTGCCGTTAAGGTAGCGTTTCTCCTCGATTCCTTTTCTCCAGGATCAAGCTTTTTTATGGCCATATTTGTTAGTTCGTCTATGAGCTCAGAGTAAGACATATTGGGATGTTTATGAGATAGTAACCCTCGAAGTTTGTCTAATTTACTAATCACCTTTTCGTTAAGAATCACTTTAACTTCTACATGGTCAGCAGTAACTTGACGCGTAGATTCATTTAGAACCACTTGCTCTGGGAATTTTTGGAATAGAGTTATTTTCGCATTTCTCGCAGATTTATTTTTCACAAGATCCATTACCATCTTTTTTTCTTCACGTGGGAGTCTCTTAGACTTTAGTTTTTCTTCTCTTCTGATAAACACCTGTGCCTGAACTATATTTGAAAGAGTAAGGGTGCCGTCTCTAATTTCTTCTTCAGCTTCTGGGAATTCACGAATAAGACGACTAGCCGAAATACGCCTATTGGCAGCAGATTCTTCAAACCCAAGTTCTTTTGTGACGTATTCAAAAAGGGAACCAAAATTCAGTTTAAGATAGAGCCTTCTTTTTTCTACTTCGCGAATCAAGTTAATGACTTCAAGAGTTAAATTTCGCTCTTGTTTTGATTTTTCTTTTATCAGATTCAATAACTCTATGTCAGAAAGGGAGTTGGGCGCCATGATTTGCTCCTTTTGAAAAGTGCTAATTGCAAAACCACCCTAACACGGGTTTTCAGCCACTCACCAAAAGCACTACCAGGTCAATGCAGACTAGTTTATGAAATTTCCGAGAAAAAAGTTAAGTTTACGAGAATAATCGCAACACAAAAGACTCTGCGAAGTAACAGACATATGTTTTAGGGTGACCCGAGGAAATTCACCAAAAAGCCTCCAAGAGAAATATTTTAAAAAATGAAAATAATTTTATTTGTTGGGCGGCTGGCCGGGACCTCTTGAAAGGTCACACGGCCGCCGCCCCAAAAACTGAATTCGGTGGTAATACTCAAGGAGTGGTTGGTACCACTGCCCTGTCTTAGATACCGAGTTTCAGTTCGAAATGTTTTGAAATCCGGCCGGACATTCCGGTAATCGGACCAATGTTTGTGAAGTTCACTTAATTTCTCTTTGAGTGTTGGCATGGGTTTGCAATAAATGAAACCCGATGAGTTTTGTGTCAATTGAGCAAATAGAAAAGTCCATTTATTTGATTCGCGGATACAGGGTAATGCTGGATAAGGATTTGGCAAAGATTTATGGTGTTCCTACTAAATATCTAAATCAACAAGTGAGAAGAAATTTAGATCGATTTCCAAAAGACTTCATGTTCCAACTTACTGGAATTGAAGAGGAATCTTTGAGGTTGCAAATTGCAACCTCAAACGAAGGCAGAGGTGGTCGTAGATATTTACCATATGTTTTTACAGAACACGGAGCCCTCATGTTATCTGCAGTTCTGAATAGTCCAGTGGCTATAAATGCAAGTATCCAAGTAGTGAGGGCTTTTATACATCTGAGGCAGATGCTCGTTTCTAACAGTGTTCTTTCACAAAGACTTTATGCATTAGAAAAAAAGTACGACGGCAATTTTAAAGTAGTGTTTGAAGCTATTAGGCAGCTGATGAATCCACTGGTGCCGAATCGAAAGCCTATTGGTTTTCATTCTGACGAATAGGATAATACTAGATTTCAAAGGCTATGGTTTTAATTGAACTCCACAGCGGGCACAGTAGGAGGAGGTCTTTCTTTCGAAGTTTTAACCACCGGCACGAAATCAAATTTATTAACATCCACCAATCCACGATCTGTGATTTTTAAGCTGGGAATAACAGGGAGACATAAAAATGCCATCTGTAAAAAAGGATCGCTGAGTCGACAGCCAAGTTCTTTGGCCTTTTTTCTGAGTAATTTAAGACGAGAATAAATTTCTCTCAACGGAGCTTCGGTCATAAGACCCGCAATAGGAAGGGCAAGTTCGGCCAACACTTTACCTTTATTTACAATGACAAATCCCCCACCCATTTCTTTTAACCGACTAAAGCAGCCGGCAATATCACTATCGTTCGAACCAATAGCGACAGCGTTATGACTATCATGACCTACGCTCGACCCGATGGCTCCTTCCTCCAATCCCAATCCTTTTACAAATCCGACACTCACTCCACGGCCCTGACCGTGTCGTTCCATCACTACAATCTTAAGAATGTCTCTTTTTATATCGACCTGCACATGCCCAAGATCATTTGTCGATAAATCAAAACTAAGATCATCAGTGATAATATTATCAGGAATAATTCCTATAACCCGCACCGAACTTACACGAGACGAACTTGCAACCTGCAGCTGGTCTACCGAGGGAATTTGGCATCGCATACTGTTTTCAGAAGGGGCTTTAATTGAAATTGGACTTACGGCTTTTGCGTCCACAAAAACACCTGACTTTATCACGCGATCTACAATACAACGTCTATAATCTTTCAAAACCACAACGTCTGCACTATATCCCGGAGCAATGGCACCTAGTCTCGAAATACCAAAACACTGAGCTGTAGAAAGACTTGCGGCCCGGTAAACCGAAGGAGCCGGTGCTCCTTTTTTCAAAGCCAAGCGAATCAGAAAATCAATATGACCTTCATCTAAAATATCCAGCGGATTTCGATCATCGGTGCAAAGAGAAACAAAGGGCGAAGAAAAGGGTGTGAGCACACCAACTAGTTCTCGCAGGTTTTTTGCAACACTGCCCTCTCGAAGCATCACTTGCATCCCACGCTCTAATTTTTCTTGGGCTTCTTCAAAGCTCACACTTTCGTGACATGTTTTGATTCCACATGACAAATAAGCATTGAGATCCCGGCCCCGCAACAAGGGCGAATGCCCATCTATATGGCCATCTTGAAATTCGTAGATTTTTTCAAGAACACCGGGATCTTTATTGAGAAGCCCGGGGTAATTCATCATTTCGGCCAACCCTAAAACCTGGGGATGATTCTTGTACGCCACCAAATCAGAAGCACTCAGAGAAGCCCCACTGGTTTCAAGATGTGTTGTAGGAACACAGCTTGAAAGCATCACAAACAAATTCATGCGAGCCTGTTTAGCGCACGCAAGAATATATTCAAGGCCCCTTTCACCTAGAACATTGGCAATTTCGTGGGGATCCAAAATGGCAGAGGTTGTACCCCTTGGCAGCACGGTTCGTTCAAACTCTCCCGGTGTCATCAATGTGCTTTCGACATGGACATGACTATCGATAAAACCCGGGACCAAATATTTGCCTTTTAAAGAAAAAACTTTTTTCCCTTCGTACTTTTCGCCAACGCCGACGATGGTGTCGCCAGTAATTCCAATATCACCTTTGAGCCACTTCCCAGAAAACACATCGAGCCATTGAGCACCTCTTAAAACAAGATCACATGGGATTAAACCGCGGGCCACATCAATGGTCTGACTTAATTCTTGAACCGATCGCTTTTTCATTTCTTAAATACTCTGCATAAGACACGCTGCGTTTTGCAAGGAAGGTGGACAAATCGACCGTAAATAGCTACAAAGAATTTCTATGAAAAACGAAAACCTACCCATTGAATTGTTAGAAAAACTGGCGTTAAGAGCCCATTACTACGCCGTTCAAATGATCGATATTGCCAATCATAAAAGAGAAGCAGACCGCACCGATCCCAAAATTGGCGGTCACCCTGCCGCGTCGGCTTCTGCTCTTCACATTTTAGGGGCCTTACATCTTTTTGTAAAAGAGCCGCAAGATCATATTGCCGTAAAACCCCACGCTAGCCCCACAGATCACGCTTTTAACTACATGCTTAAGAATTTATTTAGACAGGGAACCCTTGAAAGACTTTCGGATGACGAAATGAAAACAGCCATGCATGGCTTACGAAAGTTTTCTCATGATGGGGAGCCCGTATTTCAAAGTTATCATTCAGGCTGGGACCCCGACGGTCATAACTTTTTTCCGTCAGGGAGTGTTGGAATTCCACCGGTTATGGCTGCCTACTTGGCCCATGCCTATCGGTTCGCAGAAGAACATGGTTATGATGTACCCAAAGATGCTCATTTTTGGGCCCTTATGGGTGATAGTGAATTTCGAGAGGGTTCTCTTTATGAAGCTATGCCCGACGCAGCAGAAAGAGAAATTGGAACTCTCACTTGGATCGTGGATTACAACAGACAGTCTCTTGACGGGCATCGCATCACAAACCGCGAAATCATGAATGGCACCGACGACGAGCGAATTGAAAGAACAGCACTTGCTAATGGGTGGGAAGTAATTCACATCCGTCATGGGCGAAAACGCCAAGCGGCCTTTGCAAAAAAAGATGGGGAATTATTTAAAGAAGTTTTAGAAAAAAAGTTTGATGATTATGAGTTTCAAAGTCTTCTTCAAACTCGCGATGCTAAAGCTATTAGAGAAACGTGTTCAGAAAAAAATCCCAAGCTCAAAAGTTATTTGGCGGCCTTTTCAGACGGGCAAATTGTTGAGTTGTTCACTGACTTAGGGGGCCACGACTTATTAGAAATCATCGCGGCTCTGAAGAAATCAAAAGAAAATAAGAAAAAACCAACTCTTCTTATCGCTCACACCGTTAAAGGTTGGCATTTGGATTGTATGGCCGTCAGTGGAAATCACAGCATGCTCCCTGACGATGAAGAGGTTCAGAGACTTCGCGAGTCACAAGAGGTTCCAGAAAGCGATCCTTTTGCACGATTTACGGACAAAACCCCAGAGGCCAAATACTTAAAAGACCGTGGCGATTATCTTTTAAAAGGTTATGAAACTCAATTTGCTTTAAAAGAAAAAAATAAGAAAAAATTTACGGAGAGTACTGAAGCAGAAGCTATTCCTGCATCATTACAAATTAATTTAAAGATGGTTCCCATCGTACATACTCAATGGATGTTGGGCCAACTCGCTGCTAAACTCACTCGTATCGCGAACACATCAAGAGATGCCGATAAATTAAGGCAAGGTCAAAAACCATTAAACGCTGAAGAATTAGCTTGGAAAACAGCGTCAGAATTATTAGTCACCATGGCACCCGACGTTGGAACATCGACAAATCTCAATCCCACCATGGACGGCAAGATTTTTGGCCCCGAGATCGTGGAGGATTTTGAAGCAGAATATAAAGTCAAAGATTCTAAGACCCCCGATATTGTGCCCGGCGAAGAGGTCAGTCACAGGCATCTTCGATTTGAAATTGCAGAGGGCAACGCCATGTCTTGCGTTGGCAGCTACGGTAAAATGAAGGATCTCACGGGAGTTCCTGTCATTTCATTGATGACGGTGTACGACTTTTTCGTGAAGCGGGCGTTGGATCAATTTTTTTATAACCTCTATTGGCAATCAAGCTTCATCGTGGTGGGGACTCCGTCGGGAGTTTCATTGTCACCCGAAGGGGCCCAACATGGGTGGAAGAGTGATATTCAAATTCCAAACATGATTACTTGGGAGCCCATGTTTGGTCTTGAATTAGACTGGATTTTGGCAGAAAGCATTCGCCTGCATATTCAAGATAAAAATCACGGGCGAACAGGCGTTCTCGTCAGAGCTGTCACCCGAGGAGTTGAGCAAAGCGAAATGCTCGCTCGCCTTAAAAGACAAATGCGTTTTAAAACCGAACAGTCGCGGCCTCTCCACCATTCCAAATTTAGCACAGAAGGTGCCGTTGATGAATCCGCCGTACCAAGTATTTCAGATTCTGAAATTCTTGAAACAATTCGCAGTGAGCTTCTCGCTGGTGCTTACTATCTTGTGGACTACAGTCATTATGCCGGCTACGAACCTGGCGATAATGTTGTGAATATATTTGCCATGGGTACCATGGGTACTGAAGCTTTAAAGGCAAGCGATCAGCTCCTTGAAAAAGGTGTTTACGCCAACGTCATTTTGGTTTCTTCACCAGATCTTCTTGTCGGCAACTTGGCCCATGAAAATAACTATGCTCATTTGAAGCAAACTTTAGGTATTAATAGCGATCTTCATCTAGTGCCTCACCTCAACGGCAACACGAACCCGGCAGATGTGGTAACTCTTGCGGGGCGCCGAGTGCCCTGTGTGAGTGTTCATGATGGAGAACCAGGTCTACTGGATAATATCGGTAGTATTATTGGCGTAAAACAAGAAGCATTGGCTGTGCGACATCATTCAAAAAGCGGAAGACCCGTTGATATTTACAATTACCATCACATCGACGCTGAAGCGGTTTTTAAAGCCTGCGGAAAAGTTTTGGCAGAAACGGCCCTTGAACAAATCGCTTTGTCTCGACAGATTCTCAGCACCATAAAGACCCAACCCAAAGATGCCAGCAACTGGCAAGAACTCTGGCCCCACTAAGGCACGCCTTTAGCCAAATTGCGCCCCCAATTTGACACCAACACAGCGCGCTAAACTTCGGATTTTGCTTTGACATTTTGAATTATGCGGCCTTAGTCTTGTATGAGGAAGTCTAACCTTGGGGAGGTTGAAAATATGATTTCACGTTCAAATATTTTCATAGCATTAGCCGTTTGGGTAACTCTCTTGCAAGGCTGCACAAGAAAAGACGATCCCCAATTTGCAAATTACATCAATGAACCAGTCAAATCCCAAGTTCGTGGCCTTGACCCTACAATTTCAGCCAGCGATTTATATACGGGCCTTGTCATGGGTCAAATTTACGAAGGTCTTATGCAGTATGCCTATTTAGAAAGACCCGTAAAAGTTGAACCACTGCTTTCTGATGGTATGCCTGAAATTTCAAAAGGTAATCTTGTCTATAAATTTAAAATTCGAAAAGGAATTTTCTTTCATGACGACCCCAGTTTTAAAGCAACAAATGGAAAGGGTCGAGAACTCGAAGCCGCCGACTTTATTTATTCTTGGAAGCGATTAGCCGATCCCGCCTACCATTCTGACGGATTTTGGATTTTCGACGGAAAAGTAAAAGGAATTACCAAATGGCGTGAAGATGCCATCAAGATTGGTAAGGCAGATTACTCAAAACCCATCGAAGGCTTATCCGCGCCGGACAAGTACACTTTAGTCATAACTTTGGCTAAACCGTTTCCTCAGCTCCTCTATGTACTGACTATGACCGGGGCTTGGGCTTTACCCCATGAAGCCATCGAAAACTATGGGGGAGAGTTTCAAAATCACCCCGTGGGCACCGGTCCTTACAAGTTTCGAAGTTGGGTGAGAAATTCTAAAATCATTCTAGATAGAAATCCCAATTATCACGACGATCATTATCCTACTAAAGGCGAGCCTGAGGATATGAATCGAGGATTGTTAACAGACGCGGGCAAGAAGCTCCCTCTCAACGACGGAGTTATTTTTTGGGAGCTGGTTGAAGATCAACCCCGATGGCTTAATTTTAGAAAAGGTGAAACTGATTGGGTCGAAATTCCTAAAGATAGTTTTGATTCGGCAGTTAAAAAAGATGAACTCATCGATGAAATCAAAAAGCAAGGCGTTGAACTGCAAAAATGGACAGAGCCCGACCTCACCTTTGATGCACTCAATATGGAAGATCCCATTTTAGGTAAGAACAAATACTTAAGACAAGCCATGATGATGGCGCGGGATAGTGCAGCGGTAATTCAAAAGTTTTATAATGGCCGTGCTATTATTGCACAGGGCCCTATTCCACCAGAGATAGCGGGCTATAATCCAAATTTTAAAAATCCGCTAAAAGTTTTTAATTTGGTAAAAGCAAAAGAGCTTCTTAAAAAAGCCGGCTACCCCGATGGCAAAGGATTGCCAGAGTTTGTTTACGACACTTACGGGGGGACTACCAGTCGACAGTTGGGTGAATTTTTTCAACACGAAATGGCCCAACTTGGAATTAAGATTAAAATTCACGATAATACGTGGCCCGAATTCATGGATAAGCAAAAAAAGAGGAAATCCCAGATGTTTGGAATGGCGTGGTCAGCGGACTACCCCGATGCCGAAAATTTTCTCCAACTATTTTATGGTCCAAACGGCAGCCCAGGGCCCAATGCTTCTAACTACAATAATCCTGAGTTCAATAAACTTTATGAACAGACGGCTGTCATGCAAGATGGGCCCGCTCGAAACGCCATCTACCAAAAGATGGTTGATATTGTCGCCGAAGATTGTCCCTACATTTTCGATGCACATCGAAAAACATACACTCTCAATAACGGGTGGTTTAAAAACTTTAAGCGCAATCTTATTAATTTAGGTTATATAAAATATTATCGAATCGACCAACAAGCTAAGAAAGAACTGAAGCCGAAACTATAAGATGTTTTCATACATCGTCAGGCGCGTATTATACGTCATACCCATACTCTTCGGAGTTACGCTCATCACATTTGTTTTATTTAATCTCGTAGGGGGGAACCCCGTCTACCAAAGACTCGGCAAGCATGGTTCTGAAGCTGAGGTAAAAATCTTATCCCATGAATTGGGATTAGATTTGCCACTTCATCAGCAATACGTTTTTTATCTCAAACAATGTTTGACTTTTAATTTTGGGCGGAGTTGGTCTACCAATCAGCGAATTTTTGAGATGCTCCAAAATGGAATTGGAGCTTCACTAAGCTTGGCCATACCGGGATTTGCGGCCGGAATTATTTTGTCGATTCTAATTTCTTTGGCTTTAAGCTTTTTTAGAAATACTTTTGTCGACCGGGCTATGGTGGTCTTTTGCTTGGCGGGTATTAGTATCAGCATGTTGGTCTATATTATTTGCTTTCAATATTTCTTAAGTTACAAACTCGGGATTTTCCCAATCTCAGGGTACGAAACAAGCATCGATGGCCGTTGGCAGTATCTTATTTTACCCATGATAATCTGGGTCATCGTTAGTTTGGGGAGTGATGTTCTATTGTATCGCACCATAGTTCTAGATGAAGTTTTTCAAGACTACGTGCGCACTGCCCGAGCCAAGGGGCTGACCGAGAAAGTTGTACTTCTTAAACATGTTCTTAAGAATGCCATGATTCCTATTATCACCAACATCGCGTTAGAGATTCCGTTTCTTTATACGGGATCACTTTTGCTTGAAGCCTTTTTTGGAATTCCAGGCCTTGGTGGTATGACAGTCCAAGCTCTCAACAACTCTGATTTTCCCGTTATAAAGGCGATGACTTATATTGGTTCTATCGTCTACGTTTTTTCAAATTTAATTTCAGACATCGCTTATGCGGTTGTTGATCCGCGGATCAAGTTGGAATGATACGATGACCACAAACCAACCAGGAACGGGTTTATGGGCCGATGCTTTTTTAAGAATTAAAAAAGATAGGCTAGCTCTCGTATGTCTTCTCATAATCATATTGTATGCTTTGGTTGGTTTTTTAGCTTGGGCCGGACTTATCGCGAGCGATTACTCGGCCATCAGCAATGATAGTTATGCGGCTCCTTCATCGGCCCACTGGTTTGGGACAGATATTTTTGGTCGAGATGTTCTCCTTAGAACAATACATGGCACAAGGATAGCGCTTTCTATCGGCCTTGTGACATCGCTCATTGCCATACCCATCGGTGTAACTTTGGGAGCCCTGGCCGGATATTTTGGTGGAATCGTCGATGAATTCATCATTTGGTTTTACACAACTATGGATAGTATTCCTGACCTTTTAAAAATTATTGCTCTAAGTTTTGTGCTGGGCCGGGGATTACTTAGCGTTTATATTTCTATCGGCTTTACGACTTGGGTGGGCCTTTGCCGTCTTATTCGCGGAGAATTTCTAAAACATAAATCAAGAGACTATGTGCAAGCTGCCAACGCCATGGGAGCCAGCCACTACAGGCGCATGTTTATTCACATTTTGCCAAACGTTTTTCACATCATTCTCATCAACTTTAGTTTAAGGTTTATTATGGGAATAAAAACAGAAGTTATTTTAAGTTATTTAGGTATGGGTGTTGAGCCCGGCCAACCCAGTTGGGGTATCATGATTGACGACGCGAAACTTGAGCTAGCCCGGGGTGTATGGTGGCAACTCGTCGCCGCGACAGTTGCCATGTTTTTTCTAGTTTTGGCATTTAATGTTTTTACTGATGCTCTCAGAGAGGCACTGGACCCTAAACTGAAAAATAAATAGGACGTGAAATGATAAATGAAAAATCTAGAAAACTAGCAGAATCAATGGTTCAAGCAAAGCTTCTTTCTCCTGCAGATTTTGCTAAAGCTATGGATATTTGCAGTCAAAAAAATTCTCCTTCTTTGATGTTGAGCCTTCTTGAACAAGGTGCGATCACTTATAGCGTCTTCGAGAAATTCTTGACTAACAATTTAAGTATTAAAAAAACAATGATAGGAAGCGTCCCCTTAGACCCGGTCATTAGCGCCAAACTCGGAATGGGATTTATTCAGGGCAAAAAGATTTACCCCTTGGGTACCAAAAAAATGGGGTCTGACAAAGTTTTAGCACTTGGCATGGTAGATCCGCTCGATGCTGAAACTATTGACATTGTTCAAGACGAAATTGGCTATCGAATCATCCCTGTGCTTATTTCTCTTCCTGACTTTTTAAGCAAGGTTCAACCTTTGACTTCTTCTCCAACTGTCGACCTTCACGATGAAAGTGATGACAAAGTTGTTCTCATTCGCCCCGGGGGTTATGAAGAAGAAATCGCATTTCAAAGTCGCAACAATGATTTGACACAGGCAGCCCTAGATTTGCCGCATAAAGAACAAAAGATATCAGCAGAAACAGAAGCTCAAGTTAATCAATTCGTGCCATTAGGTGGTACAGCCAGAACTACCCCTTCAAAATTCATCGGAAGAAATCTCAAAAAATATAAAGAAGAAATTCTAGCCAAACTTGAACTCTCTGACTCTGATGCTCGAGTTCTAAAAAAAGAATCATTCACAAGAGAACTTCTTATTAACGATATGGCCGATGTCAGTTTAAAGCCTCTTGAAGAAATATACTCAAAACTTACCGATAGTCAGAAACTTGAAGCTTTGGCGAATGCATTAATTAAAGCACAGATAATTAAAAAACATGATATTTTAGTGTCAGGTGCGGTCAGTTATATTTTTGGAGACGATTGAATTTGAGCACCCTCATTGAGGTAAAAAATTTAAGAACAAGTTTTAAAACCAGCGAAGGAAAATTCTTTGCTGTAGACGACGTGAGTTTTTGCATTAATGAAGGGCAAACACTTGGCATTGTGGGAGAGTCTGGATGTGGAAAATCTGTCACATCTCTCTCAATCATGCGCCTTATCCCCAGTCCGCCAGGCCAAATAGAATCGGGCCAAATTCTTTTTAAAGGAAAAAACTTATTAGACCTCCCCATGAAAGACATGCGAAGCATTCGAGGCAATCAAATTGGTATGATTTTTCAAGAACCCATGACGTCTCTCAATCCCGTTTTTACCATTGGCAATCAAATCGAAGAAGCCCTTAAAATTCATAAAAAAGACTTAAACCGCAAACAAGTTCGAGAACGCGCCATAGAAATGATTAAACTTGTTGGAATTCCCAATCCAGAAAAGAGATTTTTTGACTATCCACATCAACTATCTGGCGGAATGCGCCAGCGAGTGATGATAGCAATGGCACTGAGCTGTAACCCAGTTCTTCTTATTGCCGACGAACCTACGACGGCCCTTGATGTCACCATTCAAGCTCAGATTTTAGATTTAATTAAAAAGCTCCAAAAAGAATTCAATACCGCCCTCATGTTAATTACCCATGATTTGGGGGTTGTGGCAGAAACTTGTAACGAAGTTGCAGTTATGTATGCTGGAAAAATCGTTGAATACGGGACAGTTGAAGATATATTTTCTCGCCCTAAACATCCTTATACAAGGGGCTTGCTCAACTCTGTTCCCCATTTTGAATCAGGAAAAAGAAGGGCCAAACTTGAAACCATACCAGGAATTGTACCAAGTCTTGCCAATCTTCCTAGAGGATGTCGATTTCAAGATCGCTGCAATCGAGTCCAAGATGATTGCCGAAGGGCTGAGCCGCCTTTAGAAATTAGAGAAAGGGCCCATTTGGCCGCTTGTTTTCATCCGGTGCCAGGGTAGATAAATGGCAGCGTTGATGGAAGTAAAAAATCTGAGCAAAACATTTCCAATCAAAGGTGGAATTTTTTCCCGAGAAGTTGCCAGCGTAAAAGCTGTCACTGAAGTCAGTTTGACAATCAAAAAGGGTGAGACTCTGGGTCTTGTGGGCGAGTCGGGCTGTGGCAAATCAACACTAGGTCGTTGTATAATTCGACTCATTGACCCCACAGAGGGTCAGGTTTTTTTTGAAGGCCAAGATATTACCAAGTTAAAAGGAGAAACTCTTCGCGCCCTTCGAAAAAGAATGCAAATTATTTTTCAAGACCCTTATGCGAGTCTTAATCCTCGAATGAATATCGGGAGTATCGTTGGGGAGCCATTACTTATTCATAAAATTGGAGTTACTAAAAAAGAAAGACTAGATCGAGTTCAAGAACTTTTAGAGCTTGTCGGGCTTCGAAAAGAGGCTGTGAACAGATACCCACACGAGTTTTCGGGAGGCCAAAGACAGAGGATCGGAATTGCCCGAGCACTTGCAGTTAACCCTGAACTCATTGTTTGCGACGAACCAGTTTCAGCACTAGATGTTTCCATACAAGCTCAAGTCATTAATTTATTGATGGATCTACAACAAAAATTTGGTTTGACTTATCTCTTTATCGCACATGACCTTAAAGTTGTTGAGCATATCAGTAATCGTGTAGCTGTTATGTACTTAGGAAGAATTGTTGAGACAGCAGGTGCTGATGAACTTTATAAGAATCCCCAACATCCGTACACTCAGGCCTTGCTATCTGCCATTCCGGTCCCTGTTGTCGGCAGAAAATCGAACCGAATTATTTTACAGGGCGATGTTCCCAGCCCCGTTGACCCACCCTCCGGTTGTCATTTTAATCCACGCTGCCCCATTGCTGAAGAACAGTGCCGAAAAAAAGATCCCCTTCTCAAAAAAACAACTCCTGAACACGAAGCTCGTTGCCTCAAAGTTCCGCCTCTAGGAATTTAGAGCATAAGATCAGCGTTTTGCCCAATTCCGAATCGTTCTTTAAGGGCTTCCAAACTTGCTTTCATGGCAGCCCCTTCTTCTTCGAGTTTAAGTTCATAGGGGTTAACAAGGGATTTTCTCAGTGACTTTTGAACAAATAAAAGTTCGTCATGACTCAGGGGCAGTGTCGTTTTACCTGCAATAGTTTCGTCGACTAACGAGGCCAATTCGCCTTCCATTATTTTTTCAATATCCATTTGAGACCGTATAAGGACTTGAAAAATCATAGGCTCAATAGTTATACCGATATTAGAATTTACTAGTTTAAAGAAAAAGGAAGTTGGCAGAAGCCCTGTGGCCAAGGTGGCTGCGGCTGTGACCAATTCTCGCTCCAACCATTTTTTTGTCATAGAGCGCCCGTCCACGTGTTTGGCAACATACTGAAATAGAAAACTTGGTTTAATGGCGGCGCTTACGATTGACCGCAAGGTACCTGTTTGTTTTTCTCTAATGACGATAAACTTTGTTCCCGCAAATGTTTCAAATTTTAAATCAGAAGAAAGTAATTTTTTTAGTTTCGCCAAAACCAAACCTGAGGCCACATCTTCGTAGTTTAGATTTTTACTTCTTGTAGAGAGTTTTGGAGAACTCGCATCGATTACAATACCGCCATTTATTCCATTCAAATAGAGAAGTTCAAGGCTCACCTCTATTAGCCCCTTGGGGAGTGGTTCACCTTGGTATTCAAATCTCTCCATGGATTCTAATAGGCCAATAAGCCTTCTTTCATGATACTCGAGGCGCTCAATCTGACCGTAGGCAATTTGGCAAATGACGATGCTCAGTGGAAGTTTCAACGGTGTTTTATCTACAAGTCGAAGCAAACTCTGCGCATTGCGCAAAAGTTGAATCTTGGTATCGTGATTTTTTGTCAGATAACTAAAGTCTACCACTGAGAGAGGAACAGGGTTGTCTTCAACAGCTGATCTTTGAGATCTATCCCAGATGATTTCATAACCTTTTTGTTTAGGAATGTAACGAAATTGAAATTCATTTAATGCTTTTTCAATATTTGTTCTGTCCCAATACTTCAAAGTTTCGACGACATTCATAAAATAAGAAAATGTCTTCAGAAAATTTTCTTTTTGATAATTATTATTAAATTGTAGGTCGTTCAAACTAAAACTTGCGCCTTCAGGTAAAGGTACTCCAGGTTTTTGATCCCTTTTTTCTATGTGGTTGCTAAGAGCCCAAGTATCCGTCAACCGGATTTTAGAAAAAGCTTTATCACCATCCAAAGCGTCTATTCTTAATTTCTCGTAAAACTGTGTCAGTTCCTCAGGTGGAGAATCGTTCGGGTCGTCTGGGTTATCAGCTAAGGCACTGGCTTCTTTACCCGCCGATAAAGAATTTTTGACCAACTTAAGAAGATTTCGAATATTCAAGTCTCCAATACCAAACGCACCTAAATAGAGTTCTTTTTGGGAAAGCGGGGGTAACGTTAAATCGTATATAGCTATGGGATCTCCAGAATTGGTAAATACACTTGCAAATTTTTCTCCGATCTTAATGATTTGAAATTCTCCGCGGCGATACGATCCAAAATTTGGGCCAATATTTGAAATAGAAACTTTCTTCTTCAAAGAATCTAGTAAGACCGACTGGGATCCCAAATGAGAATGGGCTTGTGAAACGCTCCCGACAAAGACAATAAGAACTAATCCAATTGTAAATTTCATCGCTCCTCCGATACTTCGTAGCCAAGAATCTCAAAACCCCAACCGGTAACCATTTTCCCTGACCTAAAGACTATTTTGACTTCGTCTCCTTTTATAGGTTTACTCGGGGTATCCATTCCGAAGCCGCTGATGATATCGACTATCTGGCCTTGAGTATCGTAAAGTTCAACCCCGTCGTTGATGGACTCTAAGGCATACCTCCCCAATTTCAATCTTATCCATTGAGCGCCAGGATGTTTTATGGTCCATTCTTTAAGAGTATTATTTTCGTAGGGGTGTCTTGATTCAATTATTCGATCAACTTTTTTTGTCCAGGTGATTTCTTCAGAATCATAGTGGCCGGGTGTTGTTACTCCCATGATCGCGTTATAAGCATTGAGTCTTCCCCCCGAAGACACACGAGATATTAAGTTCATTTGTGTATCAGATGATTCTAGTAATCTCTTTCGTAAGGCTTCTGGCTTTCCTTTGTATTTGTCAGGAAAAAGCCCGATCAACATTGCGGCCACACCTGTTACTTGGGGAGCTGCCATGGAAGTACCTGACATCATAGCCACATTATTTTTCGCATACCAAACAGGCGGCATTGTGGACTCTATATAATAACCAGGAGCTCCGATGTGTACTTTGTTTCTTCCAAAATTTGAAAATAGAGTAAGTCGGTCATTATTATCTGTTGCTGCTACAGAGAGCGCGTTGCTGTCATTGGAAGGAAATGACGGTAACGAGTCATTGTCCATGCCATCATTACCTGCGGCGGCGATAAAAAGCAGCCCATGGTCTTTTGCGTAGCCGATGGCCTCTGATATCAAAAGCGAATTGCCGCTTCCTCCCCAGCTTGCATTGATGACATCAGCTCCCATTTGAACAGCATATTCTATGGCCTTTACCGCCCCCTCTACTGAGCCATTTGTCCTACTGATAAATCGCAGCGGCATCAATTGAACAGCTGCATTTATCCCAGCAACACCCTTTGAGTTATGAGAAGCGCCTATGATGCCTGACACATGAGTGCCATGAAAAACGTCGTCTTCGGGATTGTTGTCTCCATTTTTATATCCTGGTTGGTGAATGTCTCCCAGTTCACTCCAATCCCAACCGTGCTCATCATCGATGTAACCGTTTTGATCGTTATCCACACCATCTGCAGGAATTTCTTTAGAATTTGTCCAAATATTTTCATTTAAATCAGGATGTGCAAAGGCAATTCCCGTGTCAATAACAGCTACTACAACATTTTTGGCCGCAAATCTAACGCCGGGACTGATATTCCATGTCCGTAGCATATTGATATCTGCACCCATTGTTCCGGAAGTACCATATACACTTTGCCCAGAATTAAAAAGAGCCCACTGATTTTTAAAACTTGCTTCTTGGGGAACATACCCCAAAAGGTGGTAAAGAAAATGCGGCTCCACGTGCACTACGTTATCGACTTTAGAAACAAACTTAATGACGCTATTCATATCTGAATCGACGGGAAAAGAAAGTTTTCTCCAATTCGAAAAAACAAGGGAAATTGCGCCCAAGTCCTTAATCTTTAGTGCCTCAAGTTTTTGAGACACCTTCAAACCCCAATCCCTTGGAGCTGAATCAGAAAGCTTCACAAGAACTTCTCCGGGTTTGTAGAGTTCATATTTTTTTGGAGAATTTTTTGCGAAAACACTTACTGAAATGGCGAGCGCAAGAGTTATTAAACTGATTTGAAGCCGATGTAGACCCACGATATCCTCCTTTTAAATTGAGTTGAATCATTGTATTTCGATTCACATGGATGAAGTCCAGCTCATTGAACCAATATTTAGAATTTGAAAATGACGAATTGGCGCGACGCGCCAAACACTTGCCCGGCTTGCTTCTAAGATAATTTGTTTTTTAATTTAATCCATTTTACATCTAAATGCCCTTAACGGGCTAAGGCAAACTCATCTCAATTTTAGGAGGGTGCGGACGGTATTCTTGATCTCATTAACGTCAAAAGGCTTTTTAATATAATCGTCGGCACCTAATTCAAAACCCCGGCGTATATCTAATTCGCTGGTTCGAGCAGATATAAAAACTAAGGGAATTTTTTTAAGCTCTTCGTTTTCTCGAAGGAGCTTACACAATTCAAAACCGTTGATCCAAGGTAGGCCAATATCTAAAACGATGAGCTCTAATTGGGATTCATCTAAGACATTAGAGAGTTGAGTTCCATCGGATGCAAGAAGTACTTTGAAACCCTCACTTTCAAAAATGCGCTTAAGAGCCTGGCGCATGGTTTCGTCATCATCAATAACAAGGATAGTCTTTGGTTCTTCTTTTTTCTTTAACTGACGAAAGTCATTAAGAGATACAACTTTTTCACGGGTGATTTTGTCGCGGGTCATTTTTTCTATTTTTTCAACAAGCTTTTTTGTACTTGTTGACTTGTTTGAGCCGCGCGACATCAAGTCTCCCTCAATGATTTTAGTTTGTCTTTTAAGTATAAAAAGTCCACAAGAAATGACTCAAGACTATTCTCAAGAAAAAGGTCTGGGTTTGCCCGAGATTCAATCCACCAAACAACTCATTTGACTTAATTTTGTCACTCTACCTTGGGAAGTCTAATGATTTGCTTCTAAGAATCTTTCAGCTTCAAGCGCGGCCATACAACCAGACCCAGCAGCTGTAACGGCCTGTCGGTAGACATGGTCTTGAACATCGCCCGCCGCGAAAATCCCTGGGATGTTAGTCGAAGTAGTGCCTGGTTTAGTAAGCAGATAGCCCGTTTCGTTTGTCTTTATGAAGTCCTTAAAAATCTTGGTATTGGGGGAGTGACCGATAGCCATGAATACACCGTCGACTTTTAGATCTGATGTTTTTCCATCCACCACATTTTTAAGTCGAACACCATTTACAACATTTGTGCCCACAATTTCTTCAATGACCGAATTATAGAGGGGCTTAATTTTTAGATTCTTCAGAACTCGATCTTGCATAATCTTACTTGCCCGAAATTCTTCGCGCCGATGAATAAGATAAACCGTTGGGCAAAATCGAGTTAAAAAAGTAGCTTCTTCCATGGCCGAATCACCGCCGCCCACGACAACTACATTTTTATTTTTAAAGAACGCCCCGTCACATGTGGCACAAGCAGAAACGCCTTTACCCATAAACTTTTTCTCGCTATCAATGCCCATCCATTTAGCACTGGCACCGGTGGTAATTATAACTGTCTGCGCCTGATATTTTTCGTCTTCTTCCCAAACCTTAAAAGGCCGTTTTGAAAAATCTACTCGGGTAATATCTTTTGTTATGAATCGGGTTTCAAAGCGCTGGGCCTGTTTACGCATAACTTCCATTAACTCAGGACCTGTAATTCCTTCGTCAAATCCCGGATAATTTTCTACGTCTGAAGTGATCATAAGCTGACCACCTGGTGTTAATCCCTCGAACATCAAAGGCTTAAGGTTTGCTCTCGCCGCATAAATGGCCGCCGTGTAACCAGCGGGGCCAGAGCCAATGATAATTACATTTTCTGTATTCATATGAGTTCCACTAATCAAGCACCTGATGCCAGGTGCCATTTTCGTCAAATACCCAACTTAAAATTCGCTGGGCCACTGAGTCTACTTCTAAAATCTTCGTTCCATCATGGCGTACTTTGGCTGAAGTTGGCAACAAATCTGTATTCAAATAAGTTGGCGACGCAAGCCATACTTTGTTTGAATTACCATTTAATTCGCTCTGCAAAGAACTCACAAAGCCAAACAACCCGTGTTTGCCCGCCGCGTAACTTGATGCTAGAGGGTCAGGCGCCCTCTCGGCAATATGGCTGCCGATGAGAATAAATTTACCTTTAGAACTTTTCTCTCTTGAATTCAACCATGTATGAACGGCCCCCATGGGAGCCACGAGATTTACTTGGAGGGACCACTGATGATTTTTCCATTCTTTCTTTGCGTATTCGCCGTGTGGGCCCCCGCCGGCAACGTAAAATAAAAGATCATACTTTTTATCTTTAATATTCATTGAAACGGCGATCTGATCTTCAACATTACTCATATCAAGGTTGTAGGACTCAATTGAAA
The DNA here is from genome assembly GCA_023250675.1 of Oligoflexia bacterium. GTDB lineage: Bacteria > Bdellovibrionota > Bdellovibrionia > JABDDW01 > JABDDW01 > JAHFAE01. Next base: position 9,688 of record JAHFAE010000022.1, on the reverse strand, counting down.
TTCCAGAATGTGTTACCAGCGAAGATTTTCGAGATACTAATGTTAGAAGAGACAATTGATCGCATTCTAATGGAAGTAACTGAGAAATGGCCTTTCCTAACCCCCGGCTCGCCCCTATTACTAGTGCACGCTTAAACATAGAAAATTATTAACATGACGTCATTGATCTTGCTAGAGATCTACATCTAAAATGTTCACATGGTTGCAGTGACCTTTCTACCAGATAATTTAGTTGCAGAGGTTCAAAAAGGAACTAATTTAATGACCACTATCATCAAAGCCAATCTTCCCATCGGAAGCTCTTGCAGTGCCGAAGGAGTTTGTGCAAGGTGTTTTGTAAAGGTTGTAGAAGGAATGGAAAACCTCACTGCCCCCACGCCTCTAGAAAAAAAACTTTTAGTTCGTGAAAAACTAAAGTTCGATGTGAGGATTTCGTGCCTTACAAGGGTAAATGGTCCTGTCGTTATTACGACCAGTTACTGGTAAGAAAAAGAAAGGGAGTTGCCTTTGAATCGTCATCCCCTGGCATCATTTGGAAAATCACTCCCCAATAAGCCCTAAGTCTAGGAGTTTTCACACACTTTTACTTCGACGCTGAATGTTGATAATATATTTCGGTGAAACATGGATTCGTTATCGCCCTTACTTTTTTTAGTGGCGTCGGGTTTGGGGCCACACCCAAAGATAGTCAATGCCTCGATAAGATGTTTGCATTTAATAACGAGATTTTTACTGGCGGGTTATTCTCGGATACTCAAAAATTTGGCAGCTACGGAACTGTTCAGTCAGGCAAAGACAGTGACGGTAAACCCAATGCTTACTTTGTGTCCAATGAAACGGTTTCACTTACAATTAGATCCAGCGATACGTTCTGTACTTCTAGCCATGATAACAACACCCATATTAAGATCGCCTCCTGGCTAAAAGAAGCAGCCAATCGATTGTCCGATGAAATGAAAAAGAGCAAAGAGCGAAGGGATCAAATCATGAACTATTCCCGCGACGTTATAAAAATTTGCGAAAAAACCAGTTCTAGCATTGTGAAGGCCGCTGTCGACGACTATAAGAAGGGACTTAGTAGTGCTTCCGTGAGTTTGACCTACAAAGAACACCAGTAATTATCTTCAATGAATTTGAGGTAGAAATTTTCAGACCCCTTCGCCAAGGGGTCGCGCTTCCGTGCGCACAAGCTCGGCAAGAGCCATCCGGGGCCGAAGCCCCTTGGCTGCGGGGACCAAAGATTTCTACCTCAAATTCATTGAAGACTAAAGGCGTCTAAGTCTTAACCCATCTCATGTAATAAATAGGTTGATTTTTTTTAGAAAAAATTTTCTCAAATGAGGTCATGAAGTTTTCAGAGGCAAAGTTAGATTTGTGAAGATCTTCAGAATATCGTCCCACTGCAAACGGTGTAAATTTAACTTCATCTGAAACAAAATCAAAATAATTTTTAGAGTCTGTTTTGAAATCTACAAAGCAATCAGTTTTTTGGAGAGAAAACAAATTATTTAGAAACTCACGGCGTAAAAGTCGATTTTTCAGTTGGCGCGTTTTTGGCCATGGATCTGGAAAATAGATATAGACATTATCTAGTTCTTCCTTTTCAAAAATCAAATTGATAAATTGCGCGTTAAATCTGAGGCCCTTACCATTGGTCAAATTTAATCGCTTCACTCTCCTCACTGTTTGGACCAATGGTTTATATTTAAGCTCAATCCCAAGTAAATTTCTGGATAAATTATTTCGCACCTGGTGCTCAAAGAAAAAACCATTACCACATCCAATTTCAAGATCAAGAGGCAAGCGGGTTTCATTAAATACGTCTACCCACTTGCCCTTATGCAGAGGGGCCTCTTCTTCAAGGTAAATCCAATTTTTATATTCGGGCAACATCTTTACATAAATGTTTGGATTGGGAATTTGGCGTGTCAGACTTATGGGTAAGCGATTCATGGTGCGCCTTTTGTATCAGCCCTCGCCGAAACATTCAACCCCACAAGTTTATCTAGACTAGATTCAAGTTTGAAAAAATTATCATTCAATCGTTTTTCAAGGGCATCTTGTTCACCTTCTAAGAGATCCAATAATTTATCTAAGTTTTCTATTCCGCCGGCTAATAGGCCCCAAATTTGGGGATCTATTATGTTTTGTTTTACTTTTTGAATCTCAGCAAATGAATCTGAGGCCAAATTTTCAACATAGTTAAAACCATCCAGTGACTTGCAAGACAGTTTGGCCAAATCCCAATGCCCCCTCTGCGCATGCTGATAAAGTGATTGAAGCGTCCTAAAATCGGTTGCCCCTTTTGATATTTGATTTACCGTTTCATCTAGAAATAATTGATTGAGTTGGTAGCCTAGAGAATCTGTTTTGGGGACTCCATCAACTCGATGAAGTAAATCACTAAACTTTCGTAGTCGATCATCATCGACTACTCCCCGAAGACTAGACATGATTTTTGTACCTCGTTCTAAAATGTCTTTTAAAATAATAATTCGCTCAGGCGAATGGTCTATCATTAACCAGTTCACCGCAAAATCTTGAATTTCATCGGGCGAAACGTTTTCAAGAGGGAACTCTTTTGTCAAAGTTTTAGCCCATTCAGGGTGTGCCCGCCTGATGTCTTCTCGTTCGTTTAGAAATACAAAATATGACCAGCGATGTGAAATCTCTGACTTTTTGAGCCAATCCATTATCTGTAGCAATGAGGAGGTTTCACGACAATTGCTCGTGTTGGCTGAAAGTACAAAGGGAAGGGGCAAATTCTCTTCTTTCACAAGAATATGTTCGTGAGTCTTTATTTTGGGAAAATGAGTTTCAATACTCAAAGTCATCAAGGCTTCATTTTGCTTAATTTTGAGAATTATTTTTTTTGCCGTTTTATACTTTACCACAAGTACGGGAATAGTCACGGGGACTTGATCACCCCAAATATTCTCACCGACACTATCTTGCTGGTCATAAATGATTACTCCTAAAGCTTTTTTCTTTGCTGCTGTGACGGCTATGGCCACTGGGTTTGGAATAAGCTTTGACCGTTCAACGAGCCAAAATCTTCCTTCTAAAGCCCCAAGGTTTTTAATCACAGATTCAGTAGCGAACCCCACATCAACAATTTGGCCAGTTAAGACTTTACCCGATTTGTCGTTTGCATTTTTAATATTTTGATCTTTATAATCCCCGTAAGTTCCGTAACTCCCTTGAATCCAAGTCCCTTCGATGTCCTTTTCCCCTAATTTAAATTCAAGATTTTGGGACTGCCACCCCGGAATTTGTGTCGTTTCAATAGTCAGATTTTCAAATCCAGCTTTTTTTATCTCTCCGAGGAGCCATGAACTTAAGTTCTTACCCTTAACTTCTTCACAGGCCTTCACCAATTCTTCGAGTTGCGGTGTACGTAAAAGATCTAATTTTTCTTTCGGAAGACTAAGGGGTTCTGCAAAAAGGATTTGGCTGTAGAAAATTAAGAAGGTAAAGAGCATCTCTCAATTTTTACATACAAAATATTTTTTTCCAAAAAAAAAGGGCAACCCAATTAAGTTGCCCATAATATTTGAAGGGTGAGAGGATCTTACATTCCCTCGGCTTTTTTCTCTTCTTTTTTAGCCTTTTTGCCAGCTTTTTTCTTAGCCATGTCTTTTTTCATTGTGGCATCGCCATGATGAGCATCGTGTTCAGCGGCAGCAGGAGGAGCCACGCCTTCAGCAGGTGCTGCTGCGGGGGTATCACCTTCGGCTAGGGCTAGTGAACCGAAAGCCAATAATGCAACTACAACCATAAACTTTTTCATTGTAATCTCCTTATGAACTACTTTCTATTGCAGAATTTCGCCAATCGAAAATCCACGTGAAGTAACATCACTGACTTTGGCACAAATTGTCAACAGTGATTGCATTGACACTGTAAGTCAATCTACTATGTTAGTTCCACATACTTCGACACGGAGGCCGCCATGGCAGAAGAAAAAAAAGAAAAGACTAAAAAAACACCCGTTGACTTGTTCAGAGAGAAATTACAAGATCGGGCACAATTAAAAGAGACGGTATTAGAGGGAATAAAGAGCGCTAGTGGGCGCATTCGATCGTTATCGATTAAAGCCGCCTACAAAACTCAAGAGCATGCATTTATAAAACAGTATGTTTTGCCTCTCATAAACAGTGACAAAAGCAAAAAGGTTTTAAGAACTATATCTAAGAAAGTAACAAGAACTGAATTAGCTAAGAAAGTTAAATCTATGATGAAGCCCAAAGCAGCTCATACGAAAAAGGTAGAAGAGGCAGGTGACGAAGCTGCTGAAACTCCAAAAGCTTGAAATATTATTAACTTTTCTTTGCGTATTGTTTTCTTCGGTCGGTAGGTCTGCGTGGCCAGATTCACCGTGGATAAATGGTGCTCCAAATGCAAATGCTACGGTCACTGCCGTAGCATTTGTTTCACCCTTAGACCTGCAGCTTTTTAAGGTAATGGATGTGTGGAAACGCCTAGAAAAACGTTACCGCACCAATAATGTGGATTTTTTGATTGTTGCCATGGCTGAGAATTCCCTGCCCTTTTCTCAAACTATGGTAGAAGCGACCGCAAAAGAGGCGACTTATAATTTACCCATTTTGCTCGACCCAACGGCAAGCTATGCCAAGCAATGGCGGGCCTATGTGTCGCCAACAATAAACCTGGTATTAAAGAATGGAAAAGTGACAAGCCAAGATCCCGGGAACTTCGACCCGGCTCTCTTTGAGAAGTCTCTACAAAAAATATTAAAAGACAATGGAGTTGCCGGAATTCCAGCAAGAGAATTTATCAATGATGGTGAAACCAAAACCTGCGGACACTCAAAAACTCAGTTTCTAGGTGAAGAGTTTCAAAAGGCATGGACCACTCCTTTTAGTAATTTCGATGAAAACTGGGTTTTAAAAGGACAATGGGTCGAAAAAATAAATTCAAATAGTGGGCATTTAAAGATTCTGTTCTCAAAAACTGGCCTAGGAGTCATCGTCGACAGTTCAAGACCTGTCGTTTCTAAAATTTTCGTACATCTCAATGACCGTAAAGTTCCGCTGGAATTGCGCGGTCATGATATTCAAGAAGATAAGAACTCTGAAACATTTATTACGTTTAAAGGACCGAGGAATTATGAACTCATAACAAAATCAATGCATTTGCCAATCACGACCTCAAAGATCACATTGTCAACCACTGCGCCAGAAATAAAAATCCTGGCAATTCAGACTATTCCGCATTGCCAGGATTTTTAGAAATTCTCAGAAATCAGCGGCACGTACGGTTTTTCGGCCGTTTGATTTAGCCCGAACGGCGGCTCGCCCAATTTGATACTCCACGAGCATTGTCAATGCACCCATCACATCGCTTGCGCAATTCATTTTGTTTTTCTTGATGACGTCCCTGACTTTGGACTGAACAACAAGAGTTTCACCACCTTTTTTACCCATGAGTAATCCCCTTTTGGTTGTTTTGTTGATATTAAATAGTATGAAAATTATCGATGTGTCTAGACGACGAGTCAATATTTTTTGAGAATAGACTTCGCGAGGTTGTCGAGACGATCTTACTTTCTAGACCTATCCACAGCAAAAGCACCAAATGCCTGCTGAACCGGCATCATAGAAATAATATTGATATTGACATGAGCAGGGCGCGTAGCAATCCAATAGATTGATTCGGCAATGTCGTCTGGTGTTAACGCTTCAACCCCCTTGTATACTGCCTTAGCTTTATCTATATCTCCTTTATATCTCACCTCTGAAAATTCTGTACCACTACAAATGCCAGGCTCTACACAAGTCACCCGTATGTTTGTCCCCAATAAATCTGCTCTCAAACTTAAACTAAACTGGTGAACAAATGCTTTGGTGGCACCGTATACATTTCCACTAGGATATGGAAATTCTCCAGCCACTGACCCCAAATTAATAATATGACCACGATTACGTTCAACCATTCCGGGTAAAATGGCGTGAGTGCAATTCAAAACACCTTTGATATTTGTATCTACCATTTGGTTCCAATCACTCATCTTAGCTTTTACCGCGGAATCCATTCCAAGAGCCAGACCCGCGTTATTAATGAGTACATCAATATGCGAAAAATCTTTGGGAAGCCCGTCGATGACTTCCGCAATTTTTATCGGATCGTTGACGTCTAACTCATAAGTTATCAATTTTTTATTAAATTTCTTTGCTAATTTTTCAAGTCGATCGCCCCGTCGCCCTGTGGCTATAACCTTGTGACCCTTTTTAACAAATAGTTCTGCGGTAGACTGACCAAATCCGCTCGTAGCGCCCGTAATAAATGCGATCAAAACTAAGTTCCTCTCTCTTTCGCGACCAAATTGATTTTCTTTAGACCGAAGATAATCTGCAGCCGATTCAAATTAGATTCCAGAAAATTATTAGATTTTTCAGGCCTGCCCACTAAGTAGTCACCTGGCTGCCAATTTTGTTTATTCACCTCAAAGTCATAACTCTAAGTATTTAATATTACTTATGTTTATTTGGCCCCATAGTTGCTCATGAAGAATGACTAAGTGGAGAGATTCAGGAAGGATATTTGTTTTATGATAAGGGCTCTGTCATTAGCATTTTTTTTAAGTTTTGTTGGCACTGAAGTGCTTGCGGCAAAAAATAATAGTAAAATTAAAATGCCTTTCATTGGGCTTCACAAAAGTTGTGAGATTAACTACGTTTTTAAAAATAAGAATGCACCTTTTGCCGTACAGGTAAAATGCGATGGGACGGAATTAGAAACAAATTCACCAGGTCAAAATGAATTAGTGACTTATATTAAACTCTGGCGCTCTCATCTCACTGCCAGTCGTTTCAAATTTGAAAAATATGGTGTTGTGCCAGTAAGTGTACCTATTAGAGATAGATACATTACCGCCAACATGGCAAAAGAAACATACATAAATTCTGATTCAAATAAGATTGTAAGCAGTCGATCTACGTCATCGCAATAAGACGCGGCAACTCCGATTCAAAAAGTGCTGCAAGTTCTTCAAACTTTACAGAAGAGAATTGTCTGTGGGTGGGCTCGAAAGAAACGACGGTTCCTTCGGGCAAACAATAGCCTTGGCACCTCGTTCTTGTGACCCAAATTTTCTTATCTAGGTTTCGCCTTTTAATTTCTTCTTTGAGCCACAAGACACATTTCTCACCCTCGCCCCTAAGGCAAGCCGTCTTCTCAGGGGCTTTTTCATTAACACAAACAAATATTCGCGCTTCGGGGAGGGAAACTTGGTTCATTGAAACGGTCCATTACTCCAACTCAATGGAGTTAAATCCCCAAGCACTGACATGGAAAAAGCACGGGGAGCTTGCATCTTTGAAAGATCGGAGGGTTGGGTAAATACTAACAAGTGCCCCGCATAACCGCCGGCATTAGGGTTCATCCCGCTATCAACTTTAATCAATCTCAGCTGATCTGCAGCGGCAATGCTATCTCGGGTACTATGATTTGATGTACTCAAAGCCTCGGGTTGATGGCCGAAGACGACGCCATAAAAATGATTGAGATAAAGCCGAGATTCAAGATCTTGTCGGCTATTGGGATTAGCCCACCAATTTTTCGCCTGTAAAACCGATTCGGGGCCTATAAGAAAGGGATTAGAGTAGTCACCACCTTGAAGAACATTACGCGCCATTGTTCTAAATGTCATAAAATCAGTCTTGGGGTAAAAACCAGAATGACAAAATAACCAATTTCCAACTCTCGCAGCCAACGGAAGATTTCTCATTAATCGTCCTCTCGGAAAACTTGGGTCGGTAAGTTGACGAACATCTATTCCTTTTAATTTTAACTCATTTAATAATTCTTTTGCCTTCGGATTTGATGGGTCTGCCAGGAACTCGGCCTCATGATTTCCTAATAAATGAACGATTTCCCCACCGGCAGCACGAGCCTGGGGGATCAACGCCATCCAAAAATCTAAGACGTTTACGCTATCGGGCCCCTTATCTATTGAATCACCGACGACCACCACAAGTGTATTGCTACCGCGCCAATGAAGACCCGAATCAATGAGTCGAGTCGATAAGAAAAGTCGATGCAGTGTTGAATACATACCATGCACGTCGCTGAGAGCTACAATCCGGCTGAATTTTTCGGGATGACTAAATTCGATAACGCCCACGTTGGGTGACGGGATTTGAAAATCTGCAAAGCAATGAGAGGTAAAAAATAAAAAAGTAGTTACGAAAATCCTCAACACATTTGTCCTTTCTTAAGGTGACTAAGAGCACAACTTAGCCGAACTAATGGACCTCTTTTATAACTATTCGCGTCGTGGGGGTAGTATGAATATTTTTCAAAAGTGTCTCATTGGACATTTTCTTTAAATAGGAGTAAAAAGAATTGATGAAGCCAACTGAAATTCAAGATCGAATTCAAAAGGTTATCCCCGGAGCAGAGGTGCAAGTTAAGGACCTGACTGGCACTCTGGATCACTACCAAGTTGTTGTGGTTTCAAAGATATTTGAAGGAAAATCGATGGTGGATCAACATCGATTGGTCAAATCTGCGTTCGGAGCAGACATCGCCAGTGGCGACATTCATGCTCTTTCACTAAAAACATATACTCCCTATGAATGGGAGAAAAAAGGCGGTGTTTTATAATGAATGATCTTAAGAAAAAAATTGAAGACCAAGTTAAAAAAAATCAAATCGTTATTTTTATGAAAGGCACTCCGGATTTTCCTCAATGTGGTTTTTCACAACAAGCTGTTCACGTTTTAAAAACTTTAAATAAGCCTATCGTTGCCGTCGATGTTCTTTCAGATGACCCCCTTTGGACAGCTCTTGAGGAATACACTCAGTGGCCCACTGTTCCGCAAATTTTTATCAATGGTGAGTTCGTTGGCGGATGCGATATAGTCACCGAACTATACGAACGTGGCGAGTTAGCCAAAATGGTACAATAGCCCAACATTTTCGTCTAAAAAATTCGTAAATAAATCAATATTATCTTTAGGTTTCAGGCAATTATGACTCCTTTGCTAAAGTTTTTGACACAGCATGCCGAAGGTCTATGTAAGGAAAGATAAAGAGGGACGTAATGCTGAAGACTTTGACCGCTCGTAGCATTGCTACATTCTTATTCTTTATTTCAATTTTGGGAACATCTCCCCAAGTTGTTCACGCTAAGGACAAGGACAAGGACAAGGACAAAGTCAAGTCTAAGCCGGTTCCAACGGCAACTCCAAAAGTCTGCACTGGAAATAAAATATACGATTTGACACTTGTATCCCGCGGTCATTTGAAATGGCATCATGGTCGGGATTGTAGGAGCCATGAATTTAGAGATTGGTTCAAGCTATATCACGGCGGTAATTCTTTTGGACGAGCTGTAAAATTTGAAATTCCAGACAAAAACTTATTATCTCAAATACAATTAACCCGAGAAACTTTTTCGTTGACCACCGTGGCTTTTGATTTGGACAAATTAGATTTAGATCAAGCTCGCTTGTCACTCAACGGTTTTAAGGGTTCGGCCATTGCTGGCCAAGCTGTAACAATCGAAGTGTTGAATACGTTTGTAATGGATCATCGCGATTTCGACTGGGATCGATGGGATGAAGCCATCGAGCGCAATTGGAAGGACCACCACAAAAAAGAAGAAGCGAAGAAAAAACATACCCACGAAGTTAAACTAATTAAAATCTCATTTCATTTAGAA
>JAHFAE010000108.1 GCA_023250675.1 Oligoflexia bacterium | reverse complement strand
ATTACGGGGCCTGGAGTAAGTATTTTTATCGCAGCTGCAATAACCGCCATAAAGGGTGAAAAAACCAAAATGGCTGCACCGGCATAGACAATATCTGAAGTGCGTTTGGCGACCCGATTCCATCCCACAATGGGGCTTTGATTTAGCGAGATAAGAGGCATTCCCTCAAACTCTTCGACTTCACAACCAAGGGTAATAAATTGATGTAAATCAGGAATAATTCGCACATCCAAATTCTGATCCACAAGACTTGCTAATATTTCATCAAGTTGATCACGCTGAGAATTGCGCAGGGCAAGAACCACTTGATCGATCTTATTTGCCTTTAAGACTTCTGTTAAATTGGCAGAGGTTCCCAAAATTGGAAGCCCTGTACTAGTTCCGCTTTCTAAAATATTTGCCAGAGCTTCTAATCTCACTACGCCTTTGACCGTGAGGCCCAGTTCAGGATGAAATCGAAGGCGCTCCAAAAATGCGGCAGCGATTTCATTATCGCCAACAATTAGAGTTGTTCGAAGATTAAATCCACGGCGCCTCATTCCACTCATAAAAAATCTAAAAATGATGCGCTCAAAAACTAAAACTCCTAAGCTCAAAATATAGAAAACAATGAGCACACCCCGAGAAAAGACGTCCCCCGAAAATAAAAGATAAGTGCCCGCAGCCAAAATCATAAAGGCAAGGGTCGAAGCTCTCAGAAGAGCCGTAATCTCAGGCCAAATACTTTGAGTTCGCCGCGATTGATAAACTCCATTCATTTGAAAAACTAAGTACCAAAGAATGACGATGCCAAAACTTAAATAAGCGTAGTGATCAGAAAGAGGAATCCCCTTTGTGACGGGCAAAAGGGGCCTTAATATAATAAATCGCAAAGGGTAAGAAACAAGCCAACAGAGAGCCACCATGAAAAGATCAAAGACCTGAAACAACACTTTGAAAAACCGATGGTGCTCTTTAAGCATCTAATGCAAACCCATAGAATTTATGACTTGTTGCAGCGAAATTGCTTTTACGCATACAGGATCAGAACAACCATAGTCACTGCCCCACGTCAAGCAGGGAGCGCATTCAAGAGGCGATGCAATTACTTTGCCTCCCCAAAGTGGCCCCCACATTTTTAGATCAGAGGGACCATTTAAGACCGTTAGATTTTTGTTTAGGAAACTAGCCAGATGCATGGCTCCCGTGTTGCCAGAAAATATCCAGGTTGCACTTTGAAGAACACCCATAAACCCTTCAAATGACAAGGAATTTACTAAAGATCTAGCTCCTACTTCTTCAAGAGCTCGGGCAAGCAATTCTTCGTACCTACCCTGCCCCGTTACTACAATTTTAGCTTTAGGGTATTTCGACTTTAAGACGACGATTAACTCTTTCCAATTTTCTATTGGCCACTCTCTAAACTCTCCATGGTCACCGCAACCTGGATGAAGTACTAATAGCGGCGGCATAAGATCTTTTGGAACTTGCAAAAAATCTCTCTTTTTAAATATTTCAAGGTTGCCGCCAGCGGCTTGGCAAACTTGCGAAAAGTTTAAGTGGTGTATGATTTTTCTCATTTTTAGTGCGGCTTGAGTAAGGTTCCAAAAATTCTCTCCAGTGTGACGAGAAGTGTCAAATTTGATTTTGTGAGTAAACGCCCAGTGGCGACACTGATCTTTTGATTTAAACCCAATCTTCGTATTTGCTCGCAAAAACGCCGTAAAAATCGCAGTAGCCCTCATCCACTGCTCAAAATCTATGACCAAGCGAAATTTCATTTTTAAGATTTTTCTAATACCCTGGTTATTAAACGAAATAAATTCGTTAACCAGAGCCAGATTTTCTATTAGTTTTTGATTAGACGGCCCACCTAAGAAATATATTTTTGATTTTCCAAAGTTTGATCTCAAATGTTGCAGTGCTGGGATGAGGACCACACCATCTCCCAGAGCAGAAATCTTGATGACCAGAATATTTTCGTTAGCGGTCCCTTGGCCAAAAAGCATGCTAAAAAATCTCGAGGGAATAGCGATGGCGAGCAAAAGTGGAATACCCATGTAGCGGTCCATAAACTTACTGAAACCACTTTTTCGATCTAGATATTTTAACATGCCTCATTTGTATCATCAGACGAGCCTTCCTTCAAAATACTTCCACTTTAACTCGTTGCGGCTGTTTCTTCCGATCTGACATTAAGAGTCTTGAACAAGGCACAAAAACCCAGTATGAACTCAACTCAAATGGCTGATTCACTCAAAATCTTGATGGACGCTCGAATGGTTGGCGCCAAAACCCATGGAATTGCTCGATACGTTGTCGACTTGGTTCAAGATTTAACGGCCATTGGCCATGAAGTGACTATCTTGGCAAATTCCATTGAAACACCAAAAAGAATTGGCAGTAACTTAAATACTATTTATTGCAAAACACCGTTTGCACATCCCGCTGAGTCATTAGAACTCACTTATAAGTGCAGAGGAAAAAAGTTTGATGTTTTTCACTTTCCTTCTTTTGCACTTCCGTTGATTTTGCCGGCTCGTTCCGTGGTGACAATTCATGATCTCATCCATCTTCATCCGCCAGCTAAACTTGCTCACCAAATGTACTACAAAACAATAGTAAAACATGGCCTAACCGGTTGCTCAAAAATCATCACCGTTTCGGATTGGACTAAAATTGAACTTGAAAAATTTCTCAAGGTAAACAAAGAAAAAATTCAAGTGATTCGAAATGGAATTAGAAAAATAAGCGTCCCCAAAACATCGGTGCCTTCAAAACCATTTGTATTATGTTTGGCAAGTCTAAAGCCCCACAAAAATGTTCAAGCGCTTCTAGCTGCCTGCCGAAAACTGTGGAATGAAGGCCAGGATTTTGAGCTCGTTTTGTCCCTAGGAGGTGAGGAATTACCTTCGAAGTGGACAGAACTAAAACCCAAAATACGCCTTATAAAAAATATCTCAGATGAAGAAATAAATGGTTATCTTGCCCATTGTGCCGCCATTGTCAGTACCAGTTTGTTCGAAGGATTTAATTACCCCGTCGCTGAAGCCTTATCACTGGGCAGATTTGCAGTTTTGTCTGAGGGTTCAGCTCATAGTGAATTTGATTCGCCAAACGCAATCTACTTTGGAAAACCTAACGACATAAATAATTTGGCATTAACGCTACGCAAGGTTTTCAGAGGTGAATATCAAAGGGGATCAGATAGTAATATTTCGACTCTTCGTCAAATGACGCTGAGTACAGCGGCCCTGTATAATCAAGTGTTTTAGTCTCGCCAAAGCTTCGGCGACGAGTCAAGCATAGTTACGAATTCGAAGTTGCTTTTGGTTTTTTTGATGCCTATGGTTTTATTTGGGGGAATCACCAATGAAACTCATACTGTCACTTCTTATTGCAACTTTTTTCTCACTGAATATTTATGCATCAGAGGCTTCCGGTCCCATTTACCTTATGGCTGCCCTTGGAGATTCTATTTCTGCGGCATTTTTGGCAAACACTAGTCTTGCAAAGCAATCGAAGATTGAACTCCCTCCATTTATGACCGACCAAGATATGAAAAATTGGATCCATGCGCAGAACTTCTTAGATAACAAAAAAACTTTATCGTGGACATCGGGCATGAAAACTTCGTCCCATTTTGCAAAGCTAACACAGTATTTTCACCGCACAGAACCCACAGCCATTCTCAAAATGTACAATTTGGCTATTTCAGGCTCGAAATCTCAAGATCTTGTACCCCAAGCCAACCAACTTTATAAAGCCATGCAGTCTGGTAATTATAAAGCTATCAAATATATTACGGTTCTCGTTGGTGCCAATGATGCCTGCAATCAAAACTATTCTGAGGGTACTCCGATCTCCATGATGGAAGATTCCTTAAAAACAGTCTTTTCCATATTGGCTCAGATTAAACAAGACGAGCCCATTCGGATACTAGTTTCAGGAATTCCTAAAATTCCAGATGTCGGTTATCCAGAGATTCAAATGGCAAAATCAATTGGGGGTATTTCGTGTAATTATATTCAGACCCACCTTTTTAAAGCTTGTACTCTTTTAACTACTTGGAAAACAAAGCCAGAGTACGAAGCCAGCGTGGCGATCGTTGTGCAAAAAAATGAACTTCTGAGACGAGTTGTTCAAGAGGCCAATGAACTTTATCCTAATTTAAGTGTGGTTTACACAGACATGATGTTTGATAGAAAAATATCGGTAAAAGACTTAGCAATTGACTGTTTTCATCCAAATCAAATTGCTCAAAGCATAATCTCTGAAAAACTTTGGCCGCAGCAACCTTGGTTTAAGCAATGGTCAAAGAAGATCCTTGCAAGAACTAAAAATTCCGCCTTCTAGAATTTTCTAAGACGGCATCAATGGCTTGTGGCAATATTTTTTTTCGAATGTGGAGCTTATCATTTTTTTGACCCGCAAACGCCTCGAGGGCTCGCCTTCTTCCAAATTCCCATTGGGTTGCAATTTTTCGTCGAAACTCACCAATCTCATTTGGTATTCCATATCGAAGTGTCCAAGAGCTAAAATCTGGTTTCGGATTAAAACCCGCCACTTTGTAAAGTTCATCCACATCTGAATCGTCGATCCAGTATGTGCTGTATTGAGAAGTCACATTCACAATGCGATTGTTAATATTATATTTGTACACACTCATAAAAGAACTTATCTCGACTGTATCAAACCAAGGGGGGTAAATCGCCGCCACCTCATGGCCCAGCCGCTTAGCCAATTCTAGCGGGTAAAGATCAATAGCGCCGGTGAAATAATACTGGCCGCCAAGATCTAGTGGTTTCATATAGTAGGGATCGGCGATTGAAGCTCGTACGGCTTCAGTCAAAGTTCTGCTGGTAATGATATCAGTTTTTTTAATGATCGGACTATGCGGATATAGAGCTGGAATGGGTGATAAGAAACCAGCAATATCATTTGCTGTTTCAGAGTCGGTAAAAAAAACTTCTTGTATATGCTTGGAGGTGCTTGCAACTCGTTTGGTATGTATATCAATATCAATTTTAGACGCCACAATGATAATTTTTGGGCTATCACGATCAAAAGGTATATTAAAGCCCGAAAACGATGCAGCCAAGGGCATGTTGAAAATGGTCCATTTAAATAAATCAGGTTCCATAGGAATAAGGTTGAATCTTCGCCCTATCATTTTAAATAAATTGTAAGCTGAACCATTTAAACTATCATTTTCAAATTGGATATTATGAAAGAAATCAAAAAAATCTTGTGACATGAGAAAATGATAGCGATCGCTTGATGTCTTATATGTTTTTGCGATAGCTGCGGCAACTGCGCCCCCGCAAGAACCAATGATATAGTCGGGTTGAAAACCAGCTTCTTCAGCGCCGGCGAGCATCCCTAAAAATAAGGCGCTATGAAAGCCACCGCCAGAGAAGATCATGACTTTTGAATTGGCAGATATTTTCTCTATAAAAATAAGGTTGAGCAAAAGGGTTATAGAAATGACCGTGAGTGATACATTTCTAATAACTTGCTTGAGGCTATTTCTGTTTCGGATACCGATGTTTTTCATAAAAACAACTCTGTCTACCATAGGAGAAGAGTAGAAACCAATCCAATAGGTTTAGAGTATAAAATTTACTCAGCCAAACGGCACCGTTATCCGAAAGCCTCCTTGGCCACGAAGCTATTGTGGGCACGACATAAAAGTCTCAGGTTCTTAACAGTTGTCTGGCCGCCCAAAGAAAATGGCTGAATATGGTCAATTTCCAATGCAAATTGACTCTCACATTTTTTCTTGGTTTCTGAATCAATAAATTGGCACCTGCCTTGATCTCTATTCCAAATATATTTTTTGACCTCTTGAGAGATGTATTTACTATTGGGATTGACGCGCCGTTTAGCCGCTGCGGCGGTAGAATCCGGCGTTGGTTGATTTACAGCCGCTTTGGCCACATTGGCTGCCTTGGACTTTGGAGGCTGTTTAGTTTCTCTTAGTCGAGGGTCAAGTTTCTTTAACCCGATATCAGCTAAGATCTCTAAAAACTCACCCCACTGTGGATTTGGATTTTTATGTGCAAGTAAGGCCTTCAGTTGGTTTAGCTTATTCATTAATTCTTTTGTGGCAACAAACTTGATTTCAGTTAGATCCTCCGTGATAGGTCTTTGTCTATCCATGCTCATATTACCTTGCGATGAATGCTTAAGTAGTTCTCTTTGACAAAGTTCTTGGGATTTATTTTCAATCTGGGCAAGAAGCTGCAGTTTTTCTTCTTTTGGTATTTTAGAATTGTTATGTTTTTCTTCTCGTCTTATATGGCTACTGAGTTGACTCAAAGTGCTCAAGTTACCTTTGTTTTCTTTAATTTTTTCTTCTACTTCTGGCAATTGAACCAGTAAATACATACATGAGATTCTTCTATGGGCTGCCCCTTCTGAATAGCCAAGTTCTTTGGTGCAGAAATCAAATAATGAAGAATACCCTCTAGCTAAATATAATTTTCTTAAACGTATCTCACGAAGGTAGTGGAGAATATCTAAGGTAATCTGTTTTTCTTTTGTGACAAGGTCATGAGTTTGACTTAACAAATCTGAATCATTTAGTGATTTGGGATTTAGCATGTCGCTCCTCCTGCTAAGGTTTGTTCGAACTTAACACATGTTTTTTGACCCAGAATTTGCCTGCTCAGACACTGAAAGGGGCGATGAAATTTCGAATTGGGGAAGGGCATGGTTTTTGATTTTAAAATTCAACCTCGACCATTCCTAGCTCGTTTAGACTATAAAATTCTTGCGACCCAAGATTCCAGATAAAAAAATCTGAAAATTAAATTTGAGGACGTCAAGAAAAATAATATTTTTTTGAATTAATTTTTGTAAACTCCCGCTGACTTCAAAGTTGGGGGCGGCGGCCACTCGGGTAAGTGGGGCGCGCGAAGCGCACGCCCCGACTTCCCACAGAACCGTGCGTACGGATCACGTACACGGCTCTTCATGTGAAGTTGACTCTAGTTTTAGGGTTGAACCAATGAGGGAGATTTCTGTTGGATACAATCTTCTGGCCCATCCTATGGGTGAACCATCGATTATTAAATGCGTTTCGAACGGCCCAACTGTAGGATAGGGCCCACCGTCCTTTGTTCGAGTACACTGTTCCTGCCGCCGTTTTACGACTGATTCCACGCTCCACTAGTTTGTTAACCAGGTGGCGTTTCTTCTTTTGCTGAGCAACAATCCTTGCACGCAATCTCCTGCGCGCATGGGCCTCGATCTTCGCAAGTTGGTACGGGTATTGGGTCATCGAATAATATGACGCCCAGCCCACATACCAACTATTTATCTTTTCGATCGTCTGCTCCATGTTCAGCGAAGTCCCTCGTAGTGTTAGCTCCTTCACCTTATCCATTGCTTTAAGCATGGAGTTAGGGGAGATCGCTATCGTGCAGGCCACTATGGTCATCCCCAAGAACTTTACAACCTTGGAGAGCGCCACCTTACTCTTCTCACGATTCACTACAAGTTTGAGTCGGTTCTCGATAAACTTAACTGTGGATTTCATAACCCGCCCTGCAGCTGCTTCAGATCTTACAAAGATGTTACAATCATCGGCAAATCTGCAAAACTCTAATCCCCGACTTTCAAGTTCCTTGTCCAGTTCGTCCAACACCACGTTGCTTAGCAACGGGCTAAGTGGACTCCCTTGGACAGATCCCTCAGTGGGTGTCGTCACAACTCCTTCTGACATAATTCCAGACCGAAGACTTAGGCCAATCAAACGCAATACGCGTTTGTCGTCGATGAACTTCCCCAGTCTTCCAATCAGTCGATCGTGATGAATACGGTCAAAGAATTTACTTAGATCAATATCTACGATCCATTCCTTCCCGGATTTCACAATCTGTTGTGCCGCCTCCACCGCCTGTCGTTGATTCTTGGTTGGTCTAAACCCATAGCTGTTCTTTGAGAATAACGGATCAAGAATAGGTTCCAACACCGCCTTGATTGCGGTATGTAAAACCCGATCCCGAATGGTTGGTATCCCAAGCAGTCTAATCCCCGCTCCGCCTGGTTTGGGTATTTCTACCCGCCTCACAGGACTTGGTTCATAGTTCCAGCTTTCGATATCTTTCTTAAGCTGCTCTAACTCTTTTGAAAGTCTTGTCTCAAATTCTTTGATGGTAACTCCGTCTACTCCAGGAGCACCGCCGTTTCTTCTCACCAATCTAAAGGCATCGGTGAGTTCTTCAATTGAGCAAATCCTCTCAAATAAGCTTTGCTGACAACTAAATAAATCGACGTCCTTCATTTCACTCCTTCTTGAATCGCCCTTTCATCAACCCTCACGACGACGTGGGTGCTCGTACGGAGCTACTTTATTCGTCGCAAGATTTAATCCTCTGGTCTCAGAGCAACCGTTACTGTTTGAACTCCATCTCTTTACTTCACACATTCAGCCCTTCGCCTTTGACCTCCGGTCCCTTTCCAGAAGTTTTATCCTCAGATATGTCGCCATATCTTCATCGGCTCCTGGTTTCACGGCTACTACGGCTTCATCGGCAAACCCTTGGTTTATAGCGGTCATATCTCTATGCCGGTTAGAGATCATTCATCGTAGTTATGATGTCTCCAGACCAACGGCTCTTCCCCGGGTAATGGCAACAACTCAGTTTTCCTGCCTACCCACCTCCATTACCCATATCTGTTACGGAAAGGATTTCGGGCTTTCATATTCCCAGCTATTCGGCCCCAGATATTAGCCTTACGGAGGTTCATTCTCATTTGGGCTGCAGTTTTGGTCTTACCTTTCTTCAGATCCCTCATTGGCTTCCCACAAACCTGTATTCCTTCTTCAGGCAGCTTGTGAAAAGTTTCTTCGGGCACCCTTGGCTTGACCTACTCGTTCCCTCCTCTCAGGGCTGAGGCCGGATTTACACCGGCTAGTTGTTGCCCATACCGGGCGCACTGGG
>JAHFAE010000107.1 GCA_023250675.1 Oligoflexia bacterium | reverse complement strand
GTCCGCATTCTAAAAAATATCGAAACTCTCGAAAACCATTTGGTGCTCGCCAGCCACGATGAAGTCAAAGGCGACAAAATGAAATTTAATAAAGCGGCAGTAACAATTGAACGAGAGAGTAATCCTCACAATGCCAAAATTTTAGTCGAAGAATGCCAAGGGCGATTCATCGTCGCCCAACCGCCCGTATTCCCGTTAACGACAAAAGAATTAGATGAGATTTATGAGCTTCCGTTTACAAAACTTCCCCATCCTTCTTATATGCAAACAATCCCTGCTTACGAAGTAGTAAAATTCTCAGTCATAACAAATCGGGGTTGTTTTGGTGGTTGTAGCTTTTGTGCCATTACTCTCCAACAGGGGCGAGAAATTCAATCTAGAAGTCCTGAGAGTCTACAACGTGAAGTTGAAAAACTTAAAACAATACCAGGCTGGGCCGGTACCATTACAGATTTGGGTGGGCCTAGCGCCAATATGTATAAGCTCCATGGCAAAGATCAAGAGATCTGTAAGAAGTGTAAAAAGATGTCATGCCTCTATCCTACACCTTGTTTTAATCTTGATACTGACCAAACTCCTCAAATTAAAATGATGAGAAAAATCAGACAAATAGCAGGTGTAAAACATGTTTTTATCGCTAGTGGAATCAGGTATGATCTGGCTTTAAAAACTCCAAAGTACATCAAAGAAGTCACCCAACATCACACAGGCGGTGTCATGAGTGTCGCCCCTGAACATACGGACCCTCAAGTTTTAAAATTAATGAAAAAACCACCCATAGAAGAATATAATAAATTTGTGGAGTACTTTAAAAAGTACAGCGCTGAAGCAGGGAAAAACCAGATGCTTTCGCCCTATTTTATATCAAGTTTTCCGGGATCAGATATTAATACCACTTCAAAAATGAGTGAGTATTTTAAGGCAAATAAAATGAGACCTGAACAGATCCAAGATTTTATTCCTTCACCCATGACATTGGCTACGGCCATGTACTACACAGAAATGAATCCCCATACGGGTGAAAAAATTTATATTGAAAAAGCCATGTCAAAGAGAAAACTTCAAAAGAGAACTTTGCAGTCATTCTTGCCACAAAATCGATTTAGAAAGGCTCTTTTGGATCGGCGAAAAGGTAAGTTTCCAAGAACTTACATTGCTGCTGAAACCGATTCTCTTGACAGTGGGAATCCGCTAAATATAAATGCCTAAGGAGCTCTAATGGTGACAATCAAGATTCTTGAACAAGATACAATAAATAAGATAGCCGCCGGTGAGATCATCGAAAGACCAGCTAGTATTGTAAAAGAACTCCTAGAAAACAGTGCAGATAGCGGAGCAGATAGAATCGAAGTTGATTTTGACGGAGGTGGAAAGTCATATATTCGTGTTAAAGACAATGGCTCAGGAATCCCGGCTGAAGAATTGCCTTTGGCTTTAGAGCCTCACGCCACTAGTAAGATAAATTCCATAGACGATTTAAACTTTGTAAAAACCTTTGGCTTTCGGGGTGAAGCTTTGGCCTCCATGGCAGCAGTAAGTGAATTGACTATTTTGTCTAGTCCAAAAGACGAAAAGGGTAAATCTGCTGGTGCAAGTGTTCATTCTTCGGGAGGTAAAATCGCCGAGGTGAAGCCCGCAGCCCCGATAGGCGGAACCGAAGTAATAATTAAAAATCTTTTTTTTAATGTCCCAGCTCGGTACAAGTTTTTAAAATCAGAAGCCGCGGAAACAACTGCTTTGAAAAAAACTTTTAAGTCTTTTGCATTGAGTAATCCTTCTATCGCGTTGACCTTAAAACAAAATCACCAAGTTATCGAACATTGGCCTGCCCAAGATTTTTTTAAGAGATCTCTTGGGATATTAAAGCTCGCCGAAACCGATGCTATTTACTTTAATCATTCTGAAGGTGCTTTGAAGTTAGAAGCTGTGTTGGGGTTACCTGAGCGAAGTCTAGCAACTCAGCAGAGCCTATATGTTTTCGTGCAAGGGCGCCACGTTTCGGATAAAACTATTCAGCACGCGGTTTTTGAAGGTTATCGAAACTTAATTATGCAAAATCAATATCCTCAAGCTGTAATTTCACTGTGGGTTGACCCCCAAAATGTCGATGTGAATATACATCCTACTAAAGCTCAAGTGAAGTTTACTGATTCAAGTACTATTTTCAGGTTTATAAGCAGTACGATTAGGCAAGGACTTGAAGAGAAGTATTCAAGTTCCAAGCATGACGGTGAAGCTTCGCCGCAATTATTTGGGGCCAAGGTGTTGCCAGGTCAAAACTTAGAAATGTCTGGTCAAGAAATGAGTATGTTTGAATTTTCAAATCTTGAAGGCGTTAAGAACTCAGATTATCGGAATAAAATGAAATTGTCAGAACAAGCCAGTCTTGTTCAAGACGCCGTCACTCAATATAATAAAAGGTATTTAGCTTTTAACCAGGGTAACGAAGAAATTAGAACCTATTCGAATGGGCCTCTTTCAACTAGCCCAAATGAATCCCAAGGAAAATCTAGTTCCCGTTGGTCGGCGTTGCAACTTATTGGTCAGTTTGCCAATACCTATCTGGTGACTCAGTCTCATGAAACTCTGGTGATGGTCGATCAGCATGCAGCCCATGAACGAGTGCTCTTTGAAAAATTCAAACTAAATCATGAGGGCAGAAAGGCCGAAAAACAAATTCAACTTATTGAAGAACTCATTGAATTGTCGCCTGAGACAGTAGAAGCCCTTGTGAAAGCTGAAATGTTAAGAATTTTGGATGATGTAGGTTTTGAAATTTCTCAACGTGGTTTGTCGACAATCGGAATCGCAACTCGGCCAGTCTTATTATTAGACGTTAGCTTAAAACCCTTATTTGAGAGGCTGGGGGAGCAGGTCCAAGAAATGGGCTCAAAAAGTGTACTTAGTGATTTAGTCGGAGATATTATTGCCTCCATGGCCTGTCATGGCGCAATTCGGGCCGGCCGAGTATTAACTCTCGATGAGATGCAAGCCCTTTTGAATCAAATGGACGAATTTTCATTTTCGAGCTTTTGCCCCCACGGCCGGCCGGTGAGTGTGAAGTTTAGTCTTTATGAAATTGAAAAGCTATTTAAGCGCATAGTATGAAAAAAGTAATTGTTATCTGTGGTGCTACAGCTACGGGCAAGTCTGAATACGCATTTCAGTTTGCTAAGAAATTAAACACAGAGATTATCAGTTTTGACGGCGTTCAGGTTTATAAAAAGTTAAATATCGGAACAGCCAAGCCTTCCGCTGCTCAACTTGAAAGTGTCAAACACCACCTTATTGACGAAATCGAGCCTGATAAAACGTTTACAGCGGGTGATTTTAGAAAAACTGCTTTTAAAATTCTAGAACAAATATTTAAAAAAAATGCCACGGCTATTCTCGTAGGAGGAACAGGGTTTTATCTTAGAAGTTTACTCAGTGGCATGTATGAATCTGTTGTTGTTTCGTCAGAAATAAAAGAGCGATTGAATATTGAGGCCCATAAACTTGGTTATGAAAAATTATTTGAAGAGCTTTCTATTCATGATCCAGAATATGCCGGGCAAATTCATAAAAATGATAAATATAGAATCATGCGCGGCCTTGAATTAGTTCGATCGGGTGTTAAGCCCTCGTCTTTGCGGGAGCAGTTTTCAAAGGCATCTTTCCCCTACGAATTGATCCAAATTGGTTTAAGACGTAAAAAAGATACTTTGAAAGATGCCATTGAGTTGCGTACTCAAAAGATGATCAACTCTGGATTAATTGAAGAAACTGAGAGTCTGATTAAGTCGTATCCCGATGGTCTGCGCCCATTGATGAGCGTTGGTTATAAAGAGACCGGAAATTATATTGGTGGATTAATTTCTAAAACGCAGCTTCATGATGAAATTGTTAGGAACACAATGGCACTGGCCAAGAGGCAATCCACCTGGTTTAAAAGAGATAAGAGTATTCAATGGTTTGACCCTGATTTGCAGGGTGCAGAGATTGAGGAATTCTTAAATCAGTGTAGTCATTTTAGCCCCTTACTCAATTGATTCATAATTGAATGGCTTTGAAGTAAATTAATAATTGGGTCACAGACCTCGAAGCTTTTGTTTGCAATTGTGACTTTGCAACTGACAAAATACTCCCGGGTTTGTGAAACTTAACAGGGAGGTATAAGTTATGCGCATTCACGGTCTTTGTCTTTGTTTGATATTTAGTCTTACATTGTCACTTTGCTTAGTCGCAGAAGCCACTCAGCCTGATCCTGAAAAAACACCAGGATTTCTGTGTTCACCACAGGATCCAAATTTTTCTGGCTTTACGTATCCAAGTCATGTGGCTCGGTGTAAGCGTAATGTCTCACTACAGGAGAAAAAGAAAGTCGCAATGGAATATGGAAATATTCCCGAATCAGATTGGCCAAACTATGAGTTCGATCACCTTTTTCCATTATGTACGGGGGGCTCAGATGACATTAGAAATATTTGGCCTCAGCCTTTAGGTGAGGCTCATGAAAAGGATGTTTTAGAAAATCAAGTCTGTCTTGAGTTACGGACTGGTACAACGACACAGACAGAAGCGATAGAAAAGATTCGAGATTGGATCGTCTTTCATTATTTCTTAGAATAGACGTGGAGGCGGCGGCCTTGGGAACTTTCAGGTGGTAGGTGTTTTAACTTTCTACCGAGGTCCAACTACCTTGGCTCATGAACCGCTTGCATCTGTGACAATCGACCACAAACCTCAGATCGTTTTGAAGCCATAAGACGAGTATTGCTTAGCTGGTTCCATTTTTTGAGTTTAGCTTCAAAAGATTCAATTTCGGCTTTGCTGTCAGACAAAGGCGCCCCTTCAATTTCTTCTGCAAGGGTGACAAACTCCTCAGCATATTTTCTAATTTCTTGTAAACGATTTCTTATCGCCTCTTTATATTCTTGAGGAAGCAAAGAGGAATTTCCAAACATCAAATACATTTCATAGGTTTCATTACTTACTCTTAATTGAATTCCTTTTGCATCATTTGTGTACTTGTCGTCCACAACAATACTCACTTCCTCAGAATCCAATTCACTTAAGAGAACACGAGAAGCCTTTTTCAATTCTTCTGACCAAATGAGTTCTCCGGTGGCATTTCCTGTTATGTTGGTATGTGCTTCAAAAAGTGCTTCTAATGTGCCAACACGTTTCGCTTTAATCCACTGCAGGTAGTGTTGGTAGGGATAGGTTGTTAGTTCTTGCAGTGAAAGAAATTGGACATAGGGATTCATCATATCATTCATATTGAATTGGCTTATTTTCTTTTTTACCAAAATTGAACCCACGACAAAATCTTTTCCGCTTTGAAAAATAGCATTACTTAATATGGCATGGACGAGTTCGTGAAAAAACAGAGGACTTTCTAAACCGATCACTTTGTCCAGATCCCAGGCAAACAAGATCGATTTTGAGTCAAAGTCATATTTGGCTTGAACCCTTCCAATGGGAAGAGGTGCAAAATATAAAGAGATTCCAAATTGCTTGCCCTTTGTCATTGCCAACTTATTGAACAATGACGATGAGTCAGCATAAATTTTGAGGATTTCGTGGGTCATTCCATTTTCTTCGTAAGAATCTTTTGAATAATGAATGTTGTTAAGTTGGAATAAACTTTTAGTGAGGCTAAGAACTTCGCTCTCTAGATTTGGTTGGTTGGGATTTCTTTGTAATGATGCCAATTTATCATTTATTTGGGCAGCTATATTTGCAGTTTCAACTTGAACTGTATTACCTGCAAACACCGGGAAAACAAATATACAGTGACAGATTAGGATTACTAATCGTTTAAACAGTAGACAAAGGACATTTCGTCGAGCTCTTAAATTCATTTCGTGTCTCCACGAACTGAATTTGCATGCTCCATGCCATCTTTCACCCTGTTCTATCTCTTGACAAATCCTCCCAAATTTCAAATACTTCGCCCATGACAACAAGCATGACCGGATTTGGCAGTTCAAGTCTTAAAACAGATCAAATTTCGATTAATACTCAAGTAAAATCGGTGAACGGGCGCTTTCTTGAAATGCGATTTAGAATGCCTAGAGACTACGGCTGTCTTGAAGGGGAAATCAGAAAACTCATAGGTAAGCAAATCCAAAGAGGGACGGTGGACTTAAGTATCTTTCGCACCTACGAATCCAAAACCGCCGATATCAAGGTCATTCCAAATTTAGCTTTGGCTAAAGCGTGGAAAAAAGGCTGTGATGAATTGCAAAAAGAGCTGAGCCTACCCCAGGAGGTTTATCAAGAGTATCTCACTAAAGCTCCAGACCTACTTCAAATTGGGGAGCAAGACACTCTACTAGAATGGGAAGTCAATGCAGTCATAAGAAGCGTTCAAGAAGCTCTAGATTCTTGTTTAGCAGAAAAAAATCGAGAAGGAGGAACTCAAAACAAGATACTTAACGAACTTCTTACTCAAATTCAAAATTTCATAAATTCAGTAAAAGAAAAAAAGGACATCATTAAAGCTCAGCTTCAAGAAAAATTGGTCGAGCGTCTTAAAGTCATCAACGAAGCCATCACGGTTGATCCCCAGAGATTAAGCCAAGAAGTCTTATTTTTAGTGGATAAAGCTGATATTGAGGAAGAGCTTAAAAGGGCCCAAGCACACATTGCAGCATGCCAAAAAACACTGAGCCAACCAGGCAGCATCGGTAAAAAAATAGAATTTTATATTCAAGAACTTCATCGCGAAGTGAATACAATGGGAGCTAAAACCCAAAGCCTCTCCGTAACTCTTGACGTGATCGAAGCCAAAACTTGCATCGAAAGAATGCGCGAACAAGTTCAAAATATTGAATGAGAATATTATAAAATGGTCAAAGCGTTTCAACCAGGCAAAACAAAGCGATTTGAGGGTAAATCAAGGCTTAAACCTACCCTCATTATTGTTTCAGCCCCGAGTGGGGCTGGGAAGAGTACTCTGTGCGCAAAACTTGTCGGTGAATACCCCGAAATCATAGAAAATGTGAGTTTTACAACCCGTAAACCCCGCAATAAGGAAGAAGATGGGGTAGACTATTTCTTTATCGATAAAAGGGAATTCCAAGAAAAAGTAAGTAGAGACTTTTTTGTAGAACATGCCCAGGTCCACGGCAATTTTTATGGAATCAGTTTTGCTCAAATTGACACGGCTATCCGTGCCGGAAGACCCATTATTTTAGATATCGATGTCCAAGGAGCAAAAACACTTATCAAAAAATTCTCCGATGCTCTAACGGTTTTTGTATTGCCCCCTTCTATTGAAGAATTGGAACGTCGTCTAAAGGCTCGAGATCATGGAACAACTAATAACTTTGCCCTCAGAATTAGCAATGCAGCCTCAGAAATGACCCAAGCCGGAGTATTTGGACATCAAATCGTCAACGATGATTTGAATCGGGCTTACAGCGAATTTAAGAAAGTAGTTGAAAATGAGCTCGGAAATAGCTAATTTACCTGGAGTAATTTAAAAAAGGAGTCCCCGTGGCAAGAATTACTGTTGAAGACTGTCTGGAAAAGGTAAGCAACCGTTTTGCACTAGTAATGCTTGTTTCAAAGCGAGCAAAGCAAATTATGCGTGGTTCCAAAATGCTTGTTTCCTCAAAAGACAATAAAGCCATAGTGAACTCCCTTCGCGAAGTGGGGGCCTCTAAAGTTTGGTATGACGTTGATCCAGCCGAAGGGTCAGCTGAAGACCAAATTGAGAAGGATCTGACAAGATAAGGGGATTTTACGCGGCATATTGCTCTAAAATCCCAGAATCATTACAATTTAAGAGGGAGCATCAATGAGCGGTCCTCTTAAAGAAGCCACAAAAGAATCAAAAAAAGAGCAATCTCAAGAACACACGGATCCAGCCAGGGCTCTCGAAGAACTAAAAGAAAAAATTAGTAGTTATTTTCCCCAAGCAGATCTCGCTTTAATTGACAAGGCCTACAAATTTTCTTCCGATTCCCACCAAGGTCAGCTCAGGCGTTCAGGCGACCCGTATATTTTGCACCCACTTGGTGTAGCCATGGTTTTAGCTGAAATGCATCTTGATTTGGATTCCATCGTAACAGGAATATTGCACGACACCGTTGAAGACACAGTGGCCACTTTGGCAGATATTGAAAAGCTTGTGGGCCCCACCATCGCAAGGCTTGTGGACGGCGTGACCAAGATCTCACAAATGTCGTTTCGCAATACCCACGAAAAACAATCTGAAAATATACGAAAGATGATCATCGCCATGGGCCGCGACATTCGTGTCATTATGGTTAAGCTTGCAGATCGCCTCCACAACATGCGCACTTTGAATCATATGCCTCTTGATCGACAGATTGCTATCGCTCAAGAAACCTTAGATATTTATGCGCCCCTTGCTAATCGTCTCGGGATGAGTTGGGTGAAAATTGAGCTTGAAGATCTTTCGCTAAGGTATTTAAAACCAGAAATCTATTACAAACTTGTTCAAAAGGTTCAAAAAAATAAAACCGAAAGAGAAAATTATATCGCCGACGTTATCGAAGTTCTGCAAAATGAACTTAAAAAAGAAGGAATCAATGCAGAAGTCCATGGTCGCCCTAAACATTTTTATTCCATCTATAAGAAAATGGATTCTAGCAACATAGAATATGAACAAGTATTTGACGTCTTGGCTTTTAGAATTATCGTCGACACTCTGGTGCAGTGTTATGAGGTTTTAGGGGTCGTTCATAATATTTGGCGGCCCATCCCGGGTAGATTTAAAGATTTTATTGCCATGCCTAAAGCCAATAACTATCAAAGTCTCCATACGACCATCAGTGGTCCTGCCGCAGAACGTATTGAGATTCAAATTCGCACCAAAGAAATGCATCTCACCGCTGAGAGAGGGATAGCAGCCCACTGGAAATATAAAGAGGGTGGAGGCGTTGATAGCGAGACGGAAAAAAGATTTGAATGGTTACATCAATTACTTCAATGGCACCAACAGCTCAAAGATCCTTCAGAGTTTCTTGAGACCGTAAAGACCGACCTTTTTCCCGGCGATATTTATGTTTT
>JAHFAE010000021.1 GCA_023250675.1 Oligoflexia bacterium | reverse complement strand
TTTCTAGTTCGGCGATTTTTTCTGATTTCAAAAAGTGCTTCCGAATTTCTTCTTCCTTAACAAGTCCCATGCCGTAGCCCGTAGATAAGAGTCTTTCGTCCGTGTTGTCTTCTCGCAAAAGAAGTCTGTACTCGGCCCGAGAGGTAAACATTCGATACGGTTCGTCTGTTCCTTTTGTCACAAGATCGTCGACAAGGACACCTAGATAGGCTTGCTCTCGAGATAAAATCATAGGGCCTTTGCCTAGAATTTTTAAGGCTGCATTCACACCCGCCCAAAAGCCTTGACCGGCGGCTTCTTCGTAGCCACTGGTCCCGTTCACTTGACCAGCGAGATAAAGCCCTTCGAAAGACTTGGATTCAAGGGTTCTGGTCAATTGTGTAGGGTGAACAAAATCATATTCGATGGCATAACCTGGCCTAATTATTTCTACTTTTTCTAGACCTGGTATGGTTTTTAAAAATTCATATTGAGTTTCAACAGGGAGGCTTGTTGACATTCCTTGTAAATAAATCAAATCAGAATCTAAACCCTCGGGCTCCAAAAAAGTTTGATGTCTCTCTTTATCTGCAAATCTCACAACTTTGTCTTCAATGCTCGGACAATACCTTGGTCCGATTCCTTCGATGACACCGCAGTAAAGTGGAGATTTATCTAAATTCTTTTTAATTATTTCGTGAGTTTTCTCGTTGGTATAAGAAAGAAAACAAGGAACTTGCGGCAAAGCCAAACCCTTCGTTTGTCTACTAAACGGAAAAAATTTTTCATCACCCCATTGAGGTGTAGTCTTAGACCAATCAATACTATTTTTATGAAGTCGCGCGGGCGTCCCAGTCTTAAGTCTTGTTACTTTGAATCCCAGCTCTTTAAGATGATTACTCAATCCAATACTTGCCTTGTCACCAGCGCGTCCGCCACTTGCTTGTTTAAGCCCCACATGCATGACTCCATTCATAAAAGTGCCGGTAGTTATAACCGTCGCCCTAGAAATAATTTTTTCTCCGCTGTCGGTGATTATCCCGAGGCATTTATTTTTTTTAATAATAAGGCTCATGGCCTCGGCCTGAATAACATCAAGATTTTTCGTTTCAGAAATTACTTTTTTCATGAATTTCGAATAAAGCGCCTTGTCACATTGGGCCCGTGAGGCTCTTACGGCAGGACCCTTTTTAGTATTTAATCGCTTAAACTGAATGGTTGATTTGTCAGTGTTATTTGCCATTTCTCCGCCGAGTGCATCTAACTCTCTAACGATGTGGCCCTTTGCAAGGCCGCCCACTGCGGGATTGCAAGACATGTATGCAATATGATCTGTATTTGTAGTAATCATACAGGTTTTTAAACCCAGCCGGGCACTGACAAGGGAGGCTTCACAACCCGCGTGGCCCGCACCAATAACTAGAACGTCAAAACTTTTTGATCCCAAATTATTTTCCAATACAAAATTCTTTAAAGATTTTTTCTAAAACCTCTTCATCGTCTACTTTTTTTCCTAATATGCTTTGAACATAGTTGAGGGATTGCTTGAGTTCAAAGGCAATGAGATCAGGAGATTCTTCTTTTTCTAAAAGCCGGGCCCCTTGGCTTAAAAATTCGCTTGCTTTTGAGAGAGCTTCTTTTTGCCTTTCGGTCGTTAGCACCGAATTCATTTCGCTGTTTTGTAAGGCCCCCGTTTTTTTTGTAAGCATTTCGATAAGCGTTTCTGTTCCCTGATTAATAACGGCAGAAGATGCGGCGCTTTGAAAATCATGAAGACCAAATCGCGTGATCTCGTCGGTCATCTCGATTTTTTTCAAATCATTTTTATTAAAACAGATGACAGCCCTTTCTTTTCCAATTTCCGCAATTGTCTTTGAGTCTTCATTTAAGATTCCAACTGTTGAGTCGACAACGTAAACAACGAGATCGGCCGACTTAATTTCTTTTTGCGTTCGACTTATGCCTAAGTTTTCTAATTCGCTTGTCGCCTCGTGTAAACCTGCCGTATCGATAAACTTAAATAGAGTTCCCCCAATCAGCGCCTCTATTTCAATAGTGTCTCTGGTTGTGCCGGGCAAAGAAGAAACAATGCTCCTGTTTTTGCCAGTCAATGCATTAAGAAGACTCGATTTGCCAGCGTTCGGTTTACCAACAAGGGCAACCCGCAGACCCAGGCTTGCCACTTGTGCAGGAATAAATGTCGATAAGAGTTTTTCTATTTCGCCAAAAACTCTCTGTAGTCTGATTTTCATTTCAGAAAAGGCAACGGGCTGAATGTCTTCAGTCGTAAAATCGATGGTGGCCTCAAGATGGGACAATAGATAAATAATGTCGTTTTCAATTTCCCCTAGTTTTTTTGATAATGCTCCGTCGAGATTTTGAAGAGCTAGTGCCGCCGCCTGTGGCGACTTTGCATTGATGAGGGCCAAAACACTTTCTGCTTTCGCGAGATCAAGCTTGTCATTCATCACTGCGCGAAGCGTGAATTCCCCGGGCTTGGCCAACCGAGCGCCAGAGTCTAATACCGAACTAACAATAAGTTTTGCAACTTGGCTCCCCCCATGGCAGATCACATCGGCACTCTGTTCTCCTGTGTAGCTTTTTCCTTCAGGAAAATACAATACGATAACCTGATCAATTGGTTCGCCCTGGTCACTCTTGCTCCAATGGCCGAAATAAAATTTTTGTGATTTGAGTGGATCAAAAGAGTTATTAACAAAGCATTTTTGAATGATTTGAGGCGTTTTCAAACCTGAAATTCTAATTATGCTCAGAGCACCAACGCCTTGTGCTGTCCCTAGAGCGACGATGGTTTGGTCACTACCTAACATTTTATTATTTAGACGCCTCATTAAACGAGGGCCCGTTACTCCTCATTGGCGTAGTGCGAGCCGGGAATATCTTAATCTTTTTACAAAACCCTTCGCCCACACTTTGTGATTTGATTCGCTCATCTTCTGCCAAATAGCGGTGAACTATTTTTCTATCTCTTGGTGGAAGCGCTCGAACATAAGACGGTTGACCCTTTTCTAAAACAAGCTTTTTCAACTTTTCGGCAAGCTCACGAAGTTGGTTAGCTGACATTTCTAAAAATCCATCGCTGTCTATTGATATTTCTATTCTTTCAGTTGGAAATCTGTTTTGAAGCATGCGCTTCAAAAAGGTCTGGACTGAGTCTAAGAGAAGCCCTTCTTTTTCAGTTAAAAGCCTGCTGTCCTCTCCTGAAAAATTCACGAGGAGCTCTCCTTCTTTTGAATCAATTTCATATCGAAGAGAGAATCCTCCTCTATCTATGATTCCATCAATCACTTTTTGAATGGCTCCCTCGGGGCTCTTCCCTGAACTTGAACTCCCTTTACCAAATAACTTAGAAAAAATACCGACCATCTTAAATCCCTTCTGAGCTCCTAGGCTCTTCTAACGACGGCTTGTCCTTGTCCTTGATGCTTGCGGTCTCGCATCATGACAATCTGTTGAATTATTCCAAACAGAGTGCTTACAAAAATATAAAGTGTCAGCCCACTGGGCAGACTAAACATCAGAAACGAAAAGAATATGGGCATGATAAGTAAAATCTTAGCTTGAGCAGGGTCCATCGTTGTTGGAGTCGTCTTTTGTTGTATGAACATCGTCACGCCCATTAATATTGGCAAAATATAGTAGGGGTCTTTTTGGCTTAAATCATAAATCCATAAAATAAATGGAGAATGATAGAGCTCAATGGAGTTCTGCAAAACCTGATAGAGCGCCCAAAACACAGGCAGTTGTAAAAAAAGGGGCAAACATCCACCCATGGGATTCACTTTGTTTTCTTTCATGAGTTTCATCATTTCCATATTCAACCCTTGAGTATTGTCCTTGTAGATTTCTTTTAGCCTCGCGATCTCAGGCTGAATTTTCTGCATGGACTTCATGGATTTAAAAGAAATATAGGTGAACGGAAACGTTAAGATTCTCACTAAAATGGTAAGAGCAATAATGGCAGCGCCGTAATTATGAAAAATACCAAAGAACCACTTCATGATTTGAAGCAATGGAAGGGCTATCCAAGAGAAGTATCCATAATCAATCACCGATATAGCTTCCCCATCAAATTGGCGGAGTTGGTCTAGAAGTTTGGGGCCTGAGTACATATCCAAATTAAATGAAATAGGGGCTCCATGATCTAATACTGGGTAGCTAAATCGAAGCACCGCAGAACCACCTTCTTTAATGGCTTGGCTTTCAGGTAAAATATTTGCCCGGTTAAACATGAGGGTCGTGAAATACCGAGAACCCACCGAAGCAAACTGAGTTTGCTCATGACTGCTTTTAAAACTATCTTTTAATTGAACCTGATCTCTGTTTGCTTTCGACCCGTGACTAAAAAAATATTCTAAAGTTTCAACGCCTGACCCGCCACTACCCCTACTTGGGTTCCAAAATGAGGACGTTTCTGCTCCATTGGAACTTGAAACTTCTTCTCCCACATCAATATTTACTCTTCCGATAGCTGCGGTATTGCCCGTTAAATCTATCTTTGCCTTTGCCGCATATTTATTAGGTAAAAAAGTTAGGGTTTTTTTAATTATTACTCCTAGATGCTCTCCTAAAATTTCAACTTCTGTATTTGAAATCGGCTTGAGCACGTAGTTTATTTGAGACATCGTTGGCATCTTATCTGTTGATATGAGCAAATTTCCTGGCGCCATTTTACCCAGAAGCTCAACGGGGATTTTAGAATCTGACCCCAAATATTTTTTAAGTTGAATTTCTGAGATTCGTCCACCGACACTAGAGACGGTGAACCTTGCGTTTTCGTCTTCGTAGATCCAGGTTTTTTCAACAGCTGACACCGGCATTGGGGGGAGTGATTGAAGTTTCTCTTCTTTAAAGCTTTTTTCCGCTGCGGTTTTTTCGATACTTTGAATCACTGCTTTTTGTTCTGTCTTCGTCGTTAGGACCTCTGGATATTTATTTTCTAGATATTTTTGCCAGCCCCACCAGACGACGACACATAGAACAATGGCGACAAGAGTTCTTCCATCAAACGGCTGCTTATTTTCCATTATATCTTTTTCCTTTTTTCGAATTTGATAACGGGATCATAGCCATTACCACCCCAGGGGTGACATTTTGAAATTCTCAGCAAAGACTTACCGGTACCCTTCACTACTCCGAACTTATCAATGGCTTCAGACGCGTACGCGGAACATGTAGGAAGATATCGACAACCTCTTCCAAAAAACGGCGAGATAAGCAATCTATAGAAGCTTAAACCTGCTAGAGTAAAGCTAACGAGTGCTTTTGAAAAGGGCCTGAAGTGCAGAGTGAAGTTGCCCTTTAAATTCCTTGAATTTAACATTCTTAAAATCCTCTTTTTTAAAACTCTTGTTGCCAACAAATACATTCAAATCCATTGGCTTAAAATTTATGTCGATCTCTAACTCTCTAAAAATCTCTCGACACCATCGCTTGTATTTATTTCGAATAACTGCGGAGCCAATCGTTTTGGGGGCCGTAATTCCCAATCGAAACCTGCTTCGCCCATTGCATCGCCCATAGACCGTAAGAAGCTCCTTGCGTACAAAATTTCCTTTATACGTTTTAAGGAAATCACCGCGCCTCTTAAGATTTATTTTCTTCGATTTTCTATTTTGAACTGATTGTTGGGGCAAGACGCTTTCGCCCTTTTGCACGGCGTCGACTCAACACAGCGCGGCCATTTTTTGTGGCCATTCTGGTTAAAAACCCGTGAGTTCTAATGCGTTTACGGCGGCTTGGCTGAAATGTGCGTTTCATGGAATACCCTCTTAAATCAATTACGACATAGAAAAATTACGTCAATTTACACAGCGTCCAAAAGGGTATTATAAAACCACTAAATCATTTATCTTGTCAAGAAGTTGAAAGTTATCCACAAGTCTGTTAGGAGTGACTTTCTAGTTGCAAAGGGCCGCGTCGAAATGTCGCATTACGAGCTTTGGGAAAAAGTCCGGTTTGTCCTACGCAATAGCACGAACGAGCGAACTTACACCACTTGGTTAGAATCAACATCTCTAGAAGCTATTGAAGATTCGGCAATCGGTAAAATTATAAAAATTGGTGTGCCGGGGTCTATGTATCGAGAGTGGATCTCCTCTAATTTTATGTCTGCCTTAGAAAAGGCCGTGGCTACTCATTTTCAAGCGCCTTTCAAAATTGAACTCGTTATAAATCCTCTGAATTTGCCTCAAGATCCTCCTCCAGAAAATCTGGTCCCAGGTGGCACTGAAACTACAGAAGGTTCCGGAAATACTAAGGAAAATCAAAGAAAGGATTTTTTGAACCCGGAGTACACTTTTGGAACCTTTGTGGTTGGTCAAGGAAATCAATTTGCTCATGCTGCGTGTCATTCAATATCAGAAAGACCTGGAGACAGCGTTAATCCTCTTTTTGTTTGTGGGCCGTCAGGTACAGGCAAAACCCACCTCCTAAATGCAGTAGGAAATTCTGTCAGAGAAAAAAATCCGAATGTTAGAATTTGTTACGTGTCTGGAGAAAGATTTATTAACGATGTAGTGACCTGCATTCGCCATGGCCAAATGGATCGATTTAGACGCAAATATAGAGAATCATACGATTTTTTAATAATGGACGACATCCACGTCATTTCCAGAACCAACTCCTCACAAGAGGAATTCTTTTATACCTTCAACTCATTTCATGATTCCGGCAAGCAGGTTGTCGTGGCAAGCGACAAGTTGCCAAGAGAAATGGCCGGATTGGAAGATCGAATACGCACAAGACTTGAGTGGGGATCTACGGTGGATATCCAACCTCCGGACATAGATACTCGCATGGCTATCCTCCGATATAAGGCTGAAAAAGCAGGAGTTTACGTTCCCGATGAAGTCATTACATTGATCGCAAAGATCTCTAAAAAAAGTGTTCGAGAATTAGAGGGAAATCTGGCCACTATTCGAATGTATGCAGAACTTCGTGGGGTTGCCGTAACAATGGATTTATCTAAAGAGGTTTTTGCCGCTACTATCAATCATCAAAAAGAGGGATTAACCATAGAAGAACTGATTTCTCGAGTAGCGGACCACTACCAACTTACGGCAAAAGATTTAAAATCGGTGAGTAGAGTCAAAACTTTAGTAGAGCCAAGACAACTTGCTATGTATTTTGCGCGCAAACTCTTAGACTCGGGTTACGCAGAGATAGGCCGTGCCTTTGGCAAAGACCATACGACTGTTATTCATGCCGAAACCAAGATCAAGAAAATGTTACAAGAAGATATGGATTTTAAAAGTATAGTCAGCAGGTTAGAGACTGGTATTAACAATTCACAGTGGACGTCCATGTGAGTTGTGGATAACTATGTGGATAGTCATTGTGGATATCTTTAGATTTAGTTATTCACATCGGCAAAAGGAGTATTGTATGTAATTTTCCCCAGTAAATTTGAAATACTTTACCAATGTTATTAGAAAGTTAACCGGAATTGAGAGTTATCAACAGCAACTACTACTACTACTACAGTTTTTTAAATTTTAATAAATAGTTTGAAAGAGAAGGGCACGAAAGAAAATGAAATTTGAAATTGAAAAAGCAGATTTTTTAAAGATTCTTCAAAAAACACAAAACGTTATTGAAAAAAGAAATACCATGCCTATTCTTTCTAACGCTCTTTTAGTTGCAGAAAAGGGTAAAACCGTAATCTACGCTACTGATACAGAAGTAAGCCTTAAAGATGAAGCCCCAGCAAAAGTAGAACAAGAGGGCAAAGTAGCAGTAAGTGCTAAAAATCTATTAGATTTAGTTAAAGAACTTTCCGATTCAACTATTCAGGTTGTTAAGAAAGATAATAATTGGCTGGAGATAAAAAGTAAGAAGGCCATTTTTAATATTGTAGGGACTTCAGCAGAAGAGTTTCCAACATTTCCTAGTTATAGCACCAAAGATTTTGTGAGAGTTCACGGTCAGATCATGCACGATATGATTGAAAAGACGATTTATAGCGTCAGTAACGATGAAACGCGCTATCATCTTAACGGAGTTTATTTTGAAAGAGTAGGTGGTGAAGGTGGCACAAATTTTAGGATGGTGGCTACCGATGGTCATCGATTAAGTCTTATTGACAAAAAAGTAGAATTTCCACTTCCCGTAAAAAAGTCAGATGGTGTAATCATACCTAAAAAAGGACTCTTCGAACTTAAAAAATTATTAGAAGGTGGAGAAGGATCTCTTGAGATGGCATTTGAAGGGTCTCATTTGATAGTTAAAAGAGATACCACTGTTTTAATGATTAGATTGATTGATGGTAAATACCCCAATTATCAACAACTCATTCCCGCTCGACTTCAAAAACATGTTGTTGTTTCAAGAGAAGATCTTTTGTCTTGCTTAAGGCGTGTATCACTTCTTTCAAATCAAAAGAGTAAAGGAATTACGTTATCAATTTCTAAAAATGCTATGGAAATTTATTCTAACAACCCTGAAATGGGAGATGCTAAAGAAGAAATAGATGTTCGATATGTAGGAGATTCTTTGAAAATTGGATTTAATGCAAAATATCTTATGGATATTTTAAATAATATTCAAGACGACGAAATAGATATTGAGCTCAATGACCAACTCTCACCGGGCATTGTGCGTCCGTCTAGCGACAGCAATTACACTTGCGTCGTTATGCCCATGCGCATTTGATGTGCTGTGAGGCTAGAAAAACTTAGCCTTCGAAATTTTAGAAATATCCAACATTTGGAGTTTGAACCAAGCCCCGTTCTCAACGTCATTTTTGGCAATAATGGTCAGGGTAAAACAAGTCTGATTGAAGGTATTTATTTTTTATCAGCCTTAAGAAGTTTTAGAACCCATAAAACCACAGATCTCATACAATTTGAAAAAGACGCAAGCCAAATAGATGCACGAATTGGCTCAAGAGAAGTCAAAGTTCCCATGAAACTCAAAGTGAGATTTCAACAAGGAGAACGAAAGACTTTTACCAATGAAAAACAAGTGAGTTCCTCCAGATTTATTTCTAATCTAAGAACCGTAGTTTTTAGCCCTGAGAGTTTGGGCGCCATAAAAGAGGGGCCAAATCAAAGAAGAGAATTAATTGATCAAGCAGTATTTCAAGTTTCAGAAGTGGCTACCGAAGGGCAGATTCTATTTTCAAGAAGTCTTAGACAAAGAAATGCACTTTTAAAACAAATCAGCGAAAAAAAAATACCCCTTCAGGAGGGGCGAGAAATTTTAGAAAGTATCGATGAAGTTTACCTGAAAGCGAGCACCCAAGTAACAAGAAGTCGTCTCGAATTTTTAGATAAACTACTCCCGAGTATGGGGGCTATTTTAGGAAAAATTACCGGAGAAAAAATAAGTTTAGAATTGGTCTATGAAAGTGGAAAAGAAAATTGGAGCGAACGAGGAGAAATCGATATTTTTTCAAGACTATCAAAAGAACTCAAAGCGCTAACAAGGCGCGTCGCTGAAGAGAGTTTGGGGACCACTTTGACAGGCCCTCATAGACATGATGTGACATTCCTATTTAATGGGAAAGACTCTAGATTTTACTGTTCTCAGGGTCAACAAAGAGCCCTGATTTTAAGTTTCAAAATAGCAGAGATTGTGTATCATAGGAGGGCTTTTGATTCGTTTCCGCTCTTACTCTTAGACGATGTTTTGAGTGAATTTGATGAAAACAAACGTCATTTTCTTGTGGATTTTTTGCGGTCGAATGAAGCACAAACTTTTTTAACGACTACAGATCAGACAAAACTTTTACAAGGTGGTTCTGTCTTTCGGATCGAAGCGGGCCGTTTAGAATTGTGAATTATGCCGGGGAGATAATGGCAACTAACACCGAAACAAAAAACCAAACCTATTCCGCCGATTCCATAAAAGTCTTAGAAGGTTTAGAAGCAGTCAGAAAAAGACCTGGAATGTATATTGGGGACACAGCAACTCGAGGCCTCCATCACCTTGTTTATGAAGTTGTTGATAACTCTATCGACGAAGCCTTGGCGGGGCATTGCAAAAACATCGACGTTGTCATTCATGCCGATAATTCAATCACAGTTGAAGACGATGGTCGCGGTATTCCCGTTGATATTCATAAGACAGAAGGGGTTTCAGCGGCTGAAGTTGTTCTCACCATTCTTCATGCGGGCGGCAAATTTGATAATGACACTTACAAAGTTTCAGGCGGTTTGCACGGGGTTGGAGTAAGCGTTGTTAATGCCCTTTCTGAAGTTTTAAATCTAGAAATAAAACGAGAGGGAAAAGTTTGGCAACAGCAATACAAAAGAGGCGCTCCTCAAGCCCCACTTAACGCCGTTGGCACCAGCGATAAGACAGGAACCAAAGTTACCTTTAAACCCGATACAGAAGTTTTTGAAATTACTGAGTATAACTATGAAACCCTAGCTAGTCGATTGAGGGAGCTCGCGTTTCTAAACGCCGGACTTCACATTAGCTTAAAAGATGAACGCACAAATAAATCCGGAGATTTTATATTTGCTGGAGGGATCAAGGAGTTTGTTGAATATATTAATCGATCAAAGAATAGGATTCATACTCAACCGGTTTATTTCAATGCGCTCAAAGATGGAATCGAAGCAGAAATTTGCATGCAATGGAATGATTCTTATTCTGAATCTATTTTTTCATACTGCAATAACATTAATACCATTGAGGGAGGTACACACCTCATTGGATTTAAGACGTCCATCACACGAACTATGAATAGCTATGCCCAAAAGGCAAACCTGCTGAAAGACCTCAAAGAATCTTTAGAGGGAGATGATATTCGAGAAGGCCTCGCAGCCGTCGTAAGTGTAAAAGTCCCCCAACCACAATTCGAAGGACAAACAAAGACAAAACTTGGCAACAGTGAAGTCAAAGGGTTGGTGGAGCAAGTCGTCGGCGATAAATTTGCCGATTTCTTAGATCGAAATCCAAGTATTGCCAGAACCATTACAGCAAAATGTGTTGATGCCGCTCGAGCCAGACTTGCCGCTCGCAAAGCAAAGGACCTCACCCGTAGAAAATCTGCCCTTGATGGGGGCGGTTTGCCGGGCAAAATGGCCGATTGCCAAGAAAGAGATCCTGCCCTTTGTGAGCTATTTTTGGTTGAAGGAGAGTCTGCAGGGGGATCGGCGAAACAAGGCCGGAATAGAAAGAACCAAGCTGTTTTACCCATGAAAGGTAAAATTTTAAATGTAGAAAAAGCTCGTTTTGATAAAATGCTTTCTAACGAAGAGATTAAGATTCTCATTTCCGCAATGGGCACAGGAATTGGCAAAGAAGATTTTGCGCTTGATAAAATTAGATACCACAAAATTGTAATCATGACAGACGCCGATGTGGACGGATCTCACATTAGAACTTTGCTTTTGACGTTTTTTTATAGGCAGATGCCTGAAATAATTGAAAAGGGATATCTTTATATTGCTCAACCTCCCTTATTTAAAGTTAAGAAAGGGAGTAACGAGCGATACATTAAAAATGAAATTGAATTAACAGACTACCTCTTAAGTGTTGGCCTTGAAGACGTTCAAATTAAAAATGCTAAAATAGAAGTAAACAAAAAGACTCTCAGAGCCATTACCTCAAAGATTCAAAAATTTGACAAATTGCTAAAAACCATGGCCGTTACCCATGATAAAGATGTGATGTATTACTTAGCCAGTCGACGGTGGAATTCAAAGTCCGTCATTTCAGACGGGGGCAAGTTAACGAGTTCCCTAAAAACAATGAAGGACGAACTCCTCAAAAACAACAATTCTGGTTTATCAGATTTTGAATTCGAAGTACTAGAAGACAAAGAGCATAGCTGTTTCAAAGCAGTTATTAAAACAAAGCGCAACGCCGTAAATTTTGTAACAGTTTTAGATAGCAACCTTCTGGAGTCGCCTGAACTCATAGAAATGCATAAACTTTGGGAGGCATTTTTAGAATTTTCTAATCTTCCTATTAAAACGCAAAGTAAAGATGAAGAACAAAGCTTTGATACGTTTACAGATTTTGCAGCGTTCTTATTAACAGAAAGTAAAAAGGGACAATATATTCAAAGGTACAAAGGTTTGGGCGAGATGAATCCCGAGCAGCTCTGGGAAACAACGCTAGATCCTTCAAAAAGATCCCTTCTCAAGGTCAATGTCGAAGATGCTTTGGCGGCCGATGCGATTTTCAGTGTTCTTATGGGTGATGCCGTAGAGCCGCGGCGAAAATTTATTGAAGACAACGCCCTCCAAGTTAAAGAATTGGACGTTTAGATGGAAGAATTAACACCGAATCAAGGCATAAGCCCCATCAATATAGAAACAGAGATGAGGAGCGCTTACCTTCAGTACTCCATGAGCGTCATTGTCGGCAGAGCTTTGCCTGACGTGAGAGACGGATTAAAGCCCGTTCATCGGCGCGTACTTTTTGGAATGTGGGAGCAGTCTAACCTTCATAATAAACCCTATAGAAAAGCCGCCCGGATCGTCGGGGATGTCATGGGTAAATATCACCCCCACGGGGATGCGGCCATTTACGACACCATTGTGAGAATGGCCCAAGACTTTTCGATGAGGTATCCGTTGGTAGATGGTCAAGGAAATTTTGGTTCCATAGACGGCGATTCAGCTGCGGCCATGCGTTACACCGAAATTAGAATGTCGAAATTTGCCGAAGAGCTCTTAGCAGACATCGACAAGGCGACCGTCGATTTTGGGCCCAATTACGATGACTCGTTACAGATTCCCACGGTTCTTCCTTCGAAAGTTCCAACACTCCTTGTAAACGGAAGCTCTGGGATTGCAGTTGGAATGG
Organism: Oligoflexia bacterium; assembly: GCA_023250675.1. GTDB lineage: Bacteria > Bdellovibrionota > Bdellovibrionia > JABDDW01 > JABDDW01 > JAHFAE01. The sequence continues at coordinate 24,026 of JAHFAE010000021.1, read as the reverse complement.
CAACCAATATTCCACCCCATAACTTATCTGAAATTATAGAAGGTTGTTTGGCCATCATTGATAACCCAACGATTGACAGCGAAGGATTATTTAAAATTATTCCGGGGCCTGACTTTCCCACCTCGGGTTTTATTGCTGGTCGAAAAGGAATCAAGCAGGCCTACTCGACGGGCAAAGGAATCATTACCATGCGGGCGTCCGCCGAAATTGAAACTCGCAAAGGTGATAAAGAACAAATCGTTGTTACTGAACTACCCTACATGGTCAATAAGGCAAAACTTATTGAGAGTATTGCAGACCTTATTAGAGACAAAAAAATCGAGGGCATCTCAGATATTCGAGATGAGAGCTCTCGAGAAGGAATGCGGATCGTTATCGAAATCAAAAAAGGAGATAACGGAAACGTCGTTCTAAACCGGCTCTTTAAACACACTCAACTTGAAGCCACTTTTGGAATAATAATGTTGGCTCTTGATAATGGCCAGCCTAAGATTTTTGATCTGCGTGGCATGCTTCAGGCCTTTGTCGATCATCGTCGCGACGTTGTTGTTCGTCGAAGCATTTATGAACTCAGAAAGGCCCAAGAACGCGCCCATATTCTGGAAGGTTTAAAACTCGCCCTTGAAAGTATCGACGATGTTATTGCCACTATAAAAAAATCTAAAGCAGCCGATGAAGCAAGAGCGGCGTTAAGCTTAAAATTTAAATTTAGTGAAGTTCAGTCTCAGGCAATTCTAGAAATGAGATTGCAACGATTAACCGGTTTAGAACGAGATAAAATTCTTGCCGAACACAAAGAAATATTAGAGTTTATTGCCAAAATAAAAGAGATTTTGGGCAGCGAAAAACTTATTTTTGATCTTATAAAAGAAGAGCTAAGCGATATTAAAACTCGCTTTGGTGACAAGCGCCGAACGAAAATTATTGGCGAAAAAGAAGAGTTAAGCGAACTAGATGTCATTGAAGAAGTGGAGATGGTCGTAACGATTACTCACACTGGATATATCAAGCGAAACCCCACTGACCAATACCGAAGTCAAAAACGAGGTGGTCGGGGAACGAAGGGAATGGAGACTCGTGAAGAAGATTTTGTAACGAGTCTTTTTGTGGCCAGTACCCACAGCCAGCTCTTATGTTTTACGGATAAAGGTAAGATTCATTGGGTTATGGTCCATTCGCTCCCACTTGCATCTCGAGCAGCAAAAGGTAAGGCCATAGCCAATGTTTTGAACTTAGCCAACAATGAAAAGGTAAAGGCAATTTTGCCCGTGAGAGAATTCGTAGAAGGCAAATTCGTCGTGATGGTTACCAAAAACGGAATTATAAAGAAAACGGAATTATCACAATTTTCTAATGTTCGTTCAAACGGTATTATTGCACTCACTACAGACCTAGATGACGAACTTATTGACGCCAAACTTTCTGATGGAAAATCAGATATTTTCTTATCTACGGCTGAGGGAATGTCCATTCGATTCCCTGAAGATGACGTGCGGCCCGTGGGGCGAGCAGCCCGAGGTGTAAAAGGAATTACCCTAAGTGCCGGCGACCGCGTCGTAGGGTTAGAAATTTTTAATAGAGAAAACAAAGGGACAGTATTAGCTGTCACCATTAATGGATATGGCAAACGCACTGAAATATCAGAGTACCGAACGCAGAGTCGGGGTGGCGTAGGGATCATCACTCAGAAAACCACAGACAAAGTGGGTGCTGTAATCGGAACCAGAATGGTGCCCGAAGAAGACGACCTCATGGTCATTACAAGTAAAGGCCAAGTTATTCGCATGTCGGTCAGAGATATTTCGATATTAGGCCGAAATACTCAAGGGGTCAGACTAATTAAAATATCTGATGACGAAAAAGTTGTAAGTCTCGCCCCCGTGGTGGAAGAGCGAGATGTCGAAAATGAAACACCCGTTGGTAACGCATGAGGGGATTGAGCATTTTTAAAAACATACCGCCAAGTGGGTTGACGATTTGATAAAGTTTTTTGTAGCAGTAACCTAGATTTTGATGTCTGCTGGCATGAAGAACTTCAAATTGCCATTGATTCTTGCAGTTTTGTCTGGACTGGCCATTTACACAATCATCACACCAAATAATCGACTTGAAGAAAGTCTTTTTTCTTCCGGGGAAAAAGCACAAGAAGCTCACCAATGGCAGGACGCCGTTTTAAAATTTGAGCAGACTCTGAGGTATGCGCCTGAATCGGCTAGAGGGCTTGAAGCTGCGAAACGTGGAGGCGCCATTAGCCTTTTTCAGACAAAAGATTATCCCAAGGCCGTTTTCTTTTACCGTCATATTGTTCAATACGGTCAAAACTTTCAAGAAACCAAAGAGGCACAGAAAAAACTCGCAGAAGTTTATTACGAAAAAATTAATAACTATCAGCAGGCTGTCGTCGAATATCAAAGACTTTTACATGCAAGCGGAGACTACCAAGAACAATCAGAGATTAAGTTGCGATTGGCGAGATGCTATTATTACATGGCAAACTTTGAACAGGCCATTGCTGAGGTTGATGATTATGTGAAGTTGAATCCAAATGATAAATTTGATTACGATATGCTTAGAATAAAGGCCGATGCACTTATGGCCCAAAAAAGAGTTGATGACGCCATTGAGACTTACTCAGAAATAGAACAGAAATTTAACAATAGAGAGGACATATTTCAGGTAAAAATGAATAAATCCCTGGCTTTCGAAGAAAAAAAAGATTGGGATAAAGCAGTAGGCGTATTAGAAGCCATGCGTGGTCATTACCCCCACGATGATATTGTAGACTTAAAAATCAAAAGTATATTGAGGCGAAAAGCCCGAAAGAAGGAATAGTGAAATATTACGGAGTCATTTTTATTGCGGTTTTCGAACTGGTTGCCACAGTAGGTATAAGTTTATTTATCGGAAGCCGGATGGATGCGCATTTTCACCACGAAAACGTTTTTACTATGGGCATAACCATATTGGGATTTATTTTTGGTTTTTATAGGCTCACCGTCCGATTGAAAAAAATTATGGATAATCCCGATGCCTAGTCTTAAATGTATTTATCTAATCCAAACAGCATTAGTTTTTGTAAGCGCAATAATTATTTGGTGGGTTGACCGGGGTATTCTGCCGGGATTTCTAGGCGGAGCGGCGCTGATGACCATTAATTTCTCTTTACTTGTTTGGCTCTGGCAGAGAATTTTGTCTAAAAAACCTATTGCAACTACACTTGGTCTCGTTGTAATTAAATACGCGGTATTAGGCACTTTTCTGTATGTATTTGTAAGCAAACTAAGGGTTGAAGTCGTTCCTTTTTTTGTAGGTGTGTCGACGATTGGGGGCAGCATCCTCTTAGCGTCAATACAATCGGTAAATTTTGGGAGAAATCCCGCGGAATAGTAGGTTTTGATATGCACTTTAGTTGGTTCCACCTCATCCCGGCCCTTGAAGGTTATCCCGATCACGTCTTAACGGCGGGTCTATGTACGTTGGTTATTGTCATTTTATCTCTCACGGCCTACGCCGTAGCAGGAAAACCAGAAGAAGCTCTTTTGCCCGATCAAAAATTAACGTTAAAGAACTTTTTTGAATTCATCACTGAATCTCTTTGCGGATTTGTTGAATCTGTCATGGGCCATGGTTCTGAAAAATATATTCCCATCGTAGGAACCATGTTTATTTACATTCTTGTAAATAACTTGATGGGCCTCCTGCCTGGATTTTCGCCCGCAACGGACAACTTGAACACGACCCTGTCTATTGGGGTGTTTGTGTTTTTTTTGTACAACACTATGGGTTTCAGAGAACACGGCGTAAAATATGTAAAACATTTTTTTGGGCCATCCATAGTGCCAATGCCGAAGTCAAATTTTATTTTGCAAACCGTGGCCGGAGTTACTATCTTTGGACTTGGGGTTTTCTTTCTACTCATCGAAAGTGTTTCTCATGCCGTACGGCCTATGAGTTTGGGTCTTCGTCTCTATGGAAATATGACAGGAGATCATACGGTCCTTTCCATATTCTTGAATCTTGTGCCCATTGGAATCCCCATGATTTTTTACTTATTAGGATTGTTCGTCTGTTTTGTGCAGGCGTTTGTATTTTCACTTTTGTCCATGGTCTATATATCGATGGCCACGGCCCATGATCATTAATTGAAGAGGAGCATAATCAATGAAGAATTTTTTTCGTCTTAGTTTTTTAATGGCAGCGACAACTTTGGCCTCGGTTCCAGCCCTTGCTCAAGAAGCAGCCTCGAAAGGCGGGGGCCTTTTCGCTATTGGTGCAGGCGTTGCTATAGGCGTGGCCGCCATGGGTGGCGCCATTGGTCAAGGTCGTGCGGCCGCAGCCGCGCTTGATGGTATTGCTCGCAATCCTTCTGCTTCGGGAAAAATTTTCGTTCCTATGATTATCGGTCTGGCACTTATCGAATCATTGGTTATTTACGCATTGATCATTGCGTTTAACCTTTCTGGAAAAGCTTAATAAATAATACCATTTGAATTTGTTTTACTTCGTAAGCGAAGGAAAACAAGGGCAATGGGTGGAACCAAAAATAAAACGGCACTGGGCCCCCTAGGGTTTCCAGTGCCATTTTTATTTATAGACCCCAAGACAAAGCCGCAACCCGAGATGGCTTTTGAAGTGGTTTCAGAAGAATTACTTAAAGATCCACAAGGCGTTTCTGCGTCGCGACATTCGGGCGGGAGGTATCCGCCTATGTCAGTGGGTTTTGTTGCCTGCGCTATGGAGACAGAATTTGCCGCATTGATTCGCAGGTAGTCAAATGAAGTTCCCTTAGAATTAGATACGCGAACTTTGTCTGCCCCTGATTGAAGAATCTTTAAAACGTCACTAGGTGTGAACTTAGGATTTATGCTTAAAATTAATGCCGCGAGACCTGAAACAAAAGGTGCGGCCATGCTGGTTCCAATAAAATTACCGTAGTTACCATTAGACCTGGGCAATGTGGATAAGATGGGGTCGAGCATTATACCAGATGAATCAAATCCTTTGCCGCCGGGTGCGAGAAGATCAATTTTTCCCCAATTACTAAATCGTGCGAGACCGTCATCGTTGTCTGTAGCACCCACAGTAATAACTGTTGAAAGGGATGAGGGAGAAAACCCAGAAGAGTCCATTTGGCTGTTCCCTGCGGCATTAATAACGATCACTCCGTGATTGTATGCGTAGTTGAAGGCATCGATCTCAGCTTTAAGGGGTGTTCCCAGACGGGCCCAACTACAATTGATAATGCGAGCGCCATTGTTAACACTGTAATAGATTGACTGAAGTAAAATACTTTCATCTCCATCAAGATTATTTGTAAATCCCTTAGCGGCCATGAGCCTTACATTTTGAGCAACTCCGCTAATTCCAATTCCGTTATTTCCTACGGCACCGATAATTCCCGCTACATGAGTGCCGTGGGACAACTCCTTATTGCTTGAAGCAGGCATAGGGTCACCTGTTTGTTCCGCAAGATTACAGCCGTAAATATCGTCGATACAGCCGTTGTCATCGTCATCGACACCGTTGTTAGGGATTTCTCGAGGGTTAACCCACATATTTTTAGAAAGATCGGAGTGCAAGTAATCAATGCCCGTGTCAGAAATAGCAACTGTAATATCTTGTGAACCCCGGGTCATCGTCCATGCCTTTGGCGCTTCAATTTTTGTTAGGGCCCACTGTTGAGAAAGCAGAGGGTCTTCACCTGTAGATGGCTGTGTCGTTAGATTCTGAGTCAAATGTACTTTGCAATCTGGCTCGATGGTATCGACTTGGCCATCAGAGCGAAGCGATTCTAGTTCTTTAGAAGAATTGACCTCCACGGCGAGAGAAGGAGGAGTATCTAAAATGCCCATTTTTGAAATCTTGGGAGAGCTTTGTCTTTTGTCGCCAGGGAAGATTGTTTTAAATTTCAAGCCGTGGACTTTGAAGCGCGTTTTAGCTTCTGCCAGACCAAGCGCCAGAGATTGAAGAGAAACCTCAGGGCTATTTTTAAGACGAACAATATATTTGTTGGGAATAATATCTTCGGATAGACACTGAGCATTGCCCTGTGAAGCCCAAGAGAAATGAAAAAATATGAAAAGGAAAAACATAAACATCCTTAGAAAAACCAGGAACAAAGCCATAGACAAGGCTTTTAAGCAAATGATCCCTGTATATATTTTTCGGAATTTAGCAATTTAAATTAGAGAGACTTCGAATGATCAAAGGGGCCTGTAAATTTGTTCGACGAAGAGAGGAGATTTTTTTTTAAGTATTGTCCGGTGTAGCTCTTCTCATTACTGGCGACTTCTTCGGGAGTGCCGGTAGCAATTATTTTTCCTCCCGCCGTACCCCCTTCAGGACCTAGGTCGATGATATTATCAGCCACTTTCGCCACATCCAAATTGTGTTCGATAACGATGACGGTGTTACCTTGATTTACGAGAGTCTGGAGGATTTCTAAGAGATTTCTGATGTCTTCAAAATGTAGTCCCGTGGTGGGCTCGTCAAGAATATAAAGCGTTTTTCCTGTGCTTCGTTTTGAAAGTTCCTTACTCAACTTAACCCGTTGTGCTTCACCGCCGCTTAAGGTTGTTGAACTTTGACCAAGGTGAATATAACCAAGACCGACATCTTCGAGGGTTTTGAGCTTATGTTTAATGCTTGGAATGCGCTCCAAAAAAACCAATGCTTCGTCGACAGTCATTTCGAGAACGTCAGCAATATTCTTATCTTTATATTTCACTTCAAGGGTTTCACGGTTATAACGACGGCTCTGGCAGGTATCGCAAGGAACATAAACGTTGGGTAAGAAATGCATCTCAACTTTTATCATTCCGTCGCCTTCGCAAGCCTCGCACCGACCGCCCTTTACGTTAAAGCTGTATCGTCCTAATTTATAGCCACGGAGTTTTGAATCGGGAAGTTGTGCAAAAAGATCTCTTATCAATGTGAATAAACCAGTGTAAGTGGCAGGGTTTGATCTTGGAGTTCTTCCTATGGGGCTTTGATCTATATCAATGACACGATCAATATTTTCTATACCGGTAAGAGAAGCATAGGGACATGGCTCAAACGGACTTTTATAAAAGTGCTTGTTAAGAGCTTTGAAAAGCGTGTCTACAATAAGAGTGGATTTGCCGCTCCCACTTACGCCAGTGACAACATTTAAAGTTCCTAAATTAATCGTGAGATCTACGGACTTGAGGTTATTGCCCGATGCGCCTTTAAGAGAGAGGGAGCACCCTTTTCCCAGGCGTCTCGCCTTAGGAACCGCGATGCTTTCACGCCCACTTAAAAATAGACCGGTAAGACTGGCTTGATTATTCTTAATCTGATCAGGTGTCCCTTCCGCGATAAGTTGGCCCCCATTTTCTCCAGCGCGGGGTCCCAAATCAATTATGTGGTCGGCAGACAAGATGGTATCTCCATCATGTTCTACGAGTAAAATAGTATTCCCCAAATCACAAAGGCTTCGCAAGGTCTTCAGTAATCGATCGTGATCCCTTGGGTGAAGACCAATGCTTGGCTCATCTAAGACATAGAGGATACCCACAAGAGACGAACCAATTTGCGTGGCAAGGCGAATTCTTTGGCTTTCTCCACCACTTAAGGTTTTGCTTGGCCGATCTAATGAAAGGTAATCAACGCCCACTTTTGATAAAAAATCTAAACGACTTACTATTTCTTTTTTTACTTTATCTGCGATTTCAGCTTGACGGACCGAAAATTTGACGGTTCCAATAAAAGTTTTGAGTTCTTTCGCGTTTAGTCCTGAGAGTTCATTAATATTTTTTCCGCCCAACAAAATATGCAAGGCTTCTTGTCGCAATCGTTGCCCATTACATGCGGGACAGGGTTTAATATTGGCCTCGTCTTCTTCTGTCCAACCCCAATCAAATTGGGGTTGATTGGTGCCAAGCCCATTGCACTGGGGGCAGGCACCGCGAGGATTATTAAAACTAAAAAGTCGAGGCTCCATATCGGGATAACTCACTCCACAATTTACACAAGCATTTAAGGAACTAAGGTGAATAAATTCTTTCGTATCCAGCACTTCAACTTTGGCCACACCACCGGTTAGTTTTAAAGCAGTTTCTAATCCGTCCGTAAGACGCACACGAACGGATTCTTTTAAAATAAGTCGATCGATAAATAGATCAATATCATGAACCTTTGTCTTTTCTAACTTCTGAGCTGAAGCTAAGTCGACTACTTGGCCGTCTATGCGCGCTCTCACAAATCCCTGTTTGAGCCATTTGCGAAACTCGGCCAGATACTCGCCCTTTTTGCCGCGTACCATGGGAGCTAAAATATGTATTTTGGAGCCATCAGGGATCTCTAAGACTCTAGACACCATTTGATCTACAGTTTGGCTAGATATTAATCGATTGCAATTATAGCAATGGGGGATGCCAACTCGCGCGAAAAGGAGCCTCAAAAAATCGTAAATTTCGGTAACGGTGCCCACGGTTGATCGGGGATTAGTGTTTGTTGTCTTTTGCTCGATACTAATGGAAGGTGAAAGGCCGGTTATTGAATCTACTTCTGGTTTTTTAAGTTGTTCAAGAAATTGTCGAGCATAACTTGAAAGACTCTCTACGTACCGGCGCTGACCCTCGGCATAAATCGTGTCAAAGGCTAAGGAAGACTTTCCGCTTCCGCTAAGACCAGTAATGACAGTGATTTTGTTTCGCGGAATATCGACGTTGATATTTTTGAGGTTATGTTCTCTGGCGCCCCGAATTTTGATCTCGCCGTCAGAAACAAAATCGTTATCGAATTCTTGACTCACAGGTATTTTTTAATGGCGCCTTCGATTAAACGCCGAATCTCCTTTAGCCGTTCTTCTGTGGCAGCTTCGAAACGGCTTACAAGGACAGGCTGGGTATTGCTCGCCCGCACTAGCGCAAATCCGTCATCAAACGAAATTCTTACACCATCTATTAAATTGACTTTATAAGCCCCGCCCCCAAATTCTTTTCTAAGAGCCGAGACAACAGAACGTTTTTTCACCTCTGTTGTATCGATTCGAATTTCGGGTGTGGAGAAAGCTTTTGGTAACCCCTCTAAAAGTTGGGGAATAGTTTTGCCAGTCCTAGCCAAAATTTCAACGAGCCGCGCACCAGCATAAACGGCGTCGTCGTATCCATAGTTTCTGTCTGCAAAGAAAACATGACCGCTCATTTCACCAGAAAACTTTGAATCAGTTTCTTTCATTTTGTTTTTAATGAGACTATGACCCGTCTTATACATGACAGGTACTCCGCCGCGCTTACTAATGTCGTTGTAAAGGCGGTCAGAACACTTTACGTCGCCAATGATGGTCGTTCCCGGAAACTGTTGAAGGACAGACCGTGCGAAAATGACCATGAGCTCGTCACCATAGAGTTGCCTACCCAGATGATCTAAGGCCCCAATTCGATCCGCATCTCCATCAAAACCTATCCCCGCCATGGCATTGGTTTCTAAAACTCTTTTTTTCAACTCCCCCATGTTCTTTTCAACCGTAGGATCAGGGTGGTGATTAGGAAATCGACCATCAGGTTCTTCGAACAATATTTCGCATTGAATTCCCATTTTATTAAAAAGCTTTCGCACAATTACGCCTGAACATCCATTTCCGCAATCGACGATAATCTTGGGATGAGACGATAATGAAATATCACTTCCGAAGCGATTTAAATAGGGAGTAAAAATATCATAATCCTTCATTTGTTTAGGGGTCGTCTGCAAGTACTCCCCCGTATTGATTATAGATTTTATTTTTTGTATTTCATCACCAAACAAAGTCGACGTTTCAAAACAAATCTTAAATCCGTTATATTCAGGGGGATTATGGCTCCCCGTAATCATGATCGCTCCACTCAGAGGCGATTCAAAGGTGCTGTAATAGCACATGGGGGAAGTAATAAGACCAAGCCGCAAAACCTCAACGCCTGATTCTGCAAGGCCACTGCAAAGGCTTTCAGAAAGTTTATTTGATGAAAGACGCGCATCTTGACCCACAGACACTTTAAAAGGCGGCTTTGTACTGCGGGACTTTAAGTAGACCGCAAAAGCTTTGCCTAAAATATTTGCAAAGCCAGAATCGAAATCTTTATCGACGACACCCCTGATGTCGTATTCTCTAAAAATTTCTTCATTCATCAACATGAATTACTTTTCTCCTTTTGTTTGTCGAGCCAAACTGATGGCCCATTCAATGGCCAACTGCATACTTGTTGCATCGGCCTTGTCCTTTCCCGCAATATCAAAAGCAGTGCCATGGTCTACGCTGGTCCTTATAAATGGCAAACCCCAAGTAATATGAACGCCTCTCTGACCATGAATGGCCTTGAATGGAATCAGGCCCTGGTCATGATAAAGGGCAACATAAAGACTATATCGCCCCCACTTATCGGGAGTAAAGGCCGAATCAGGAACTAAAGGGCCTTCTACGGCGAGCTTTTCTTGGCGCATGCGATCGATCAAAGGAGCGATGAAAGCATCTTCTTCTTTGCCGATGAGGCCCGAATCTCCCCCGTGAGGATTAAGTCCCAATAAACCCAAAGGCTTTTTGCTCATATTCTTGATTTCTTTTTTAGCTAAATAAGGGACGAGTTTTGCCGCGGCCCGAACAGAATCTTCTAAGGACTCCGCTGAAATTTTCGAAGTGATTTGACCTATTGGAATATGCCCAGTAGCGAGCATGACATTGAATTTGCTACCGATGAAAACCATGTGAGCCCTTTCGACCTTTGAAATTCTTTTGAGAATGTCGGTGTGACCAATGTCTTTCATGCCGCTGGCTTTTATGGCGGGCTTTGAAAGGGGTGCCGTGGCAAGACCATCAAGATGCTTGAAGTAACAAGATGAGGCGGCCTCTTCAACCCATATGGCGGGATTGTTAGTCCCACAAACATCTAAAAGTTCTTTAGGCGAGCTTGGCATTTTTTGTAAAGCCTCGGCCCAGCTTCCAACAGTAATGAGAGTAAAAGATTTTCGAAGTCGTCTAAGATCTTGTTTGGGAAAGTCAGAGTTTCGCCACAAAACAAACTGAATGCCCTTTTGTGGACCGATTTTTCGCAATGCTTTGGCGGTCACCTCTGGACCAATACCATGGGCGTCACCGCTGGTGATCCCGATGCGCAAAGGGCGGAGCATTTAATTCATCCTAATAAAAGCCTCTTGTCGTTTTTGATCGAGCCAAAATTGAAATTGTTTGACGAAGGCTTTTTGATAGAGTTCACCACGAATGGATTCTTTCCTTTTTTCAAAATTTGGGTCGGCGATGATATGGCGCTCTAGAAGTTTTATAATGTGATATCCTAGTTTTGTTTTCACCGGCCCCCCCACTTCATTGGGAGAGAGATTTTTTAGTTCTTCTTCAAGGGGTTTTAGAAACTCGCCCTGTTTAAAGCTGCCCAAAAAGCCGCCTTCGTTAAAATTAGGGTCTTCGCTGTACTGACTCGCGAGGGCATCAAAATTGCCACCATTTTTGACCTTTTCAAAAACCATGAGGGCCTTCTTTTTTTGTTCTTCGTCAGATCGCTTACCCTCTCTAAACAAAATGTGAGCTACTTTAAATTCAAAACTTGTGGCTGAATCGACTTTATTTTTCGCCTCATAGGCTGCCACAACGTCTTCATCGCTAATTTTGATTTTTGAAGTTATGGCTTTTTCAATAACACTTTGTCGCTCCAGACGCTTTTTTATAAACTCTTGGTAATCTGAAAACCTAGTTCCTTCTCTTTTCAATGCCTCTTGCAACTGGTCTCGTGAAATATTATTTCGACTTTGAATTGAATTTACTTCTTGCTCAACGCGCTCAATAGTTACGTTGAGATTTTGTTTTTTCACCTCATCATCGACGAGGTGCTCGTCGATCATATGTTTCAGCAAAGCCTTCTCATCTTTTAGCAAGACGTCTGTGTTTGATCCAAGGAGGTCATCAACAATGGATCCAGTTTTCAATCGATCTTTGTACTTTGACACATCAGATTTTGTGATAATCGTTCCATTTATAATGGCGACAATGCCTTCGGTCGTCTCGGCATTGGCAGATGGAGAAACCAAAAGAAATAATGAAAAAAATAAATTCGTCAATCACTTATCCCAACTGTCTTGACCTTAATTTGGTCTAAAACCATATCGTTTCGTTCGATTTTCGCCACCTTCACCGCGTCGGCGAGCCACTTGCTGAAGGCCTCTTGTTGCCTCGATGCCCTTAGAGCACCGATAATCCTATTTTTTTCATGCTCAAAGGGTGAAATAGTCGGCTTTTTTTTATCAAGAATCTTCATAATATGAAAGCCATAACTGCTTTTAATTATCCCGCTTATTTTTCCTATAGGTAGATTAAAAGCCGCGTCAAAGGCCGGGACTACGCCTTTGCTGATATAACCCACGTCTCCACCCTTTCGGGCATCGGGGGAGACACTGAATTTTTTAGCAAGAACTTCAAAGGCGAACCCAGATTTTAGCTTTTGAAGAATCTGAAGGGCATCTTCTTCTTTTGAGACAACAATTTGGAAAAGATGAATTTGGGCCGTTTTGTTATATTCTTCTTTGTGATCAGAATAATACTTTCGAGCCAAGGGTTCATCTGTCGAAGTTGTTAAATTAGCCCCCCCCATGGCGGCAACGGCCTTTTTTTCAAGGAGTGATTGCCCGATGCGATTTTTCCAATCTTCAAGAGACTGCCCATCAGTAGCCAGAGATGCTTTAAAGGTTAGATCATCGGGATACGATTTTCTTACCCGGTCCATTTCGTCTAGGACTTCTTGTGGCGTAACGGTGACTCCATGACTTTGGGCAAATTGAGTTAATAATGTTGAAACGACAAAGTCTTGAATTATCTTTTCTGTGGCGCGCGAAATATTATCCGGATCTTTTACGGCCAGTGCATCAAAGATTTTTAGTTTTCTTGCGAGGGCTTGAGCAAATTGAGCTGTTGATAATTTTACTTTATTAACGACGACGACAGCCTCGTCAGAATGGACCGGTTCTTTTTTGGTGCACGAAAATAGAAAAATGAGGGCCAAAAAACTAAAACAAACCCTCATGGCAGTTATTATTTCATGCCGTCGGCATTAACAGTTACTTTGTAATTCTTTTTAACCTTGTCGAAATACTCGTTAAAAATAGCTAAGCGTTTTTTCTCAAAGAGCGCCGCGCGAACTTGTGTTTTGCGAGCATCTTCAAAACTATGTTTGCCTGTAAGTTTGATAATATGAAACCCATAGGCGGTTTCAACAATACCTGACAATTGGCCCTCTTTTAACTTCATAGCAGCATCATAGTACGAAGGCACAAGGGACGATCTGGTTTGGTAACCCACGTCCCCCCCATTTTTCTTAGTGGAGATGTCGTCAGTGTAAAGGTTTACAAGGTCGCTAAAAGGTTTTTTGCTACTTGAAACCTCATGGTAGATTTCGTCCGCTCTTTTTTTAGCAGCCCCACGCTGTTCTTTTGTGGCGTCGGGTTTAATTTCTATGAGCACGTGGCTTGTTCTGATTTCGGGATTATTTTTATAATAATCCCGCATTTCTTGTTCGGTCACTGTTATGGCGGCGACCTTTTCGGCTAAATCTTTTTCTATGAGCCCCTTATAAAGTTCTTGGCGCATTCGATCGGCGATTACAGGATCTTTGCTTAAATTTCTTTTCTCCGCTTCTTGAACCCCAATTTCATAGCGAATGAGATCTTCTAGAAAGATTTTCTTTGGGGGTGGATTAACGGATTGTTTTTTAACCTCTTCATAACGGCGATTGAACTCTTCGGTGGTGATAGACTTACTTCCAACAGTTGCCACAATTCCTGAATCGGCTCCAAGGGCAATGATCGAGAAAAAAACGCCAATCAAAACAGGCATCATATGGTGCATAAAGGCCTCCTACAGTTAATTTTCACGCTAGCACTTATTGGAACGCAAAGGCAAAGTGATTTTTCTCTACTTGAAGCGCTAAGTTAACTGGCGTGGTCTCTCCTAGACTTTTGTGTAAAGACTTTGAAAATACGACAGGCGATGCGCCCAACGCGTCAAGCGGTTCGTTTATGATAGCGAAAGGTTTGGTCGCTCCTTTTTCAAACAGAGCCCCTTTCAAGATCGACCGAGGCACGGGCTTTGAGCTTTCAATTATGAGGTTGAGGCGAAGACTTTCTGTCTTTTCATTGTAAGTAATCTCGGCGTGAACGGTCATTTCGTTGACATGAATGTACGCAATCAGGGGTGAGTTGGGATTGATGAGTTCAATATGGGAAGGTTCAAAACTTGCTCCAAATCTTGGTTTTTCTGGCCGAAGAACCACAGGGAGGCTAATCAAATTTCGCCCTCTCAGAAACTTGACATGCGAATCTTGGGGGGCTTGGCGAATGCGCTTTTCAAATTGTGATGCAATCGATATTTTTTCGCCATTTAGTTCAACTATTAGGTCTCCGAGCTTAAACCCAAAATGCTCGGCGGCGCTGCCGGATATTATATGCTTAATAATTGGAGAATTATTGCCTGAGTAAATTTGGGCCACAGGGGCCAAGGGCATGGCGGGCGTTTTAAGACCTGGGCTACCGACCGGGGAGTCTGTCTGAGTGACAATCTGGTTCGCATAATCTTCGGACGTTGTTTGTGTCGCGCATGCCGAGACGATGATAGCCAAGATCAAAATGGTTTTACTTTGCATTTCGTGCTCCTAACAATGCGGCTTGTGCGTGACCTCTTTGGAGGTGAAGGCGCTCTTCTAATTGAGCTACCAATGTGGGAAGAGCGTGGTCTTCGATTTTATCAGGAATTTCAATTGGTTTTCCAAAACTAACAACAACTCTAGAAAAAGGAAGGGGAATATAAGTTTTGTTCCAAGACCGACTAAATACAATGGCCTGTTTTTTGGCCACTCCCGTGGGTATTATTTTTGTGCCGGCATGTTTAGCTAAATACCAAATGCCCGGTTTAACTTTGTGTCTGGGGCCTTTGGGCCCATCCACGGCGAAGCTCGCATTGTACCCTTTTTGAGTGAGTTTGATCATGCCCACAAGGGCTCGAGCGCCGCCGCGAGTGCTTGAACCGCGACTTATTCCAAAACCAAAGAATCTTAAAACCCTTGTCATGAGTTCGCCATCGTCAGAGGTGCTTGTCATAGCGGCGCATTTGTAGCGGGGCCCGACTCTTACAACGACCAGTTCATCACCGTGCCAATGGGCAAATGCCACACGGTTCTTAAACTTTTCTTGGATAAAGTCAGTGTCTTCTAAGACCTGGATTCGCCAAGTCCGAGACCAAGCCCAGTAAAGAACGATTATGAGTGGTGCCAGCAATAGGTTTCGAAAGGCCGTCATTTTATTTGAGAATTTTTTTGAACTCGGCGGTCAAAAGAGGGACGACTTCAAATAAGTCTCCAACAATTCCATAGGTCGCTTTTTGGAATATGGGGGCATCCTTATCTTTATTAATCGCCACGATGACTTTGCTCGAACTCATTCCTGCTAAGTGTTGAATGGCGCCGCTGATTCCGCACGCAATGTATAATGTGGGCGATACAGTTTTTCCCGTTTGGCCCACTTGCATATCGTGGGGCACCCAACCCGCATCCACAACGGCACGAGAAGCTCCGACCGTGGCACCTAAAACAGAGGCCAGTTCGTCGAGAATCTTAAAATTTTCTGGACCCTTCATACCTCGCCCCCCTGAAACAATAATATTTGCTTCGGTGAGATCAAGTTTGCTGGACGTTCCTGTGACGACTTCTTTAATTAACGTTTTTAAATCCGTAGACGGAGCCGGTAAGTCAACGAGATCTGCTTTTTTCCCCGGAGAGTTTGTCGCGGGTCCTAAGGCATTTGGTCTCATAAGAAAGATTTTTGTGGAACTATTACTGAACACAACCTCAGCTGAAACTTTTCCTGCGTACATGGGCCGACGAGCAGTAGCATTTGAGCCAGTTATTGTCAGCGAGGTGCAGTCAGATGCCACGCCACAACCCACTTTCGCACCAACTCGAGGAAAAAGATCTTTTGCAAGGCTCGTATTGGCCGCAAGACAAATAGCCGGCTGCTTATCTTTGATTACGCCGCTTACCATTTGCAGATAGGCTTCGGGATTGTAGTTTTTTAAATTTTCAGAATCACAAACATAGGCAACCGACGCGCCTAAGGCTCCCAGTTCATCGGCCAAGCTTTTAGCGCCAGGGCCAAGAGCCATTGCATGTACCGTTGCTCCTGATTTTTTTGCTGCGCCTAGAAGCTCCGAAGAGCTTCCTTTTACTTTTCCGGCTTTATGTTCAACAAAAACCAAAATGTTTTCCATTTTATATCACCTTTGCTTCTTCGCGGAGCAGTTTAACCAATGTTGCGCTTTGGGTGGCCACATCTCCATCAATAAGTTTACTGGCAGGCCGCGCTGGGGGGAGTTGAAATCCTTTATAAGAAATTTTAGCCTCTGTGGCCGCCACACCAAGACTCGAAAACTCATATTCCTTAATTTCTTTTTTCTTTGCTTTCATGATGCCTGGTAAGCTTGCATAGCGAGGAGAGTTAAGACCTTTATTTGCTCCGACAACAGAGGGGAGTTTTAATTCTATAACTTCCTTTGATCCGCCCTCTACCTCTCTTTCTAATGTTACGGCTTGTTTGTCTGCGGCCAAATCAAACTTTATGATTACCGTAGAATGGGGAACTCCCAAATATTCAGCAATGATCTGGCTGACTTGAGCGCAATCGTCGTCTATAGCCTGTTTGCCCGTGAAGACAACGCCATAACCACTTTCTTTTTTAATTGCACCTGCAAGAGCTGCGGCCGTTGAATTTGAATCTAAATTATCTGCGGTATTAATGACGACAGCGTTATCTGCTCCCATGGCGAGAGCCGTTCTTAGAACTTCTGTAGCACGAGTCTTTGGGCCCACGGTGATCGCCGTAACTTGGGACCCATCGGCCATTTTATCGCGAAGTTTTAATGCTTCTTCTACGGCAAACTCGTCGTAGGGATTCATAATCCATTTGATGTCTGTGGTTTCAATCCCAGACCCATCGGCCTTCACGCGAATTTTGGATTCGGTATCGGGCACTTGTTTAATGCAAACAATGATATTCATGAAAGGAGCCTCCGTCGACGAATTCAAGATATTATGAGAGACGAAACGACGGAATGTCAATAAACGCCGCATCGCGCAACAAGAAGAATCACATTGATAATTAAAATTCGCGCTGTTATCTTGAGCCCATCGTAAACCGCTAATTACTGGGGATAATCAGCATGAACAGCACCGCCACTCAAACTGGACTTTTTTCTACTGATCGTCGTGACAAATGGTGGGTTGGACCCTTGGCAAGTGGGTTGGGGTTGGCCGCCTTTGGAGCTTACTCCACATGGGCTGCGGCCATCGGAGTTCACTATGAATTTGGCCCTTATCTCTCGCCTTTTTATGCACCTCTTATAAAATGGGACGCCTTTCCTTTTTCCCCAGCCTTCTTGATTTTGTGGGCTCCGTTGGGGTTTAGGGCTACGTGTTACTATTATAGAAAAGCCTATTACCGAGCCTATTTTATGGACCCGCCGGGTTGTGCGGTGGGTGAGTTTCGCGGTCACGGTTATAAAGGTGAAACGTCATTTCCGTTTATTATTCAAAATGTTCATCGCTTTTTCATGTATGTCGCTGTGCTTTTTATATTCATGTTGGGCTACGACGCCGTGAAAGCATTTACATGGGACGGCCAGTTTGGAATTGGTGTGGGAACCATTATTATGACCATCAATGTTTTGCTTCTAGGAAGCTACACTTTCGGATGTCATTCGTTAAGGCATGTGATCGGTGGAAAAACCGATTGCTTTTCATGCACGAAATTTGGCCCCGTAAAATTTCAAGCCTGGAGAGGTGTGAGCTTTTTAAATTCGAGGCATCAACTTTTTGCGTGGTGCAGTTTGTTTAGTGTTGGATTTACGGATTTTTATATTCGTATGTGTTCCATGGGTATCTTTACTGATGTGAGGCTTTTATAAATGACGAAGTACGAATCTTTTGAGCAAGACGTTCTTGTAATCGGTGCCGGTGGAGCAGGCCTAAGAGCCGCCATCGAAGCGTCAGATTTAGGAATGAATGTGGGACTTGTTTGTAAGTCTCTATTGGGCAAAGCCCATACAGTTATGGCTGAAGGTGGTGTTGCGGCGGCCTTAGCCAATGTCGAAACGCGAGATAACTGGAAGGTTCATTTCAGAGACACCATGCGTGGCGGAAAAATGCTCAATAACTACCGCATGGCCCAAATTCACGCTCAAGAAGCGCCAGACCGCGTTCGAGAATTAGAAGCTTGGGGTGCGGTTTTTGATCGAACAAAAGACGGCAGAATTTTACAAAGAAATTTCGGCGGCCATTTGTATCCCCGCCTTGCCCATGTTGGCGACCGCACTGGGCTTGAAATGATTCGCACTCTTCAAGATAAAACGGTTCATTCCAAAAACGTAAAAGTTCATATGGAATGTACGATTTATAAACTTCTTACAAATGACGGTCGCATATGCGGAGCCATCGGGTATTGGCGTGAGACCGGTCGATTTATTGTTTTCAAAGCGAAGGCTGTCATTCTTGCCACCGGCGGCGTTGGTAAGTCCTTTAAGATTACATCCAACTCTTGGGAGTACACGGGCGATGGTCAAGCCATTGCCTTCGAAGCCGGCGCTGATCTTATTGATATGGAATTTGTGCAATTTCACCCCACCGGTATGATTTGGCCTTTAAGTGTTAAAGGGACCCTTGTCACAGAAGGTGTGCGGGGTGAAGGTGGCGTTTTAAGAAACAGTAAAAACGAACGATTCATGTTTAAGTATATCCCAGAAATTTTCAAAAAAGATTATGCCGACACCGAAGACGAAGCTCGACGGTGGCTCGACGGTGATAAAGCAGCAAGAAGACCTCCCGAACTATTAACCCGAGACGTTGTGGCTCGCGCCATTAACTCTGAATTTAAAGCGGGGCGCGCCAGCACTCATGGCGGTGCCTACTTAGATATTGCAAGCCAAAGAGATGGCGAATACATCAAAAGAAAATTGCCTAGCATGTACCATCAATTTAAAGAATTGGCCGATGTGGATATTACAAAGCAAGCCATGGAGGTCGGGCCCACAACCCATTACATCATGGGCGGAGTAAAAGTTGACGGTGAAACAGCGCAATCTACGTTGCCGGGCCTTTTTGCCGCGGGCGAAGTCGCTGGCGGAATGCACGGGTCAAATAGATTGGGTGGAAATTCTCTGAGCGATCTCCTTGTGTTTGGTCGCCGAGCGGGCATGGGCGCTGCACAATATGTAAAAGATTTAAGAACCACAGCAACTTTAAAAGAAGCAGAGATCGATACTACTTGCAAAGAAATGTTAGCCCCAATGGAAAGAGCGAGTGGTGAAAATCCTTATGTCATAGTTCAAGAGCTTCAAGAGATAATGCAAAATCATGTGGGCATCATTCGAAATGAAAACGAACTCAGTGAAGGCTTGGCAAAAATTCAAAAGCTAAAACCACGGGTAGATAATGTTCGTGTCGAGGGGGGGCGGGCTTATAACCCTGGTTGGCATCAGGCCCTTGATTTACGTGCCATGTTTATCTGCTCAGAGGCTATCGCAAAGGCGGCCTTATTGAGAAAAGAAAGCCGCGGGGGTCATTCCCGCGAAGACTTTCCTAACTACGATAAAGAATTAGGAAAGATTAATTTTGTAATTAAGAAAAGTGGGCCCCATGAAATGCAACTTGTGAAACAACCCCTGCCCGAAATGCCTGCAGATTTGGCAGAACTTTTCAAAGGAGACTAGGCCGTGGAAACAACGATGAGCGTTTATCGTGGAGATAAAAACTCTGGCCGGTTTGTAGACTATAAAGTTAAACAATTTGAAGGAATGGTGGTTCTCGATGCCATTCACCAGATTCAAGCAGAACAATCAACAGATCTAGCCTGCCGTTGGAATTGCAAGGCAGGCAAATGCGGTTCTTGTAGCGCAGAAATAAATGGCAAACCCCGCCTTATGTGCATGAGTCGCATGGACCAATATAATGATGGTAAACCCATCGTTGTAAGACCGTTGCGAGCGTTTCCCGTGATTCGGGATTTAGTTACTGATGTATCATGGAACTACGAGATCAATAAAAAAATTAAGCCCTTTAAGCCAAAGGCCAAAGAAGCCGATGGCACTTGGCGCATGCAGCAATACGAAGTAGATCGGGTACAAGAGTTTAGAAAATGTATTGAATGTTTTTTGTGCCAAAACGTCTGCCACGTTCTTCGTGATCACGACAAGAAAAATGAATTTGGGGGCCCACGCTTTTTAGTTCGTGCGGCCTCTCTTGAGATGCATCCCTTAGACACAGAAGACCGAATAGACATGATCAAAGATTCACTAGGATCTGGGCTCTGCAATATCACGAAGTGCTGCACAGAAGTTTGCCCCGAATCTATTAAGATTACAGACAATGGGATAATCCCCCTCAAAGAACGCATCGTCGATGCTCACTTTGATCCTGTGGTGTGGCTCTGGCGAAAAATTACGGGGAAACCTGCTCAACCCACGAAATGATATTTTAACTTTCTCCAAATATGAAATAAAACTGTGAGTCTCATGAAATTCAAATGGGTCAAACGCTCAAAGTATCGCACTGGATGCGCTTCGAATTTTATCAAGTCCCGCCCCTCGCCAAAGACTTGCAAGTTGACCCTCGCGAAGCGATCAGTTATGAAACAGGCCTAATGAAAAAATTTTCATCGTTTTAATGGGGATGAATCTTGAGGCAACGGTTTACCATAATGAATTATCTATAAAAGGAGACCCGAAAATGAAAACAATAGTTATGCTGGCCATTTTGGTGATCACGATTGGTGCGTCGGCTCGAAATATTGCGACATGTGAGACGCCTATTATTGGGGACCCAAGTTTTAAGATTTATATCTATGAAGATCAAGATGGTCAAACCAAAGCAGATGTTTGGCAGAAAGTTAACGGGGGTCACCTTATTTCACTAAAGGGCCTTTGTTTGCCACCAACGAACTCGACTTTCGGCGATACGGCTAGTTTGATTTGTTATGGCAGGGCCTTTGATAAAAATAGCCGATGTATTGCCCGTACTATTTTTCACCAAACGAACAAAGAAGATGTTGTTGTATTTAGAGTAATTTGCGCTCCCAACGATAGAGTTATAGTAGGAGCTACCAATAAATGTCTTTAAATTAGCCCCCCAAACCCAGATCTGTATTGACTCTAGCGACAAATTCTGAAAACGCCTCTGATAACAAAAAGGGGTGATAGACGCGTCGCATTTATTGATTTTCCTTAGCCGGAACTGCCTAAAAATGAGTCAATAGGAAAGAAGGGTTTAGTAACGCTTCACCAGAACGCATCTAGAGGATTTAAGGTTTTTCGCGATTTCTTCCGAAGACAAATATAATGAACCTTTCAGGGAGAACTGCGATGGATCGCGTGGATTCAATCATGGAACGGTTGGGTTTTCGGGAAGACGGAGATGACTCCGTTAAAGCCGCCTTTGTAAAAAACTTAATTAAACAAGCCTACGGAGTTGATGTAAAAATTCCGCCCCAATATGAATTAAAAAAAGCCCCTCAAAATATTGAGGAACTCCATGACGCCTCACCTGAAGCGCCTTCAATTGAAGTCGGTCAACTCAGTTTTGATTTTGAGAAAACAAATCAGGTTGGTTAGTGTTGCCGAATTGAGGACACCGCTAAGCGAATCTTGATGGCATTACCAAAGATTTAATTCACCAGACTAAAGAATAGAAAAATAGCGCTAGCCAAAATGCCAGATTGAATACTTACGATAACATTAAAGAGACCAGGACCTCTGGGCCGTACCATTAATTTCTAGGGGGCCATTAGTCGCGCTGCTAAACTTGTTCAAGTTAAACAACAATTAAGTTTCATGGGGGGAACTTATGAACAAGCTTGGACTCGCCGCTGTCACCGTTGTTTTTTCTCTTTTTATTTTTGCAAACAATTCATTTGCCGCCGAATCAGTACCAGGCGAGTTCTTAGTAAAAATCAAACCTGTCAAAGGTACTAAGACGTCTGTCCTCAATGTTGAAATGTTATTGGGGGCTCAAGTTAAATCTCGTTTTCAGGGAGATAGAAATCTATTCGTAGTGAAAAAAGAAGGACCTCAAACAGCAGCTCTAGAAAGTTTTCTTTCTAATGGGGTGGTGGAATTTGCAGAACCCAACTACATATACAGAATAGACAGCACGCCCAATGATGCCGACTATAACAAAAGCTGGAGCCTCCACGGCACTACAGGATTTGACATCAATGCCGAAAAAGCCTGGGACATTTCTACCGGAAGCAAAGACATAGTTATTGCTGTCGTAGACACAGGTATTGATCTTCGCCATAGCGATCTTAAAGATAATCTTTGGACAAACGTCAAAGAGCTTAATGGTAAGAAAGGTGTAGACGATGACGGCAACGGGTTTATCGACGATATTCATGGGTACAATTTTTACAGTAAGAATGGCAACCCCCAAGACGGTCATGGTCACGGCTCCCATTGCTCGGGAGTTATCGGAGCGCGGGGTAATGACGGCTATGGAATCGCCGGTGTAAACTGGAAGGTTCAACTCATGGCCGTAAAATTTTTGAGCGATGAGGGCAGCGGCACCCTTGAAGATGCGGTAAAAGCCATAGATTACGCCGTCGCCAATGGAGCAAGAGTTTTAAGTAACTCATGGGGTGGAGGCGGATACAGTGAAGCTCTCAAACAAGCTATAGTTAGAGCAAATGCAAAAGGAATCTTGTTTGTTGCTGCTGCCGGTAACGACAGCGCTGACAACGATGGTTGGGATCACTACCCCTCTAACTACGATGTCCCCAATGTTTTAGCCGTTGCAGCCACCGATAGAAATGGAGACCTCGCTGAGTTTTCAGACTATGGTCTCAAAACCGTTCATATTGCAGCACCCGGTGTAAATGTTTTTAGCTGCTTTACCGGAAACAGCTACGACGTGATGAGCGGAACCAGCATGGCCACACCCCATGTCGCTGGAGTAGCTGGCTTAATCCTGAGTACGGGCAGTTATGACGCCGTGACCGTGAAAAAGAAAATTCTTAATTCAGCCCGTCCACTTAAATCTTTAGAAGGCAAAATTATGACGGGTGGCCTTCTTGATGCTTACAAAGCGATGATTCAAAAAGACTAAGAGTATTGTTGGTTGAGCGGGACCCGATTTTGGGTCTCCGCTTTTTTATCGATACCCGATCTCGCCCAAAAACTTCTCAATTCGCAAATTCACGAACTCAGGCATATCAAGCATGGTGCAGTGGGAGCCAAAAGGAACTCTTGTAAATTGAGATCCCCGTATTTTTTTATGAAGAGCTTCTTGATATTTCATCGGAGTAACGAAGTCTCGTTCACCAGCAATAATCAAAGCAGGAATTTCAATTCGGTCGGCAACTGAACGCCCATCGTAGTGCATCATCGCATCGAAAAATCGAATAAAGACCTCAATGTTTATACTGGCAACGCCTTTGAGATAAACTTCGATATCTTTTACGGCGGTAAGTTGGGAATTAAACCCGCCGGCAACTTGAGTGAACCAAATGGCTAGTGGATTATAGACAAATTTCTTCCACAAATAATTGCTCGTTTCTGGCAGTTGCTCGTAAGTTTTTTTCATAAGTTCAAAGCCTGCCGCGGGTAAATTAGTGCCGAACATCCCCGTGATGGGATTACTCGCAAAACCGTTGATAGTGACAAGATTTGCAAAAATTTGGGGATACAGATCGTAGGTGCGCATCAGGATTTGAGTCCCCCAACTATGACCAATGAATGAGGCTTTCTCTAGTTTCAAATGTTCCAGAACAGCTTTTATATCTTGGACACAAGCATCAATGGTGAGATTGCCATGCTCTTGTGGAATGGGGCTCTGGTGGTGTCCCCGATAATCAAGCATAATGACCTGATACTTACTTGAGAAAAACTTCACCTGATGATGCCAATGATTCATAAGGCAAGCGATTCCATAGCAAAGGACTATTGGCTTACCCTCACCGCGTATTTCATAAAAAATAGGCGTGCCGTCATAGCT
>JAHFAE010000020.1 GCA_023250675.1 Oligoflexia bacterium | reverse complement strand
ATTTAAGCTGATGCAAGATCAAATGAGAAATCATCTTTCAAAATGCTTCTTTGCCGTTTTACCATTGAGTATAAACCCTGCCGCTGCGGCTCAAGGGGCTCTGGCTATTGAAGTAAAAGCTAACCGCTCTGATATCGTCGATAAATTAGAGAGCATAAATCATCAAGAAACCTTTGAAACCGTAAAAGAAGAACGAAAAACATTGGCCCAGTATGGCGGTGGCTGCCATCAAAAAATCGGTATTAGCGTGCTCTACAGAAATTATGGACAGCTAAAATATTTAAGAGGTCTTACTGACGGCGGTATGATTCTAAACACGGTTGAGCTTAGTTCAAATTCAAAATTTTCTAAAACATCGTCGACAAATTCTATTTGGCCAAATGAAATCAAAGATGATTTAAGATTTACAAGAGAAAGTCTAAACCTAGGCCAAATGCCACAAGGCCCCCTTTGGGTTGCTCGAGCTGATGCCCTTCCCACCGACTGGATGCCCCAAGGTCTCGTTTGGTGCAGTGGCCTTGACACTTGGAAAAAATTAATAGAAAGGGGAGTTTGGGTTAATGGATGCAGTGAAAGTCTTGGAGAAAAAGAAAATCCAAATATCGATATCTTAACCGGGAAGAAAGTGACGTTCACGAAACTCACCCACCAAGATGGAATAATGGAAAGCGGAGCAAGTCATATCATTAATACAATAGCCACATACAAAACAATTCCCAACGAAAATGTCTTAAGTGATCTCAAGGGTAAAACTCATTTTTATTGGAGTAGCGGATCAAAGTTTAAACTGGCGTTAGAAAAAGTCCCAGAAATCGCGAAAGCCAACCACTTTTGCGGACCCGGGAATACTTATTCTATTATTCGAGAGCTGCTCGATGAAAATGCTCAAGTAAATATTGTACTCAATCACAAAGATTGGTTAGAAAAGGTGCTAAAATGAAGAGACTTCAAAGACTAAGGCAAAATGTCCATATCAGAGATCTGACATCTCAAATAGGTTTTACCGTAAACCATCTCATTCAACCTCTCTTTGCCGTAGAAGGTATAAAACACGACGGGGAGATAGAAGGTTTGAAAGGGACGAAACGCCTTTCGATAACCTCAACGTTAAAACAAATCGAGTCAGATCTAAACAACGGAGTAACCCAATTTATTTTGTTCGGGGTCCCTGCGATTAAAATGGGTGAAACCGACTATTTTTATAACCATGATTTTACAACCAAAGTTATTTCTGAGATTAGAGAAAAATTTGGCAGAGCACTTCATTTGTGGGTGGATACTTGTCTTTGTTCAGTCACATCCCACGGACATTGCTGCGTCTTTCACCAAAATGGCCAAATCCATAGCGAAAAGACTTTAGACCTTTTATCGCAAAGCGCCTTAAAATTTACGCAGGCGGGTGCCGATGGAATTAGTCCAAGCGACATGATGGATGGTCGAGTCAAAGCCATACGTGAAACTCTTGATGCCGGTAACTATCTCATGACGCCCATTATGAGTTATAGCACGAAATTTGCGAGTCAACTCTACGGTCCCTTTCGCAATGCTGCCTCCAGTGCTCCTCAATTTGGCGACCGAACTCAATACCAAATTGACGTGAGAAATAGACAAGACGCCATCTCAAGTTCTATTCGCTGTGCCGAAGAAGGAGCCGATCTGCTCATGGTAAAACCCGCAATGCCTTCTCTTGATCTCATACAACCCATTGCTGAAAAAACAAATTTACCCGTTGGAGCTTATCAAGTGAGCGGAGAGTATGCGGGCCTCGTCGCCCTTGAAAAGGCGGGCCTCATAGACTTTAATAAGGGACTTTTAGAGACTTGGTATGTTTTAAAGCGCGGCGGCGCTCAATTTATCATTACATACGGTGCCCGTTACGCTAAATCTTTGGGAGTGGGTTTAAAATGAAATCAAATTCAGAAGAGCTTTTTCAAAGAAGTCTAAAAGTAACACCGGGAGGAGTCCACAGCCCCGTTCGTGCTTTTAAGAGTGTTGAGTCTACACCCATCTTTTTTAAACAAGCTCAAGGTGCGTTTTTAACAAGCGTTGAAGGCAAAGAATATGTAGATTTTTGCCAAAGTTTTGGCCCCTTGATTTTGGGCCATCGTGATCCAGACGTGAGCCGTATTGTTAAAGAAACCGCAGATATGGCTTGGAGCTTTGGGACTTGCGAACCGTACTCGTTGGAGTTAGCTGAGTGGATTACAAATAAAATAAAATGGGTTGAGAAAGTTAGATTTGTTTGTTCAGGCACTGAAGCCGTGATGACGGCATTAAGAATCGCCCGGGCCGCCACTAATCGTAGCAAAATTCTTAAATTTGAAGGTTGTTACCACGGCCACTTTGATTCGCTTTTAGTCAAAGCGGGCAGCGGATTAGCCGGTGATTCGGCTTCAGACAGCGCCGGTGTGACAAATGTTTCTGATACATTAACAATTCCTCTAGACGATGAAGAAAAACTTGAAAATGTTTTTAAAACTCACGGAGATCAAATAGCAGCGGTCATCATAGAACCGCTGCCGGCTAATTATGGTCTCTTAGTTCAACGCAAAGAATTTATTCAAAAACTTGAAAAACTGACAAGATCTCACGGGGCTCTCCTCATTTTTGACGAAGTCATTTCAGGATTTAGAGTGGCGTTAGGTGGAATGGCGGAAATTTTAAAAATCGAACCTGATTTAGTGACTTATGGCAAAGTCATTGGGGGCGGATTTCCCGTTGGTGCTTATGGAGGAAAGGCAAAACTCCTAGATCTTATTGCGCCCCAAGGGCCCGTTTATCAGGCGGGAACATTAAGTGCTAACCCCTTTGGAATGCGGGCCGGCCTCGCAACTCTTATGAAAATGGAAAACGAAAATATTATTCCTACCCTCCAAAAAAAAACAGAGAGCTTTAGCAAATCAATAAATGAACTTTTTGAGAAATATTCACACGATTTACAGATTTCTTCTTTTGCTTCTTTATTTTGGATTCATAGCAGAACTAATAAGCCCGTTCGAAGTATTGACCAAATACCCAAGGATCATAAAAAGAAATTTAACCAGTTTTTTCATAATGTGTTGGTTCAGGGCATATACCTTGCGCCTAGTGCTTATGAGGTGGGTTTTATGTCTTGGGCCCATAGTGATGAGGTTTTATACCGTACTCTTGAAAAAATTGAAACAGCACTTAGGGGTGGCGGGCGGTGAAGTTAAACTCAAGGGCCAGCATTTCAATCGGCATTTGGTTGGTTACAACGGTGTCTTTAGCTCTTTGGTGGCTCATCCATGGCTTACATCAAGTTCGGCGCATCGGTGAAATTAATCCTGAACTAAGTACGGAAGTCTTAAGAGGGCAGAGAATGCTCTATGGGGAGGGGGCGTTTTTTCTTATTTTATTAGTCATTGGTGGAATCGCCCTTTTTTATTATAATTTGCGAGAAGAAAAAAGACATAGGCAAACTGAAGAATTTTTTGCCATTCTCACTCACGAATTAAAAACCCCACTGGCAAGTCTCAGGCTTCAAGTCGAAAGTATACAAGAAGATTTAATGGCTACAGGACCGGCTAAGCTCTTAGAAAGACTTTATCAAGATTCAGTCAGGTTAGAACTACAACTTTAAAACGCTTTATTCTTAGCAAGTTTTGGGAGAGCAGAGCAATTGCATTTAGAAGAATTAAGTTTAAGCCAAATTATTTCTAATATCAAAAGACAGTGGAGAGAAATACAAATTGAGTTTACAGGAGACGAATTAGTTAGGGCCGATATTCGAGCCGTCGAGGGCGTATTAAAAAATCTGATACAAAATTCTTATGTTCATGGCAAAGCAACCCAAGTTCTCATTGGCCTTGAAAAGCAGGGGCCAAAAATTTCTATATTGATTCAGGACAATGGACAAGGATTTAAGGGCGAATACAAAAAATTAGGTCAGCCTTTTATGAGACACTCGTCGACAAGTGGCAGTGGAATTGGTCTTTATCTATCTCGAAGATTATTAGAAAAAATGAACGGAAAATTAGAATTCTTGCATAATGATAAGGGATTTGCAGCAAAGGTGACATTAGATCGAGTTGTCCATGGGTAAGTTTTTATTGGTCGAAGATGATGAGTCTTTAGGTTCTACTCTCCAAGAGAGACTTCAGCTCAAAGGTTATGAAATAACTTGGGCCAAAGATTTAAAACAAGCTCTTACACTGTTCAAAAAAGGGCCCTATGATTTGGTGCTTCTGGATGTAGGTTTACCCGACGGATCGGGTTTTGATTTTGCTAAAGAGGTGAAAAACAAATCCCGAACTCCCATGATCTTTATTACGGCTATGTCTTCGGCTCAATATCGTCTTAAGGGCTACGAATTGGGTGCAGAAGAATTTATTCCAAAACCCTTTCATCTCCAAGAGCTTTTTTTAAGAATTCAACACGTTCTTCAAAATCACGGGGCAAAAAAGAAAATCAAATGTCATGACCTCATCATTGATTTTGAAAGTATGGCTGTGATTTCAAAAGATGGAAAAAAGGAATCAATCCCTACAAGAGATATTCAGCTACTTGAGAAACTGATAAATTCAAGCCCTCGCGTTGTGAGTCGTGACGAACTCCTGGATTCTCTTTGGGGCGAAGACAAAAATCCGACCAATAGAACTATAGATAATATTGTAGTGAGACTTCGAAGTGTGCTTCACGACGATGGGCAACTTATAAAATCCGTTCGAGGTATCGGTTACCAATGGTTAGGGGAGACCCAAAGTACAAATGAGTAACATAAGATTTTCAAATGTTCTTAATGCGAAACTTCAAGAGACTCCTCCCATTTGGTTGATGAGGCAAGCAGGGCGATACCACAGGCATTATCAATCTCTAAGAAAAGAGCATTCTTTTATGGAGCTTTGCAAAAATCCAAAGCTCGCAGCCCAAGTGGCCCTTGGACCTATGGAGGATTTTGATTTTGACGTGGCTATTTTGTTTAGCGACCTCCTATTCCCCCTTGAAGCCTTAGGAATGGGACTCAAATACGATGAATCAGGCCCTCACTTGGGATGGCAGCTTTCAAAAGAGAACTGGGGAAAGCTCAAATCTGTAGAACAAGCAATTCCTTCTCTTCAATTTCAGCATGAAGCGATGAAAGAAACTCGGCTAAAATTGCCAGAAAACAAATCCCTGATCGGCTTTGTCGGAGGACCATGGACGCTTTTTACCTACGCTGTTCAGGGAGAGCATGGTGGTTCCCTGATTGAAGCAAAAAAAGACTTTGAGATTTTTAATGATTTTTCAAAAATCCTCGTTCCTCTATTGATAGAAAATATCAAATTACAATTCGCCGGTGGGGCCGAATTAGTCATGATCTTTGATACGGCCGCAGGCGAGTTAGCTCCAAGTATTTTTCAAGAAAATGTTTTGCCGACACTTGAAACCCTGGCTAGTACCTTTCCAAAGAAACTTGGCTATTATTCAAAGGGCACGAATCACTCTCATCTTAAGACCTTCGCCCAAAATAAAACTCCTTGGGCCGGATTGGGAATTGACCATCGGTGGGATATGGCTGCAGAGTTAAATACCCATTCTCAAGGCTTTTTACAGGGAAACTTTGATCAGGCTCTGCTTTTTTCTTCTCCAAGAGATTTTAAAACAATTCTCATGAAGTATTTAGAACCCATCAGAAGATTAGATTCAGCCAAACGAAGTTCTTGGGTTTGTGGATTGGGCCACGGAGTCTTGCCGAAAACTCCAGAAGAAAACGTGAAATGTTTTGTAGATACGGTTCGAGAGGTTTTTCGATGAGTCAAAAAGATTTAATCAAAAAATATGACGTACCGGCACCCCGATATACCAGTTATCCCACAGTGCCTTATTGGGAGGGGGGTCTTGATAGTTCAAGATGGATTGATGAGCTCACCCAGAGCTTTGCTGAGAGTACGATGTCTTGGTCTATGTACCTGCATATTCCTTTTTGTGAAACTCTTTGTACTTTTTGTGGATGCAATACATCGATAACTAAAGATCATTCAAAAGAAGAAGGGTATATTGCGACAATACATCAAGAATGGAACCTCTATTTAAAGGCCATAGACAATCTGATCCGTCGGCCCTTGCGAGAGATTCATTTGGGTGGTGGAACTCCGACCTTTCTCTCACCTGAAAATCTAGAAAATCTTTTAAAACCGCTATTAGGCCAAGTGCAAGCTGACCCCAAGGGGTTAGAGTGTTCTATCGAAGTAGATCCCAGAAGAACAACTCGTGAGCATTTGACAAGTTTAAAAAAACTTGGCTTTACTCGAGTGAGCATGGGGGTTCAAGATTTTGAACCTGAAGTGCAGCGTCTAGTTAATCGCATTCAACCCTTAGAAATGACAGCTGACCTGACCCAATGCGCACGAGATTTAGGATTTAAATCGGTCAATTTTGATCTTATTTATGGTTTACCGAAACAAACGGCGGCAAGTATCAAAAAGACTGCCAGTTTGACCGTTGGGTTAAGGCCCGATCGCATTGCCCTTTACAGTTATGCTCACGTGCCTTGGATTAAACCTGCCCAAAGACTTTTTACCGAAGCTGATTTACCCGTGGGTGATGAAAAAAGGGCTCTTTATGAAATCGCAAGGGATATTTTAATAGCAGCTGGGTACGTAGAAATTGGAATGGATCATTTTGCTTTGAAAACGGACAGCCTCTATAAATCTTTTGTTAATTCAGAACTTCATCGAAATTTCATGGGCTACACAGACAGGCGTACAAACGTTTTATTAGGATTGGGTGTCAGTGCCATTTCAGAAACCCTAAATTGTTTTCATCAAAACGAAAAAGTTTTGCCAGTGTATTCTAGAAAAATTGCCTCAGGTGAAATGGCCACCTTTCGAGGGCATCTGCTCACCTCCGACGATAAAAGAGTACGTGAACAAATTTTACAACTCATGACTCGAGGAGAAACAAAGATTCAAAGAGACCAAAGTCCTGAGATTCTTGAAACATTAGCTCCTATGATCGCCGATGGATTTATTGAAATCAATGAAGACACAGTAAAGCTAACTCAAAGTGGACGCCCCTTTTTAAGAAACGCATGTATGGCTTTTGATCGTCGTTTGAGGGCTAAACAGTCGCAGACAAAGATTTTCTCACAGAGTTTATGAATCAAAAAGTAACGATCTATGGTGCAGGTTTTAGCGGATTAACATCGGCCTATTACTTTTTAAAATCCGGCTATGCTATTGAAGTTGTAGAATCTCTCGAGCGAGCAGGGGGCCTCATTGAAACCACAAAGACTCAGTGGGGTTTAGCAGAATCGGCGGCCAACGGTCTTATTGTTTCAGATAAAGTTCTAGAGGTATTTAAAGATATCGGTCTTGAATTTCTAAAACCCAGTGCTCATTCTAAAAAAAGATACATTTTTCGAGACGGACCTGGTCGATGGCCCATGGGATTATTTGAAACTGCTAAACTAGCTTTTCATTTTCTTAAATGCAAAAATCGTAAACCTCATTTGGGTGAGTCTATTCACGTCTGGGGGAATAGAGTTTTAGGCGCAATGCCAACAAAATATCTCCTTGAACCTGCCCTTCAGGGCATCTACGCCGGAGATCCGCAAAGGCTCAGCGCAAGCCTTATACTTTCACGTTTTTTTAATAAAAAAGCTGGTAAAAAGAGTGGGAAGTTTGTCATTGCTCCAAAAGAAGGGATGGGGGCCCTCACACATTCTCTGAAAAACTATCTAGAGAAAAATGGAGTAAAATTTAGATTTCAAGAAAACTGCACAGAAGTAGTTAAAAATGACCATTTACAAATTCTCTGCGTTCCGGCGTACGTGGCAAGGCAAATGCTATCTGGTCATGGCTCGGGAATTTCAGGTGTTTTATCTGAAATCGAATATGTTCCGCTTGTCTCTGCCACTCTTTTTTATCCTAAATACACCACACCGCTTGAAGGTTTCGGCTGTTTATTTCCACGAGATCAAAAGATACGGGCCTTGGGGGTTCTATTTAACGACCAAATTTTTGAAAGAGAAAGTGATTTTCATTCAGAAACTTGGATTATGGGTGGTGTTGGGGATCCTCAAGTTATTTCGTATAGCGATAACGAAGTCATAGATGCCATTGACAAAGATCGTGCTCAATTAAGTTTTGGAAAGGTAAAATCCTCAGGGTATAAAATGACACGTTGGCCCTTAGCCATTCCCCATTATACCTTGGACTTAGAGAAAATATTAAATTCAAATTTTCAAAAAAATATTAACGATGACGGTATTTATTTATTTGGCAATTATTTAGGTTCACTAGGTCTTTCTCAGATTATCGAAGCGGCGTCGAATTTTACGCTATTGGTTCAAAATGGAAAATAAAACAGGAGTTTTACTTATTAATCTAGGTACTCCTCAAGCTCCCACTCCAAGGGCTGTTGGGGAATATTTAAAAGAATTTTTGATGGATCCCTACGTCATAGACATTCCTTTTATTTTTCGATGGATCTTAGTTCATTTTCTCATTGTTCCTCGACGATCTCGAGCATCAGCTCTTCTTTATGAAAAAATTTGGACATCAAGGGGCTCGCCTCTTTTATTTCATACTGAAGACCTAACGGCAAAACTTCAAAAAAAATTAGGTCCCAGTTTTCATATTGAGTTTGGTATGCGTTACGGTAGCCATTTTATCGCCAGTGCTTTAAGAGAATTTAAAAAGCGAGGGATTAAGCAAGTGAATGTAGTTCCTCTTTATCCTCAATACTCATTGGCCGCTACTGAATCGATTTCAAAAAAGTTAGAGGATTTATCAAAAAATGAATTTAAAGAAATGAAATTTAAGATACTTAGGCCTTTTTACAATGACTCAAAGTTCATTGATTCTTTTGTGTCAGTTATTCAACCCGAGATTGAAAATCATAGACCTGAAAAAGTTTTGTTTAGTTTTCACGGGATTCCGGAAAGACATATTAGAAAAGTCGTAAGATCTAAAATATGTCTTACAAGTCCCGATTGTTGCGACTCGATCAGAGACGACAACAGGGATTGCTACAGGGCTCAATGTTTTGAAACAGCTAAACTTTTAGCCTCCCGTTTAAGTCTTCAAAGAGATAAATATGAAGTTTCATTTCAATCAAGACTGGGCCGAACGCCTTGGATCAAGCCCTACACCGATCTTCTTTATCAAGATTTGGTAAAAAGGGGAGTTAAAAAGCTTTTGGTGGTTTGCCCGGCCTTTGTGGCCGATTGCCTAGAAACTCTTGAAGAAATCGCTATAAGAGGCAAGAAAGCATATTTAGATGCTGGGGGAGAGGCTCTTCACTTGGCTCCTAGTTTAAATGCTGAAGATAT
This sequence comes from Oligoflexia bacterium, assembly GCA_023250675.1. Classification (GTDB taxonomy): domain Bacteria; phylum Bdellovibrionota; class Bdellovibrionia; order JABDDW01; family JABDDW01; genus JAHFAE01. Next base: position 28,164 of record JAHFAE010000020.1, on the reverse strand, counting down.
TTGGGTAGAGAAACTAGCTAAAATGATCAAATCGCAAGGAAGCTGAAATAGACTTCAATTATGCATTTTAGAAGATTTATTTTGTATTGAAGTTTCATAATCAGATTTGATGCAATGACCGCCTCAGAGAAATGGGGAAGGCCAATGGGCGCGCCGCAATCAAAGCGCGACATCACGCCCATTGGTTCACGTTATGCTGCCGCTTTAGCCCAAGGCCGTCAGTGTGCTGATGTCCGTCGTGCTAAGCTGATTACCAGGGAATGCTGTGTTAAGCATTCCGAGCTGTCCTGCAAATTGCAGATAATTTAATAAAGCTGAAATTGCTCCTCGTGTTTCGTTGTCTCGTGTTGGTGAACCCGGGTCATTTTGTTGAGAAGCATTAAAATATCCGATCATTGAATTAAGTGCTTTGACATTGGGAAGATTACCGGCTGCTTTAAAATGAAATTGAACTCTCATTCCACGGTTGCCCGAATCGCCACCAGGAGCTAGGTCACCACCAGCACTTGTTGCGCCGTCAGTGATAAGAGAAATGACCACGTCTTTTCCAATGGCTGCTGCCGAAGCGAGAATGCGGCCAATGAGTGTACCTAATTCTACGTGTTTATTGTTTTGAACTGTTTGACCTTGATTGTGGTAATCAAAACCGCCTCTGTTAATTCCGATGGGTCCTGAATCTCCATTAAGAGCTGCTAAAACCATTGCGGCTTCCACAGTATTTGAGTCGTTGCTTACTGCTGTGAGGCCCCAAATTGTATTAACTCGAGTATCTATTCGTGGGTCGCCCTTGGCTGGAGCCGTGGCTAAAGTAATATTTTGTGTGTGGGCACAATCCAATAAATCGGCAGCTTGTTTGCCAGTGCTCGCCTGCATAAGACGGCTTGCTTCGTCTTTAGAGATATTTGAAATCATGCGCATCACCCGATCTCGTTGAACCATTGGCAAAGCTGCAAAGGCACCGACAGCAGGACTGCCGAGGGCTCCTACAACGTCGTTGACAGAACGGGGAACAAATGGAGTTACGGGACTTAGACCCATACCATCTGAAAATGAAACACCTGTTGCCGTACTTTGATTACCCATGACTTTAACCTTGCTTACAAGTCCCACATTAACCAGGGACGCTGAAATATCTAATTTGTCTGTATTGTTGTCATCACTTGATTTGACTGCGATGGGAATAACAGTTGTGCGGGCACAAACTGCTGCTCCTGCGGCAGCCAGAATTGCCGGAACCATGGTACCTGTTGTTGAAATTCTTAAGTTGGTATTGGCAAAAGGGCTGGCTAAAAGCGAATTATTTGGTAAACCAATTGTTGTGTAACCATTTAAAAAATTTCCACCGGCATCTCCGGGAATAAAATCCCAAGCAAAACACGCACCACCACTAGCCCCTACGGTCACGTGGGCTGGGAGAGTCAATCCTCCTGCTGCAGAACCTGTGGCACATTCGGCAGCCCGTGCGATGGAGCCATTTAAGATTGCATCAAGAAGTGAAGGAAGAAACATATAACCTGTGCCTGCGATTAGTCCTTGAGCTACAAACTCCCTTCGAGTCACCGGCATCTTGTGACCCGGCTGAGGTTTGAAGCCTGCTAACAGGTCCTTGATATCTTTTTTCTGATTTTTGCTATTCATTTACTACTCCTCCAAAACCTCTAAACCCTAATTGTTCGTTACGGTGCAAGCACTTGACATGTAAGCTGTGCAAATCATTAAAGCTGCATTGGATGTATCTTGAACTGTGTTGGTCGTTGTAGCAGCTGTTAAATCTGATCGTATTGAAGTAACCATTGCGGCTGAAGCGTCGTGACCACAAACCATTCGTGATACCCGATTGACCGCATCGTCAAGGGCAGGGCCTGAAACTTGAGCTGCCGGAACCTTGGTGAAGTCAATAGAGTTATAGAACTTGCGGTTAGCCGCGACTAAAGGTTTTTCTTTGTTCACGAGGGACAAGCAAACTTCAGCACTTAGTTTTGCCAGATTAAATAACATGGGACCCGTGATCGTGTCTGATGCACTGGATAGTGAATATGTTGTTATATCATTGTTTAAAAAAGTATTGGCTTGTGTCGACAACGGTACTCCGGCCAAATTGGAAAGACTTTTGCCTACAGCTCTGAAATTTAGAACTTGTGCCGTTTTACCTGGGACGATATTTCGATCTAACTTACCGTTGATAGCTCCGGCGCCGTCAGCACCATCTGAACCCCCTTTAAAACCCATTTTGTAGCAGCCAGTTTGGAGTATGAGACTCAAAGTTAGACTTGCAAGAAAAGTAACTTTACCCAATTTGTCATTCATACAAAACTCCTTATTCACCCAAACAGTCAGGCTGGACTGCTACGGCACTAAAAAGTGCTTTGATATTGTAGTTAGCTGATTCGAAATAATTCGCAAGTGTGGTCACGAGGCCGTCGTCGGCGCCAGTAACATTTCTGTTACAAACTGACCTAATAACTCTCTTAGTGAAGCACTGGCTGTAGCTCTGAGAGTTGGCGACCATGGTCGCAAAGGACTGCAGGCCCGTACCGCTGGTATTGCCTCTCCATCCAAAGTAATTTGCGTTTGTTGAATTTCGTGTGGCGTTGTTGACCCAATTTGTATTTTGCAAGATATTCCCCGCAGGAAATACATCGGCATGTATGTAGCTTTTTGCAACTAGACCAGTGGTTGGGTTTAAGTTGATTTGGTTTGCAGCAGTTCCGTTTGCTAAAACTGGTGTGTTTTTAACGTAATTGTCTGAGAAGTCAAAGTGAGCAAATGCGGGTCTCATACCGTCTAGCATGGTGTGGCATGATCGGCACTCAGCTTGAAACTTGGCATTGTCGCCGGCAGGAAATCGATCCACGTCTTGGCTGATCATATTGTCAGGTCCTGCAGGATCAGCAAACTCTTGAATATCGCGGCAGAGAAATTCTCTAAATGTATATCGTACAGCGCGGCGATTGGTACCGGCAGTAAGGTGCTCTAGTCCAAATTTTCGTGAGGTTAACAGCCCCGCAGTTTCAGGATGAGGTACGGCCAATCCGTTTGGATCGACTATTTGTTGGACCGTCTTTACAAGAGTAGAGGCAAAACTATTCATTCTGCTCAATGCTGCATAGTGGTTGTTTGATTTCAAAATGTCATTAACCATGTCGATAGGGAGACCAGCGGCATTTGATGTATAAATATAGTTGCCAGTAAGAAGTTCTTTAGCATTGAGACTATCTCTTGTAACTCCGACTACTGTTGCTACAAAGTCACTTAAATCGTCAGTTACTTGTTCTGCAACATTTGACATTGTGGTGGCCATATTTCTAACGACGATGTCTAAGAAGTTGGGATCCGCGATGGCGATATTGGCTGCGCCTACTTTATCTCCAGCTTTGATTTTTGCTTCCATTTGATCTAGAACGACAGAATCAATTGCGGGAATGACACCGGTCAATCGAATGAACATTGTTCTAGCGGTTTGTCTTTCTATACTTATTGGGGCCGTCGCTGAAAGCGTTTGCCCTTGGGAGATTCCCGGTAAGAAGAGCTGGGTCGCTATTACTAGGCTAGAAAATTTTAAGACTATCCCTACCACTAATTTGCTTTTCATTTACATACCCCTTAGCTTCGATTGTATTTATCTGTAGAGCATAGACCGAGCCAAGAAAGTCAATTTCTGGAGTTTCAAGGGGTTATGAAAATAATGCGGCCAGTTGGTGGGGAATTTGGATGTCGTTTAATATTTCGAAAAAATTAACGAAACTTCTAAGTAGCCAAAACTACAATGCTTTGCGTTACTAAATCTTATACATTTTGAACATTACTTAGACACAGCCGATAAAAGTAAATAATTTCAAATGCTTATAAAAATGTCGCTAAAAACTCTAGTCAATCTCTATTTTTAGAGTGGTTGGCCAAGTTTTGGGCAACTGTAAAGAAAGCTTCATTTTATATATTCAGTAGTAAAATCATGCGTTTAACACTTTTCTAATGATTTATTGTAGGGCCTTCAAACAGGTTCTAATTGGTGAACTTAAAATTAATGGCCTTTGGCTTCCATGGCCTCTCCTTTGCTTTATGTAAAGGCAGGGGGAAGAAAAGGGGAAATGAAAGTCAACTCTAAGACATTAAAGATAACGGTAATTTTAGGCCTTTTTAATTTAATACCTTCATATAGTTGGGCTACTGTTGCTTACGCTCAAGCCTTTGTAGAAAAATATCCGACCACACCTTACGCCTTAAAGAACTGCAATAGATGCGAAATTTGCCATACAGATAGAAACAATGCCGGAGCTAATAATGTAGGCCTCTACGGCAATGCATGGTTCTCTGCTTGGGGCCAGCTAGAACCTGTGGCGGCCAACCAAGCTGTAGATCAAAATGCCGTGACCGCATTTTCAAATATTGAAAATCTAGATAGCGATACCGATGGAACATCAAACATCTTAGAAATTAATGCAGGCATGAATCCAGGCGACGCAGATCGAACTCCGGCCGCGAATTCCTGCTCTAACATTTCCCAATCGCTGGATCAAAATTCAACTTTTAGTTCAGGTAACTACAGTGGGGATTTCAATCCGAACGCTTTGAACTCAAGCTGTGGCTTAGTGAAAAATCAAGGTACAAGTATTTCTGATATTGATTCAGCACGAATACTTATAAGCCTTTTGTTGTCCTTCATGCCGATCCTCTTTGTGGCATATCTTAGAAGCAATAATAAAAGTTATTCAATGCTTAGTTGAAATTATTCTTATTTAAGCCCTAATGTTTTCGGGCTAAAATACTTCGCTACACTTGGTACTGAACTCCCTGCGATAATTCGAGCTAACAATGCGGCTGATCCGTGGGCCCAAGAAAACCCGTGGCCCGTGTAGCCAGCACAAGAGAAAATCCGATCAGAATTAGTGGGGCCTATAAAGGGTAAGGACGTTTGGCTCGCACCCATGATTCCGGCCCAACTGTATTGCCATTGAATTTCTTCGTTTATTTCGTAGTGATTTTCTGCAAATTTTTTGAGTCCGTCAGTAATAAGCGGATTTGTCTCAATAGAATAAATACCCACTTCTTTTGTGGGCGAATAATTGCGCCATCCGCCAATCATAAGGCGATTATCTTCAGTAATAAGGGCATATTCGTAACCATGGTCAAATGAATGGGGATATTTAACTTTGAATTGGTGTTTAAGCGGTTTTGAGGTAATGATTTGACCTCGAAAAGGTTCAATCAGACGTCTGGTTTTGAAAAAATCTGAGAAAAGGGGTGAGTAAGCATTGGCAGCAATGACAACGGCGTCTGAATGAATAGGGCCTTTATCAGTTTGTACTAAAACGCCACTACTTGAGTCTTCAAGCTTTGTGACTTTAACATCAGAGTGATACTTACCCCCACCCCTTAAATATTCATTTAAAACGCCATTTCTAAACTTGACGGGATGGGCTTGAGCTGACCCTTTTTCGAATCGAGCTCCAAGACAGTTTTTAAATCCAAGTTTTGAGATTTCAATTGCATCAATAAATTCTGAATGAAAACCGGCTTTTTTTAAAAGTTTTACTGATACTTGGCACTCCAATTCTTCAGATTTGTCGATGGCGATAACGAGGTAGCCGTCTCTTCGATAGTCGGCATCAATTTTAAGTTCTAGGATCGTTGATTGAACGACTTGGCAAATATCAATTGAGAATTGCCAAAGCTCCTTTGCCTTTTCGTATCCGTGAATTTCTGAGAATGCTTTCATGGATTCAACGGTTCCATGAAGAATATGTCCGCAGTTTCGATAAGTCGCCGATTCTTCAGTTTTGTAGTCAAGAATAAGAATGTCCTCAAAACCGTGTTTTTGAAGAAAATATCCCGCACTCACCCCCGAAAGCCCTGACCCAACAATAACAATAGACGCATTTTTAGGTGGTGGAGCCAGGTCCCCTTTAATCGCCGGAACCTCTAACCAATAAGGTAAATTCGTTTCACTCATAAACTCAGGGTATGCAACATAAGTTTAAATTTAGCAAACTCTAAAACTCAAAGGAATTTGGGACGAAGGCAAAAAGATGAACTTGCCTGAGACTGCCACTTTAGATTCCACCATCTGGAGGTTTGGCATTTTCTTCCTCTAACTTTTCATCCAAGAGTTTTTGCTCTTGTGGGGGACTCTGTGGTTCTGATTCTCCTCCGACGTATTTTCTAAGTCGCAAGAAATCATGAGGGGAACGGGGGTCACGAAGACCGGAAAAGGCCATATATTTTGAAACGAATTCTGCAAAGTTCTCGCTGGGTTCCATAATGTCTCTGAGTGCAATGGATAGATAAACTTCGAAAAGCCAAATATTATTTTCAGAACCCGATTCCACTGAACTCAATAGTTGTCTTGACGCGAGATCAATGAGAAGAGCTACCGCGTAGTTTCGTCCATTACCACTTCGATCTAATCCAGAAATAAAAGAATTTAGAAATTCAATGCGTAAATTGTTTTCAAGCAAATTATTTTTGACATCATAGATTTTTGTAGAATGTCTTTGCAGATCAGGATCAATGCTTTCATCGGCTGGATTTATCGCACTTACACTTTGCATGGCCTGTAGGCTTATTACTAAATCGCCTGTGAGTTTGACGCGAGATTCCTCTTCAGCATGAAGTAGGTTTTGAAGTTCCAAAATGGCCGCCTCAGGGGATCCGAAACAAGTCGTAGATTGAATCGTTAATATCAATCCTGCTAGGCAAATTATAAATGAAATCATCTTCATAGTTTATTAATTAGCACCAACTGTGCCTGGCTGTTCCTCCTATATAAGAGCAAGGGTAAACATGAAATGTATCGGCCCAAAAGCGCTTGGCAGACGTCAAAGTTTTTGACAGACCTAAAAGTTCCAAGAGATACTTAAAACGAACCTGTTTTCAAGGAGTTTCATGTGGAAAGAAAAATAATTCAAACCGACAAAGCCCCCAAGCCAGTGGGCCCCTATAACCAGGCTGTACGAGTGGGAAACTTACTGTTTTGCAGCGGTCAAATTTCAATTAATCCAAAAACAAATCAAGTTGAAATAGGTGATGTAAAATCTCAAGCAAAACTGGTCTTAGAAAATCTAAAAGCGCTCCTTGGGGCTGCCGGGGCATCTCTCAGTAGCGTCGTCAAAACGACTATTTTCTTAAAAAATATGGATGATTTTGCCGATGTCAATGAGGTCTATGCCAGTTACTTTACTACTGACTTTCCAGCACGAAGTACGATCGAAGTTTCGGCATTACCTAAAGGGGTTGATGTAGAAATTGAGGCAATCGCTAGCCTAAACTAGATTCTATGAATGTTTTGCCACCTGTCTGCCAGATTGCAACGCGGCCTTGAAATGAACTAGACGGAAGCTCTTAATTCTTGAAGGTTTCGAACCAAGGGTCTAACTACTTTTCCGCTGCGAATGCAGCGAGTGCAAGCCCATACTCTTTGAACTTTTTTGCCGACTAATGCTTTTAAGTGTTGTACATTGGGGTTGTTTTTAGTCTTAGTTTTGATATTTGAATGGCTGACTTTGTTGCCGGTGACTTGTTGTTTTGAACAATAAAAACATTTGGCCATGGGACAAGCTCCTAAAAGATGAATAAGAAACAAACTTCTAACATAACCACTAGTAAATCCACAAGAAAATTCAAACTTATACGTATTCTAGTGACTTGTTTTTCTATACTTTTGGTCGTTGTCCCCATCTATAGTGTAAATAAATACTCAAAAATCCTGCTTTCAACCCCTCTTGCTTCGGGGAATTCACCGGCGGACTGCGGAGTCGTTTTAACAGGAGCTGCTGGTCGCATTCGAGAAGGCATTGCCATATTAAGCCAAAAACAGATCAAAAAGCTTATAATTTCGGGGGTCCACCAGCATTCAACTTTGAGTGATATGTTTCCCGAAATCCTCTTTTATCCAGAGATCAAATTAGAGAATGTGATTTTAGAAAGGCGTTCCAATTCGACGGCAGGTAATGCTCAGCAAAGTCTAACAATTGTAGAAGCGCTCCAATGCCAATCAGTTCTTTTAATAACTTCAGACTATCATATGTTCAGAGCACTAAAGACGTTTGCCCAAGTTTTTCCGCCTGCCATCCAAATTATTCCATACTCTATACCAAGTGAGAGACTGCGTATGAAACCCGGTCTTTTGAACACGCGGTTTTGGAGCACAGTCTTTGAAGAGTGGTACAAGTATCTCTTCTATGAAGTTTTTGTTTATTAGGTAAAGCTAAACCTTCAATATTACGTATACTGAACCCGCTTCGGTTTGGTGTTACGAAGGCGGCGGCATCAGGGGCCATGGATGGCAATTCTCGGGGTCCCCTGTTAGCCACGAAGGCGTGCCGACGCCGAAGTGACACCAAACCGAAGCGGGTTTGATGTGACAGCCAGAATGGCGTGCCGCTGTAGTAGTGATTCTGAATTCTCGTGAGCTCATTGCGGGTAAAGAGTGAAACCTTAGGCGACTCGACGTTTTTTGGGCGATAGAAGCTTCGTAAACGCCGTCATCAGTGTTGGATCAAATTTTAACCTTTCACTTTGCATAAGCGCCAATGCTTCTGAAGGAGAAAACAAAGAGCGGCCGCCGCGACGGGTTGTCAAAGCACTAAAACAATCGGCAACGGCAACAATTCGAGCGGGATAGTAAATTTCTTCGGCGCGAAGTTGTTTGGGGTAGCCTGTCCCATCATAGCTCTCTTGGTGTTGAGCGATGACCTGGTAAATCTCTGGAGGAAAGTTTTTTAGGGACTCAGTCATCTTTAGGCCTAAGTCAGGATGTTCTTTCACTGCTTTCCATTCTGGACCTGTCAATTTACGATCTAATTCATTGATGTTGCTGGGTAGGGCCGACATCCCGATATCGTGAAGGAGGGCGCCGGTACCGATAATTTCTAAGAGTTTTTCATTTGTATTTTGGGCAGCTCTTCCTAAAAGAAGAGCGAAAACCGCTGCCGCTATAGAGTGTCTCACCATATAAGTTTCATTTTTTGCAAGTTGAATGAATTGACCTAGTACGCCAGCATCATTTTTAAGGACCTGTACATAGGATCTGATTGTATCCTGAGCTCGGTAAACGGATTCTTCATCAAATATTTTGTCTTCGAAAATTTCAAAAAGAGTTTGCTCAGATAATTCTTCAAGTGCACGATAGGCATCTTTTGGCATAAATTTTTGGCTGCCAACCATTTTTCGAATGAGCCGCTCTGTCGCTCCAATATAATCTCGCCGGTCGTTGCGATGAATATAAAGTTTTTCTGCACCCTTTTTGGCATAATTTTCAAAGCGTCCCTTGTCGGTATCGTCACCACGTTTGAATAATTTTGTGAATTTTTCTGGAGTGAGTTGAATGTAAACGTCAAACGGAAGTTGACCCGTCATGTTTAGAAACACGTCTAGCGTTATTTCGCAATATTCACTGACACTCATCAAGAATCTTTTCGGAATTCATCAAGAATAGATAAGTCCTATCCGACACGGAAACTGGAATACCGGAGGTGTATTTTGTTTATCCTAACCTATATCGATTCTGTGGGAAAACGCTTCGTAGCTGTTATTAAATACACCATTTCAATCTGGACCATGGTCTATATCAGTATGCGTTCAGGATTTTCTTACAATAAAAAACATAGCTTCGTTGAAATTCTAAAAGTCATCGGAGCCCAAATTTACTTTACGGGTTTTCAAGCTCTTCCCATCATTACAACTTTGGCCCTCATAACGGGAACCCTTATTATTATTCAAACCAGCGCCCAACTTTCAAAAGTTGGTGGAGGGGACATGCTGGGAAATCTCTTGGTCGTTCTCATCATCAGAGAGTTGGGCCCGCTGATGACAGCTCTTGTGGTAGTGGCGCGCTCCGGTACGGCTGTCGCCAGTGAACTTGGCAATATGAAGGTCAATAGCGAAATTGAAGCACTTGAAAGCATGGGCATTGATCCCTTGAGCTACATCGTATTTCCACGATTGGTTGGAGGAATTATCAGCGTTGTCTGTTTGGCTCTTTATTTTTGTTTCATTGCATTGTTTGGCGGCTATCTCATTTGCCAGTTTATTCACCCCATTGCATTTAGCTTCTACTTTGACAGCATTGCCTATGCGATCAGTCGCTCTGATGTGTTTTTATTTTTGATAAAAAATATTTTTAGTGGCGGGATGATTTTCACCATCTGTTGTTATCAGGGATTACTTGTTAAGCAATCCTTCACCGAAGTCCCTCAAGTGACTACTAAAGCAGTTGTAAACAGTATTTTGTATACTGTGAGCTTTAATAGTACGGTCTCCCTTCTTGTCTACCTTAAAAATTTAAAAGAATTGGGGATATTGTGAACCGCACTCCCCGTGAGCGAATTCAATCCTTACAAATCAAAAATGTTACACATTGCTATGGTGAAGGTGAGGGCAAAGTTGAAATCCTCAAAGACATTACTTTTCAATTACCATTAGGAAAAACAATAATCTTAGAGGGCGATCCGGGAAGCGGAAAGTCATTGCTCTTAAAAATTATGGCAGGTATTGTCGAACCGACAGTCGGTGAAGTTATCTATAACGGTCGAAATCTGAGTAACATAAGTTTTGAGGAATTCACCCAAACACGATTGAGTACAACCATTTGTTTTGAAAATGGTGGACTTATTAATAACAAGACCCTTCTTGAAAACATGAAATTAGGTTTGATGTACCACGGTGGGTGGAGGATGGAAAGAAGTGATGGGCTTTTAAGGGATCTCATCGAGAATTTTCAAATCGGCAAGTTTCTCAACCTAAGACCTTCGGCGGTATCAACCGGGGTGCGAAAGATGGCAGGTTTAGTTAGGTCTTTTGTCTCCAACGCTCAAATTTTATTTTTAGATGAGCCAAGTCTGGGTTTGGGTACTAAGGGTGCAGAAGCACTTAAATATTGGATGGATAAATACCGAAACGAAGGTAAGCACGATGAAGTCATTATCATGGCATGCAGTGACCATGAATTTGTCGAGGCATTTGAGTGCGTTCGACTAAATTTGAAGGACGGTAAATTGACAGTAAAAAATTACCTGCCACCTGAAACTCAAAAAGAGGTGGCATGAAAGTAAAGTTTTCTAAATTCGAACGAACCGCTGGGCTCTTTGTTATAATTGCGGCGAGCGGGCTTTTCTTTTTTACTGTCGCAGTGGCGGTAAAACAAGGTTGGTTCTCAGCAAGACTTCATTTTGCCACAACGTTTACACAAGGTGAAGGTTTGCACCCGGGTACCATGGTTCAAATTTCTGGTTTAAGAGCTGGAACTGTAGATAGCGTCTATTTGAATGATGACAATCGCATTTCTGTTAAGCTCACAGTATCTAACGAATTTTCTCGACAAATCCGCCAAGACTCACATGCTCGCGTGATTCGACCTTTTATAATTGGTGACAAAGTTGTTGAAATCACTGTGGGCTCTAAGTCAGCAGATATGCTGGCCGAAAATTCTGCTATCGAAGGGGAAGACTCCATGGACATCATGGATATGCTTGGAGGCGGAAAACTGGGTCCCTACCTTCACACCATCGATAGTCTCTTAAAAAATCTTCAAACTGTAGCAGAAGCTTTTTCTGATCCTAAACGATCTAAGGCAATCATCGGAATGTTTGACGAAATATTACCAACACTTTTGGATGTGCGTGAACTCAGTCACCAAATGACAAGGCGAAAGCATCTTGGAAAATCCATGGAGAATTTGGCCACTCTCACCACAGAAGTAAATAAAATGCTCCCTATTATGATGGAATTTTCAGCGCACCTTCCTGAACTAGGGAACACTACGTCCAAAACCATGGAACAACTTTCGGTATTAACCACCGAGATAAATAAATTTTTACCCATCATGGCTCAAATTGCTCCTCAACTGCCTGAGGCAAGCCAAAAGAGTGTAGAGGCATTAAAAGAGGCGGTTATCGTATTACGTGCTATGCAAAAATCGTTTTTACTTCGTGGGGCAGTTCAAGATGTGAAAGAAGAAGAATCTATGAAAAGAGATCCAGCATCCAAATGAATGATAAAATAGAAAATCCATCATCAAAGTTTTTTAATGGCAAGAGCATCGGAAAATCTCTTAAAGAAGTTGCCGTTGACCTTATCGAGACTGATAGCGATCGGCTCGTGAGTCGCTGGTTTCATAGCGATATGAACACCGATCTATTTACTTGGATGGACAAAGGCCAAAACATTATTAAGCAGCAAATTAGTTTTCATGGCCAAGTGGTGGAATGGAATTGTCTTGAGGGTATAAAAACCGGATTAGTTGTTGAATCTGATTTTGAAGTTTATATACCTACCCATTCTGCACCAAAATCAGGAGCTCACGGTAAAGGGACAGTTGGTGGTTTGGGTGCTGAAAGTAAACCCCAGAGCTCTGAAACAATTCAATTTGATTCAAACCCACAGATGCATTCTATCGATTTGGCTTTAGAAATATTAAATCATTTTGAAATAGATTCTCATTTGCACCATCAGCTCATCGGTAATTTCAAGGATCCACAGAACATTAAGACCATGTCACCAAAGACATTTGTAGATCGTTTTGGAATTTCGCTGAAGGAATACCAAACGCAGGATCCTAGTTTTTGGGATAGCGTTAAGAAAAAACTTCAAAGTCTATTTTGGGGTTAACCGTCGTCTCTTCTTAGCGCCTTTACTGGATCAGAATTTGAAATTCTCCATGCCGGCACAACAGTCCCCAGCAATGTGATGAAGGCACCAAAGATGACTATTCCGACGACGATATTCTTATCTACACGAACCGGGAGTGAAGTGTCATAGTAGATATCGGGCAGGCGAATAATGGGGTAGCGAGCCAATAACCAACAAACAATTAATCCCAGTAAAGTGCCACCGCCGATTCCTACGAGTCCCAATGTCGCTCCAATTGCCATAAAAATTCTTCTGATTTTTCCTTTAGTTGCACCAAGAGATTTTAAAATGCCCACGTCCATTCGTTTTTGGGTGACAAGTAAAACCAGAACTGCCACAACCGAAAAACTGCTCACTAAAACGGTGAGACCTAAAAATAGTCCCATCAATGTCTTTTCCATTTTTAGAGAATAAAATAGAGCAGAATTTAGTTCTTGCCACGTTTTTACTCTTAAGACGCCTGATTTTTTAAGAGTTTCGGCAAATCTTGGTGAATCGCTTGGATCTTTCAATCGAATCTCTAAACCTCGCTCTAGGCTTGCTGTTTCTTGAAGTCTTCTCAAACCGCTTGCGGCATCATAAAAAACGATATGAGAATCAATATCGGGGACGTCAGTTCGCACCAGGGCCTTCACTCTGACTTTTTCGTAAATGGGCACTTCACCGGCGGGCAACAATAGATTTTCAGGGGCTACCAAATTGACTTCGTCGCCTTCGAAAACTCCAAGACTTCGGGCCAATTCATTTCCGATTGCCACTTCTTTTGGGCCCAGTTTAAAATCAATTCCAGATGTGTGTTGCTTAGAAGTCGTCGTAACACTAGCTCCCGAATCAATTACTTCAACTTTGCTTGAAACGCGCCGGCCTAAGTGCTCCAGGGCCTCTTCGGAGACTCCTTGAGCAATTGCTCCAGAAAAAAAACCATCGAGAGTTCTTAAAATGACATCTTGCTTTGAGAAACTTTCTACTTTTCCCCAGGCCCCTATGACTTGGGTGACGATATTTTGAGTTTCGGGTCTTAAATCTTGAACGACTATGTGAGGCTGAACGCCTAGAAGTCTATTCTTAATGGCCTCGTCAAATCCTCCCATGACACTTAAGACTACTATCATGGCCAAAACCCCAAGACCGATACCGCCTACAGAGAGAAAAGCCATGGTTTTTACAAGAGATCCCTTGTTTTTGCCAAAAAGATACTTCGTGATAAACAGGCGTTCTAACATTTTTAAGAGTTCCCAGTGTCGCCAGATTCTTTTGTCGTTTGGTCAAGAAAGCTTGACCATCTTTGAAGGGCTTCTTCACTTAATTCGACACGACAATGAACAATGTGAGGCCCCTGGGATTGAGAAATAATTTTTCCGTCCCGAGCTAAATCAAAAATGAGTGCTGGCTCGCCGGCAGGTAAATATAAATCAACAGGGATGGCCATTTTCAGTAAGTGATCTTCGATGGCGGTCAGTAGTTTCTCGATTCCTTCGCCAGAAACGGCAGAGACATTTACAAATGGCGATTCCCGCTGAGTACTTTTTTCTGCAGGTTCTTGAGTTTTATCTATTTTGTTATACACGTGGATCACGGGTTTATCTTTGGTACCTATTTCAGACAAGAGGTCTGTAACAACTTTTGATTGCAACGATGCTTGAGTGTGCGAAGCATCATGGACATGCAAAATTAAATCTGCCGCCGTGATTTCTTCAAATGTTGCCTTAAAAGCTTCAATCAAATGATGGGGCAGATGATTGATGAATCCGACTGTGTCAGTAATAACTACGTTTCGCCCTCGAGGTAATCGAAGTTTTCGTGTGGTTGGATCAAGAGTGGCAAAGAGTTTGTCCTCTACGTAGACATCAGAGCGGGTAAGCTTATTGAGCAGTGTTGATTTACCAGCGTTAGTGTATCCGGCTAATGAGATGACGGGTACTCGACTGGATTGGCGCCTTTGCCTGTGCAGTTCCCGAGATTTTCTCACGGCATCAAGTTCTTTAGTCACATACTCCATTCGGGTGCGAATGCGCCTGCGATCCATTTCTAACTTAGTTTCGCCAGGGCCACGAGTTCCAATACCACCGGCAAGTCTTGAAAGACCGGCAATTGCTTCACCGATAAGGCGAGGGCCCTGATCTTTAAGCTGAGCGAGTTCAACTTGCAGTTTGCCCTCACGGGTTTGAGCACGCTGAGCAAAAATATCTAAAATGAGTTGGGGTCTATCTAATACTTTACAGCCAATAAGTTCTTGAAGGTTTCTTTGTTGAACTCCAGAAAGTCGAGTGTCAACAATGACCATGTTGGCTTGAGTTTCATCTTTTAATTTTGCAATTTCTTGAACTTTGCCTGAACCAATAAAAGTGGCTGGAACAATTTTTTCCAAGCGTTGTCTGACGATTCCTACCACCAAAGCTCCAGCCGTTTCTGCCAGTTGAGCCAATTCGGTTATATTATTTTCGAGTTCGTTTATTGAATCAGTTTTGAGACCCACACCAACGAGAAGTGCCCTCTCAGGTGCCGGGGTTAAATCAAGCATTGTGGGTTTTCATGCTCTTTGCTTGAAGGGCGGTGATGACGGCCATGTTGACAAGGTCATTAACATCAGTTGCCCGCTGCATAACGTTGGCGGGTTTTGTAACTCCCATTAAAATGGGACCGATGGCTTCTGCATTGCCGATTTTTTGCATAAGTTTATAGGCGATATTGCCACTGTTAAGGTCAGGGAAAATCAAGACATTGGCGCCGTCTTTAATTTCGCAAAATGGAAAAAGCTCTTTAACAATATTGGGATCAACAGCTGTATCGGCCTGCATTTCGCCGTCGACAATAAGATCGGGGCGGCGCTTGCGAACTATTTCAGCGGCGTCACGCATTTTCATCGTCAGGGGAGTCCTTGTGCTACCAAAATTGGAAAAACTAAGCATGGCAATTCTAGGTTGCACATCAAAAAATTTCGCTGCGTCAGCACTATTGATAGCAATGGTTGCTAGTTGTTCAGCCGTAGGGTCAATGTTGACTGTCGTATCTGCAAAAAACAATGTGCGCTTTTTTTGGACAATGATATATAGCCCTGCCGCTGTTTCACCAGTTTGGGTCCCGAGGACTCGCAATATAGGTCTCACACTTTCAGAGTAATTTTGAGTTACACCATTGATAAATCCGTCGGCATCTCCCATGTGAACCATCATGGCCCCAAAATAGTTGGGGTCATAGACAAGGCGTTCAGCTTCATCAAAAGTCATTCCTCGGCGCTTACGCA
Organism: Oligoflexia bacterium; assembly: GCA_023250675.1. Lineage (GTDB taxonomy): Bacteria > Bdellovibrionota > Bdellovibrionia > JABDDW01 > JABDDW01 > JAHFAE01. The sequence continues at coordinate 12,296 of JAHFAE010000020.1, read as the reverse complement.
TTTCATGGAATTTTCGAACGTAAGAATTAAATTTTTCAGACTTAATAGGCTGAATGATTGAAAGATCTTTTAAATTATGAAGATCAAGCTCTTTCATTTTTGTTCGAACATAGGAATCACTACCTAAAATAATAGGTCTTGCTACTCGCTCTTCTAGAATTATTTGACATGCGCGCAGTACTTTTTCGTTTTGTCCTTCAGGAAACACAATGGCAGGTAGGCCATTTATATCTGTACTGCTTTTAACTTTATTAATGACGTTTCGTATAATTCCTCGTGTACCGCCAAGAAGTCTTTCTAAAGTCTCTCGGTACTCATCTAAATTCTTAATGGGCATACGGGCAACACCGCTGGCCATGGCCGCATCGGCCACAGCGGGTGCTACCCAAAGTAAAACTCTAGGGTCAAAGGGTTTTGGAATAATATATTCAGGGCCAAACCTAAAAGTTTTTCCGCCGTAAGCTCTTGATACAGAATCAGGCACATCCTCACGAGCAAGTTTTGCTAATGCATGTACAGCGGCAATTTTCATCTCTTCATTAATGGCTTTGGCTCGAACATCAAGAGCTCCACGAAATATAAACGGAAACCCTAAAACATTATTAACTTGATTGGGATAATCACTTCGACCTGTAGCCATAAGAACATCTTTTCTCACACTCATGGCATCATCATAAGTGATTTCTGGGTCGGGATTGGCCATGGCAAATACGATGGGGTTTTTGGCCATGCCTTTTAGAATATCTTTTGTGACGGCACCTTTGACACTGACACCGACAAAAACATCGGCATCCATCATGGCGTCTTTTAAAGTTCGAGCTTTGGTGTCCACCATGAATTCTTCTTTATATTTATTAATGCCTTCACCGCGGCCTTTGTAGATCACACCTTTAGAATCGCACATGATCAGGTTTTTGTGTTGTACACCTAAAGTAACAAAGAGTTTGGCGCAGGCGATGGCCGCAGCTCCTCCACCTGAAAACACAACTTTGCAATCTGCAGCTTTTTTGCCTGTGATTTCTAAAGCATTAATAAACGCTGCCCCGCTAATAATTGCAGTACCATGCTGGTCGTCGTGAAAAATAGGAATATTCATTGTACGTTTTAGTTCTTCTTCGATGTAAAAACATTCCGGTGCTTTGAGGTCCTCTAAATTTATTCCGCCAAAAGTGGGTTCAAGCAATCTCACCGCGTTGATAAATTCATCAGAATCTTGAGTGTCAAGTTCGAGATCAAAAACATCAATGTCAGCAAAGCGTTTAAATAGAATTCCTTTTCCTTCCATAACGGGTTTTCCAGCGGCCGGGCCGATATTTCCTAATCCTAAAACCGCTGTGCCGTTTGTGATGACGGCAACTAAATTTCCTTTTGATGTATACTCGTAAACTTTTTCTGGATTTTTTGCGATGACTTTACAAGGTTCAGCAACACCGGGTGTATAGGCCAAAGCTAAATCGCGTTGGGTGTAACAGGGTTTAGACGAAATGACTTCGATCTTCCCTTTTCTGCCTGAACTATGATAGGCCAGCGCATCATTTTCAAACGACATCTGTTTCTCCTTAAACGTACAACATAGGCCGTCGATAAAGTTGATGTCAATAAAGCGAATGGGACTTTTCACGACGAAATCCTATTAAATATCTAGGTTTAGACGATTATGCGCGTAGTCATCAGAAGTTTTCCTGTAAGCTTGTGAAGTTAGTGTCCTCATCACTGGGCCTTAGAAATAGAGAGGTTTAGAAAATGTCATCACAAAGAGACGTTGTCATCGTCGATGGTGTGCGCACGCCATTTGTCAAAGCAGGATCACAGTTTAAAGATATTCATGCGGCAGATTTAGGAAAAGACGCCCTCAAAGAACTCATCGCAAGAACTAATTTAGACGTCAAACTCATAGACGAGGTGATTATTGGCAACACAGGGACACCGGCCGATGCGGTGAATATTTCTCGAGTGATCGCTCTAAATTCAGGAGTTCCAAAAGAAGTTTCGGCGTATTCAGTACATCGTAATTGCGCTTCGGCCCTTGAAAGTATTGCCGATGGCTTTGACAAAATTCGAAGTGGAACTGTTGATGTGGTTATCGCTGGCGGTTCTGAAAGCATGTCTAATATGCCCCTTTTATTTTCTAAAGAGTTCACCGACGTCTTTGCAAAAGTGATGTCGGCAAAGTCTTTTCCTGAAAAGCTTCAATTGCTAAGTCAACTCAAACTTGCATATTTAAAGCCTGTCATTTCTATTGTTGTAGGTCTTACTGATCCGTTTTGTGGATTGAATATGGGCCAAACCGCTGAGATTTTAGCCCGTGAATTCGAAATCTCTCGAGAAGAACAAGATAAATTTGCTCTGGGGAGTCACCGAAAAGCGGTGGCTGCCATGGAAAAAGGATTATTAGCACAAGAAATCACGCCGGTATTTTTGCCTCCCAAATACGAAAACATTATTAAAGATGATATTGGTCCCAGAAAAGACCAAAGCATGGAGATGCTTGCAAAACTAAAACCTTACTTTGATAAAAAGTACGGTTCAATCACGGTGGGCAACGCTTGTCCACTCACCGACGGCGCCGCTATGGTCTTGATGATGTCTCGAGAGAGAGCTCAAAGCATAGGATATAAACCTTTGGGTACAATGAGATCTTATGCGTTTGCCGGCATTGAACCTGAGCGAATGGGTTTGGGTCCCGCCTTAGCTACACCCCTGGCCCTTAAACGAGCCGGTCTTAAACTTAAAGACATGGGACTGGTTGAACTTAACGAAGCTTTTGCGGCCCAAGTTATTGCCTGTGAAAAAGCGTTTTCATCAAAGAAATTTTCAAAAGATCGATTAAACTCTGAAGAAGCTACTGGTGATCTTAACCCTGAAATTTTGAACGTGAATGGTGGAGCCGTCGCGTTGGGACACCCAGTTGGGGCCACAGGCACAAGGCTTGTTTTGACTTTACTTAAAGAAATGAATCGTCGCAACGTTCAGTTTGGATTAGCAACATTATGTATAGGCGGAGGACAAGGTGGAGCCATCGTTGTCGAAAGAGAATCTTAGTATTATTACTCGAATCACTCCTAACGGAGAAGCCATTAGATTAACTGCCCAAGGTGAGATCGTTTGGGTTGAGTTTGATATGCCCGGGGAAAAAGCAAATAAATTGGCAAGCCCCGTTTTGGCGAGGCTCCACGAGATTATCGGTGAGTTATCAAAATCTGCATTTAAAGCGGTTATTTTGATTTCTCGCAAATCCAGCATTTTTATTGCGGGTGCTGATATCGAAGAAATCAAAGGTCTTAAAACCCCAGAAGATGCTCAAGAGGCATGTCAGTTGGGTCAATCTATTTTTAATGAGTTAGAAAATTTGCAAATCCCCACCATCGCGGCCATTCATGGCGCTTGCTTGGGTGGTGGCTGCGAAATGGTTTTAGCTTGTGACTATCGAATTGGTACTGATGACCCGGCAACAAAGATTGGGTTACCTGAAGTTAATCTTGGTGTGATTCCAGGTTTTGGTGGAACGCAAAGACTTCCTCGTCTTATCGGAGTTCAAGCTGCTTTAGATATTATTTTAGCGGGCAAAAGTGTGGTTGGGAAAAAAGCTTTAAGCATTGGTCTTATAGATAAATGCGTTCCCAAGGAGCTTTTAGAACAACAAGCTCTCCATTTAGCCCAAGAAGTTATTAAAGCGGGGTCTAAGAAAAGAAATAAGAGATTTCAGTCTAAAGGCCTTGGCGGAATGTTTCTTGAAGGTCCATTGGGTCGGCCTATTGTTTTCTCTCAAGCTAAAAAAATGCTTATGTCAAAGACCATGGGCCATTATCCGGCACCATTAAAGGCATTAGAAGTTGTTCGCAAAACCTACGGAAGTCGTCTTGAAAAGGGGTTAGCCATTGAGGCTAAAGGATTTGGCGAAGTTGCCGCCACCAGTGTGAGTAAAAATCTTATTGGTTTATTTTTTATGACCGAAGCCGTGAAAAAACAAACAGGTGTTACCGGCGATGTGACGCCATTAGATGTAAAATCTTGTGGGGTTTTAGGTGCAGGAACCATGGGCGGCGGTATTGCTCAACTTGCCGCAGAAAAAGAAATTTCTGTACGTCTTAAAGACGTTAACTTTGAGGCCATTGGCAAGGGTCTTAAGGCGGCAATAGATATTTTTGGTAAATCTGTAAAACGTAAGAAGATGACCAAATACGAATTTAAACGAAAAATGAGCCTCATTAGTGGTGGTACCAACTATGCTGGCTTTAAAAATCTAGACGTCGTTGTTGAAGCTATCGTTGAAGATATTAATATTAAGAAAAAAGTTCTAGCCGAATTAGAAACTCAAACAAGAGAAGACGCCATCATTGCCAGCAATACCTCAAGCTTAAGCATTAATGAAATGGCCAAAGCCATGGCTCGGCCAGAAAATTTTGTGGGTATGCACTTTTTTAATCCCGTTAATAAAATGCCGTTGATCGAAGTTATTAGAGGCGAAAAGACAAGTGATCGTGCGGCGGCAACGATTTATGCGCTTTCAAAACGTATGGGTAAAACTCCAATTGTCGTCAAAGATGGCCCAGGCTTTTTAGTTAATCGTTTATTGATGCCTTACCTCAATGAAGCTTGTTTCACACTGGGTGATGGGGCCAGCATAGAGTTTATTGATAAAACACTTTTAAAATTTGGAATGCCCATGGGGCCTCTTCACCTCATAGACGAGATCGGTATTGATGTGGCTGCCAAAGTAGCAAAAATCTTGGGGCATGACTTGGGTGAGCGAGCAGCCGCAGCGCCGCTTATGTCAAAAGTCGTTGATGCCAAAAAATTTGGAAAGAAAAATGGCACGGGGTTCTATTTTTACGATAAGTCAGGTAAAAAACTAAATGTGGATCACGAGATTTATAAAATTACTGAACTTGCTAAGCCAAAAGATCCGTTTACGGAAGAAGAAATTATTTTTAGGCTCATGTTCCCCATGGTCAACGAGGCAGCTCTTTGTTTAGAGGGGGGCATCGTTAGCACTCCTGAGGCGGTGGATTTAGGAATGATTATGGGCACAGGCTTTCCTCCATTTCGTGGGGGAATTTTAAGATGGGCAGATTCTATCGGTGTTTCAAAAATCGTGGACGAATTAGAAATGATGGCCGCTAAATTTGGCGCTCGATTTAAGCCGTCGGCCCCCATTCGTTCTATGGCCAAGACTGAGAGAAAGTTTTATAGATGACGGGGCCGACCCTCGCTTCTGAATATGGGCGACAGATTCAAGAAAAAATCCAAAATCTTTTATTAAATCAGTCCGACACCTTAGAAAAAGTAGCAAATATTATTTTTGATAGTCTTAATGCCCGAGATCCTAAATCAACTTCTGTTTGGCATCTCTTTGGGGCCGGCCATTCTCATATGGCTGTGGAAGAAGCGTTTCATCGAGCGGGCGGGTTAATTCCTGTTAATGCGTGGCTCGAAGATTATTTAATGCCCCACGGTGGACCGTCCCGAAATGGGCCTCTGGAGAGGCTTTCGGGTGTTGCCCAAGTTATATTTAATTTTTACAAACCTTTGCCTGGTGAAGTCTTAACAATTTTTTCTAATTCAGGAATTAACCCGGTGAGTGTAGAATTAGCACAGATCGCTAAAGAAGAAGGTGTGGTCACTGTGGCCATTACAAATTTAGAGCATTCAAAGCAAACTTTAACTCGACACTCTGGCGGTAAAAAATTATTTGAAGTATGTGAGTACGTCATCGACACAGGCGGGGTGCGTGGAGATGCGGCCATTAAGATTCCCGGTCTTGATGCACCTGTGGGGCCATTATCAACATTGCTCAATTGCCTAGTGGTCAATTATTTGAGTGTTCGAATATGTGAACTCTATTCTCAAAATATGCTGGTGGCACCGGTTTACCTCTCAGCCAACGTAGAAGGTGGAGACGAGCGCAATCGACGACTTGAGAGGCAATACCGTAGCAGAATTCCGCGTTTGCTTTAACCGACAACTCAAGGTGTTTTTAAATTGCAACACTAGTCATAAAGTCTTTAGATTTTACTCAAACCCGCCTTACAGAATTGACTTTTTGCTTCGTCAACTTTCTTTTGTATTCTAAAGATTCGCGCCATCAAAGGGAGCTTAAGTTCGGAAAATTCAGGTGACTTCTTGGGATTATTAATTATGTCGATAAGGCGCTCAAGGGGAGGAATAACGCCAAACGACCCCGAGGCAGCCCGTATAAGGCCCACGGTGATAGCTGAAGTATAAAATAGAAAATCACTAATTCTAGCAGTGGTGAGGCTATAGCCATCAGTCGCAAATCCAAACCAGTCCGCACCGGATAACGTCCACGACAAAATTGAAACTCCGATGGTACCTAATACAATATAATGTGCACCTAGCCGATTTTTTCTTACAATAAGTGCTTTTTCGGCAGTCCCTAAGTCAGTTGGACTATTTTTCTTTTTATCTGGGACCACTTGGTTGAAAAGAAAAGCTTTAAGAGCTTTGTTATCTGCATCTACGCTTCGCGCTTCGGCAACTAAGTGTTGATCGTAAATAACTATGTCTTGGCTAATGTATTCACGAACCATTCGATCAATAAATTTGTATGTTCTTTTGTTATCAAAAGTCTTTGGGAAACTTAAAAGATCAGTGAATGTACTAAGAAATTCCAAACTTGTGGTTTTAAGAAGTTTGATCGCAAGAGGCAGTTTGGTACTCTTAGAATTTGGATTATCATCACCTTCACCCTCTGGGTTTAACTCATCGTCACCTTGGTGCCTGTCGATTGTAGATAAATTGCGGCCAAGAGCTGCCACAAGATCAAGAACCATATCTTTTTTATCTTCTGGCTTAAAAGTAGTATCCTCGACAAGTACTTTCAATAACTCTAATGCTGTAAGCATATTGACAGCAACTTCAGCGCCAAGTTTCACGGGCATTGCTTCTGCCGCAACCTTGTCGACCCAATTGAGTCTTTCAAGAACTTTTCCGTTTTCAAGACTATTTAGGCTGTAAACTAAATCTCCAACCTTTTTTTTGTAATCTTTAAGAGACGGTAGTGCGAAGGCGCCAGTTGAGAATAAGAGAGTGATTAGAGTTAATACCGACGAAAATTTTCTTAATGTATTTCTCATAATTTCTCCGTTCATGGGCGCCACATCCTGCGAGCGCGCCAATCTTCAAATCTTTCAAGCCAAGTTCTTGACGAACTCACTTGAGGCAAAGGAATCAGTTTTGAATCGCTGTAGGCGTCATTGTTAATAAGTTTCTTTTCTTCATCAGATAGACTTGGGTCGTTGTTCAAACCACTGAGATAAATTCCGTCAAATCCTGGTTGGGCCATCTTGATTTCAATAAAGTATTTTTTCTTTGGATCAAGAGGAACGCTCCCACCCAGAAATCCAAAAAATCTTTCATAGGGTACAGAAAGTTTATAAAATTTATCCATTCCGTTTTCCGCCACTAACGAGACATTAAGGGTGTCGCCCACAGCTCCTGCTTGATTAATACTAAAGGGTCGTCCTAATGTTATTTTTACTTTTTTGTTTCCGTCCATCCAAATGAGCCGCATCCAGAATCTTGTATTCTCCCAAAATTTTCGAGAGATGCCCGCATTTTTTAACGCGGGGTCAGTTCTAAAATCTGCTTTTGAAACTTTAGCTTGTGGATTTTTGTCTTGTCCAAACGCGCGACTTAAATTAGATCGATCAAGAACCAGGTTTCTTGCAGGATTACTTACGAGTAAATTTTTTGGCCGTCCTTTGTAGTCGAGACCTTCAAAAGATTTACTCAAAACGGTAAGTGTGTTTGGAGCTGTTTGTACAACACGTTTTTGGGGAAGAACATTGAGGGTAGTATTCATGTCTTTATATTGGCAAAGGAGTTCACTTGGACTAAATTTTGTTTCATAGACATTCCAAGGTTCTTTGTGCCCTTCGATGGCATTGACGATATTGACTGAGGGGGTGAGAGTTGACCCATTTGAACCCAGGGAGACTCGAATCAGTTCGGCCTCTCCCAAGAGTAAGTCAAATTTATTGGGGAGTTGATCGTCGTATAACTTATTAAGGGGGTTCCAGTCACCGGGCGTCTTATAGTTTACTGTGACCGTTGCAGTTCTTGCCTCGGGGCATACCGAAGAATCAGCTTGATCCTCATACCAAGTACACCATTGATTTCTAATTTTTGTACAAGAGTAAGAAACGTCTTCTACATTTTCATAGACATGTTCATCATGTCGACCGACTTCGCGAACTTCCCACCGATCACAACCGTACTGGGGTGTTGAACCTTCTGTTAAATGGTCTCGAGCTGGGTAAATTCGTCTATTTGAATAGGAAGGAAAACGATCAATTTGATTTGGAATCTTAATTCTATAGTAACCATCAAAACCACGTTTTGCGCGGTCTCGGTTGCTTTTAAAACTTTCTCCGTTGCCTTTAGGTTTTGACGAACCTTGGTTTGTATCGTGTTTGGGTTCATGTCTAGGTTCTTGTCTTGGTTCACTGGGGCGGCTCGAAGACGAGCCTGAATGGCCCGTACTGCCACCAGTACTGCCTCCACCGAATGATGGAGTCGTTGAGTGGCTGCCAGTTTCTGGTTCTGGTTCAGTTCGGGTGGGAGGAGGCGGTGGTGGTGGAGCGCTTGCAACTACACAATATCTTTCTTTTTCGATAACAGTACGAACCACTTCCTCTTTGCGATTTCTACGATAACAGGTGGTTTGATACGATTCGATTGCGCCACCTTCACCACCAAACAGGTTCTGTGCTCGGCAATCGGTATATCCACCAGTTTTTCTTTTATAGACCCAGTTCTGGCGAACATCTAATTTGAATTGATTTGTCCAGCCGTAGTTGGGGACGAGCAATACTTTTTGTGCAGCCGTTCGAGCTTCAATAGTGGGGCCAAGACCAAGATAGCCGTAATTTTCATCTAATTTTTCTTGGGTATGGGGAAGACGTTCGCGTAGATAATCCTCTTGCCCACCGCCTGAACATGACAATCCAGTCGGGTGAGCTAAGTAATCACGTCCCTTTGGAAGCTGGTCGCAACCGCCTTGAACTGTTCCAGAATTTATAGGTTGCGAAACTGGCAACGAGGGTCGATTATCTGGTGCAATGGTCTCGCCGTCACATCTAAAGGGCGCTACACATAACTGATCGGCGTCAAACCCACTTCCTACAAATTGACCAGCATTTAAAGTGCTGCAAGCCATTAAACCCGCTACAGTTAGGACAATAAGGGCAAAGTTTTTCATGGTCTTCCCTATTTTGAAACGCAGAGCCTAAAATTTAGGCTCTGCGTAAAATTAGTCTTACTTATTAAAAATAGCTGCATCGTCAGGCTTATCACCGGCTTGAGCCTGTGAAGCTAACGATTGGTCTACAAGGGTTCTCAAATTACGAGCATCTTGAGCCTTTTTCATTTCAACAGTTTCGTAAGTCGTCATTAAATTACGAATAGTTGTAACGATGGTGTTACCCGTATTGAGTTGGCCTAAGAGACCGGTAGGGGTAGCAACGCAAGACACCTTGCCACTGGTGAGTGCGCTTGCACGTTGTCTTGCAGCAGGGGAGAGTTTTGTATCAACGTCGCAAATGGCACCAACTGATCGTACAGTTTGAGCATCGCTGGCGAGATAAAGTTTATCGTGATAACTCTGCAGGCTATTCCAATCGCCTTGGCTCAACATAACTTCTTCTCTGATGTCTGACAAAATAAGTCTAAATACAGCAAGAAGTGCTTCGACAGTTGAGGTCTGACCAGTGAAGAATGTGGTTAGGCCGCTGACTCGAGCCATAACGCCCGTATCATCTGAATTATAGGCTACGTCTTTTTGGTCGTTATTGAGGACCACTTTCTTGCCGGCCAAGATTTCGGAACGCTTTGCAAAAGAGGCTGTAAATTGATTATAACGTAAATTGGCTTGGGCGCGGGCTTGCTGCCAATACGAAAGCTGAGAAAGATTTGGATTTTTTTCCATAAAATCTTTTTTAACTTCATCTCGCTTTTTGGATGCATCAGCTGAGAGGGTAGGAGTTAGGCTTCGATCGTAGAACTCTACATACTGACGAGCACTGTTGTAGGCTACCATAAGATCTGTGTCTGTTCTTGCAGTTTGACTCATAATCTTATTCAATGCGCCAGTGATGGGGAGGAGCATGTCTTTTTTGAAGATTCCTTCTAAGTTACCATAAACAACAGGATAAGATTGGGGTTGAATTGCACCAATTTGAATTCCATATTTTTTACGAAGATAAGATCTGAGGAGAAACATTTTCTCTACTGATTTGTAAGCTTCGCCAAGATAGGTAAAATCATTGCCGTTTCTGGGGCGTAAAAACTGATCGGTTCCAACTTGTTGAATGTATGCCTTCACTAATTGGACGACCTGGTCGGCCCAGAGTTGTTGCTGCCGTTGGGTCCCTAGTCCAATGACTTGGAGTTGCTGAACTTTCAATACGGCCGCTTCAATTTCTTCTTGGGTCATTTGAGGAAACATAGAGAGATCAGGAGTCAATGAAGGTGCATTGATAGGATTAAAAGCACCCTTATGACCAACAGTTTTAAAAGTAACGCTGTTACATTCGTCAGTTAGTTTAGTAAGGGTTTGGGCGAAGGGGCCCATGGCCTTTGACATATCGATAACGCTCGCTGGGCCAGTAGTAATATTATTTTTTCCCACTGACGCTGTAGCACTTGGTAGTGTGTCGGAGCTAATGAGAGAAGCTTCTTGAATATCAATTTGGATTTTCTCAACAGCCGCATTGATATCGTTAACTTGGGCTAAAACTTGGTCTAAAGTAACCGTTGTGGTGATAGCAGATGATTGACCTAATTTCACAAAAGCTTGTTTTTTCTCTACTAATCCGCGAAGAGAATCCCCGATGACTTTACCTTTAGCTTGAAGATACTCACGGTCTTGCTGTTGAATTTTAGAATTATTCTTAATGATCTCTAACATGGCTTGAGTGAAATCAGTCTCGTTTTTATTGATATTGTAATCACCGGCACTCAAAAAACCGGTTTGACCGCTGCCGCCACCGGCTACGACAGCCACATTGGGAGTATTTGTTTGAGCTAATCCAATGGATTGGCTTGCCAATAAACTGGCAACAACAAGATTAATCGCTTTTTTCATGATTTTTCCTCACTTAAAAAAAATGTACAAATATAGTCTTGAATTTGTTTAGCAAACTTGGGACCAAGATTTGAAAACATGATTAGAGAGCTTCTTAACAAATGGTTTATTGAAGTAGTTCCGATACGATAAAGCTTTCGGCGATTGGCAAAGTTACATTTTTGTCGAATTTATGATTTAGGTTTTGAAGCCACAAGTGATTTGACACTTTTCCTAAAAAAGTCACCTCAAAAAAAATGGTAACGGTGTTAGGTCAAAGCCAAGTTTGCCCTACGCTTCGGGCACGCCATCCATGGCTCTAGGAGACCCAAGTTACATCCATGTCTCCCTAGTCCCAAAGCTCCGGGCAAACTTGGCTTTGGCCTATCCATTTATTCAAAATTTTTTTCGGGTCGTTTTAGTCTGACCAATAACTTGACAGGTGGAAAACAGCTTTGAGCACTTTGCCTAATGAAGTGAATTTCACGGCGGCAATGCACATATAGTAGATATAAACCTGAAAATTCTGGCATCCCCTTTGATAATATCTATGAACGAGGAGTTTTTACGATGAAAATGCTTACGCTAGGATTCTTGACCCTAATTCTATTTAACATGGGATGTCCCGATAAAGGTTCTCGGCCAAACCCTGTTGACGACCGGCTAAAAAGAACGGGCGGCGCGGCTGGTAATGGGGCCACTGGAACAGGAAGTGGAGTTCCGTCAGTTCCTCCTTCACCAAATTCGGGAGGGCCCGCATGGGGCTTAGTCAAAGTCGAGCAGACCCAAATTCAAGGTGGTAACCCGCAAACTACTAACTATTACAATGCCAATGACGTTTCTCGTTGGTTTTTATCCAGCGATTTTAGTTTTGAAGATGTTGGTGCGACGACTAAAGATCAAGACACTTTTTATAAAAAAGATTGTCCCACGGGTAAGACCTGTCAAGTTGAATTTGGAGTTTTTCAAAGTACATTAGGTAATAATATGCTTCTTCAGCAGGCCGTACAGTCTAACCAAATTGTTCAAGTCACAAATGGTGTTATCGGTCTTGTATTTTTTGATAGCCTCGTTGGTGATCTTGATAACACCACGGGTAAGACCATTACTCCGATTCCAGTTTTCGTAAAGCAATCGCCAAACACTGATCAAACCCCGTCATTCATTCAAGGCAATAACGTCAAGCTCACGTTTCAAGATGAGAGAGGGT
>JAHFAE010000019.1:14036-37442 GCA_023250675.1 Oligoflexia bacterium | reverse complement strand
CACAAGCATCAATGGTGAGATTGCCATGCTCTTGTGGAATGGGGCTCTGGTGGTGTCCCCGATAATCAAGCATGATGACTTGGTACTTGCTTGAGAAAAACTTCACCTGATGATGCCAATGATTCATAAGGCAAGCGATTCCATAGCAAAGGACTATTGGCTTACCCTCACCGCGTATTTCATAAAAAATAGGCGTGCCGTCATAGCTTGTGGCAAAACCAGTTGTCTTCTTTATTGTATTCATTCGGCCCTACTTCAATACTTGGTCATCGCTCATTGAGCGTACTACTATTACCGTGGGTCCAATACAAATGCGATCTCCATTTTTTAAAACCACCGTTTGTTTCACTGGGATTTTTACAGTATTGACGACTATGTTTGCGTCTGACGATCTTAATACACACAACCCAGAGGAGATTGGAGAAAGCTCAAATGCCAAATCTGGAGCCGATTTTTCAGTCAAAACGATATCAGCCCCAAGACGCCCGATAGATCGCGGGCCAAAACCAAATACCACCGAAGTGCCCGTTTGAAAGCCGTGAGTGAAGTCTAAAACAAAAGGTTGGTTAAATAACCCGGACGTCTTTAGGGCGGGCGGTTGTGATTCAAATATTGCTAGGTTTTGTGCAAGGGCCTCATCAAGCACCTCTTGCCAGGAGCCTCTTTCGAATTTGCCCGTTAAGTCGGCCTTATCCCCTTCACGAACAAGCATGGTTGTTTTGCCGATTCGGATTTTATCTCCGGGTCTTATTAAAGCCTTGGTGACCTTTTTGTCGTTTAGAAAGGTTCCATTTGACGATTTCAAATCCTCAATTTCAATCAATCCTTTGGAATTACTAGAAATTTTCGCATGCTTTGAAGAAACCTTCATATCGTTTAAAACAAGGTCTCCCTTATTGCGACCGATTACAATTTCGCCTTTGACAAGAAACTCCTCCTTTTTACGTAGGCCTTCAATGATCAAAAGTCTGAGAAGCATGTCATAAGTATAAGTCTTTAGAACATTATTTGAAAAGTCCCGGGGGCTATGTTATACGTTCCAGACATTTTAATAACAGCACTAGATGCTGATTCCTTGCTCTTTGTCTCGGGTCGAGACGTTGGGCTTTAGCCGAAAGGATGTTTTATGGAGACCCGTAACTACGAAACTGTATTTATCGTTAATCCCGGTGCGTCTGATGCAAAAGTTGCTGAAGTAAACACCAGAAATCAACAGATAATTCAATCCACAAAGGGAAAAGTTTTGCACCTTGATGACTGGGGCAAAAAGAGAATGGCCTATCAAATAAACAAAGAATTAAAGGGCCACTACTTTTGTCTCACCTATGAGGCTGACACAAGGTGTGTTGCAGAGCTTGAACGAAACATGCGCATCAATGAAGATGTGTTTCGTTTTCTTACTGTCAAATTAGATGAAAAAGTCGATCCAATGGCGGCCATTGAAGCGTATAAGCGAAAACTCGAAGCACATGCTAAGCGTGAAAAAGAACGTGCAGAACGCGACGCCGAAAAAAATGCGGAGCGTGCTGAGAGGGGAATGACCGGTGGGGGGGGCGGTGGATTTCGCGGAGGATTCAAAGGTCGCCATGATGCCCCTGCGGCGCCGGTACCCGCGCTAGTTGCCGAGGACGAAGTAACCGAAACTGATATTGCGGTAGAAGAGGAGTAAAAGATGGCAACAAACATACCAAAGAAAAATTTTAGTCGAAAAAAAGCGTGCAAGTTCTGCACAGATAAAGAGATGTCAATCGACTATAAAGATTATAAGACTCTTAATTTGTTTCTAACGGAACGATCAAAAATAGTTCCTCGTCGCATCAGCGGAAACTGTGCATATCATCAAAGAAATCTTACGACCGCAGTAAAGAGAGCCAGAACGTTGGCGCTCGTTGGATTTGTAGCTTCAGGAGACTGATTGAATTATCGGGCAGCCCTTACAAATTTATTCTTAACTGCGGCGGCAGCTATTTTGACAGTCTCTACGGTTATATTAGCTCCGTTGCCTTTAATGTTACTTCGCCGAAACAAGGGGCGCGGTAGTTTTGCCGTGGGAGCTGTAATTGCATGTAGTATTTTGTTCTGGTTTACTTCGCCCGTAACGGTAGGAGCATTCTTGGTGGCGGTCCTTTTGACCGCTGTTTTTAGCGAATGCGAAAATCAGAATATTGGTTATTCAAGTGCCGTCTTTGTTTCTTTAATGGTGATTTGCGGATTGGGAATATTGAGCACCGGATACGCGGTGGAGCACTTCGGATTTGAGCCCATCGAATTCTTTAGGAGCCAAGTCTATGGTGCCGTGTCGCAATTGACATTGCCGGCGGGAGTCACGGTGGACCGTGATGCTCTTCTTAATCAAGTTCCTTCGGGTATAGTAATCCTCATTGTATTTACTATTTGGCTGAACTCAATTTTAGTAGGCCGATTAGAAAAGCTTCTCGGCTGGAAGGCTCCCGGCCAAACCCATATTTTTAAAAGCAAAGAGCTGAGAAAATGGAAACTTCCGGATGCCACCGTTTGGCTGGCCCTATCCTCAGTGGCGGGGAGTTTTTTTGATATTCAGCCCGTTTGGATGCATTGGGTGGCGACAAACACTTTTAACGTCGTCGTTATGCTTTATTTTTTTCAAGGACTTGCCATTGTTGTGGATTTATTCGCAATAAAAAAAGTGGCGCCCTTTTGGCGAACCATTGCGTATTTATTTATATTCTCTCAACTTTTTTTGATGGTGGCCTTTCTAGGATTTGTAGATCTGTGGCTCACGTTTAGAGATAGAGCAAAACCAAAAGAAAGCACCATAGCGTAGGAGACTCAAAATGAAGGTTCTATTATCACAAGACGTAAGATCTCTGGGTAAAGTCGGGGATTTAGTTAAGGTAGCTGACGGGTACGCAAGAAACTACCTGATTCCGCGAAAAATGGCCATGATAGCCACAGAACAAAGAGTTAAGGAGTTTAAACATCTCAAAGGCATTGCCGAGGCCAAAAAGAAAAAAGCGGTGGGGATTGCTAAAAAAAGCGCGGAGAAACTTTCGGGCTTCACAGTTACGTTGAAATCTCAGGCCGGCGAAAATGATAAACTCTTCGGCTCTGTTACTAACAACGACATTGCCAACGCTCTGAGTAAAGGTGGTTTCAATGTGGATCGTCATGACATTGTAATCGCCGAGCCTATAAAAGTTTTGGGCCAATATCGAGTGAAAGTTAAAATTGCTACTGGAATTGAAGCTGAAGTTAAAGTAAATGTAGAGCGTGAATCGTAACTGATTCGACGGGATAATATGACGAAGCTTCCTCCACAAAACTTGGAGGCGGAGCAATCGGTCCTGGGCGGTATTATGGTAGATCCCAATGCCCTGGATCGCGTGATAGACATCATTAGTGAAAACGACTTCTACAAAACCGCCAACAAGAAAATTTTTTTAGCAGTTGCTGGCCTTCGCCATCGAAATCAGCCCATTGACTTACTAACAGTTACTTCATGTCTTAGGGATTCCACCGATTTAGACTCCATTGGTGGGCCGTCCTATTTGGCAGACATTATTGATCAAACTCCTTCTGCTGCGAATATCGTTTCATATGCCGAGATCGTAAAAGAAAAAGCCACATTGCGTAGAATCATCGATGTCTGTGGTGAGGCTGTTCAAAAAGCATACGACCAATCGTTTGACGAGTTAGACAAGTTTTTAAATGAAACCGAATCAAACGTATTTCAAATCGCAGAAAAGTCAAAAACCTCAGGCCTAGAAGCCGCCAGCAAAATTATTAAGCAAAGCCTTGATCGCATAGAATTTCTCTATAACCAAAAAAGCAATATCACCGGTGTGCCCAGTGGATTCTCTGACGTAGACAAGTTCACTAGTGGTTTTCAGTCAGGTGACTTGGTCATCATTGCAGCCAGGCCTTCAATGGGTAAGACCGCCTTTGTTCTCAACATCGCTCAAAACGTGGCGTTGAGGGAGAAGAAGGCCGTCGCCTTATTTTCTCTTGAGATGAGTAAAGAACAGGTCATGATGAGAATGCTAGGTTCAGAAGCCCATGTGAATTTATCTGACCTCAGAGTTGGCCGGGTCCCCGATAGTGCTTGGCCCAAACTTATAAGTGTAGCTAACAAATTTAGCGAGGCCCCTCTCTATATAGACGACACTTCAGGCATTAGCCCCTACGAAGTCAGGGCAAAATGCAGGCGTCTGAAAGCGCAAAAGGGTTTAGATTTAGTCATAGTAGACTATATGCAAATCATGGATCTTAAAACCAAAGTTGAGAGCCGTGAGAGAGCTATTTCTGAAATTTCAAGAAATATGAAAGCCCTTGCAAAAGAATTAAAAGTGCCAGTTATTGTTTTATCCCAAATAAATCGAGGTGTTGAAGGCAGAAATGACCGAAGACCCATCATTTCAGATCTTAGAGAATCGGGCTCTATTGAACAAGATGCCGATGTTGTTGCCATGATCTACCGTGATGAATATTACGACCGCGAAAATCCTGACAATAAGGGTCTAGCAGAAATTATTATTGGTAAACAAAGAAATGGTCCAGTAGGTGTGGCGAAACTATCTTGGCTCTCACAGTATGGGACATTCGCCAATCTTGCGCCTACAGAGGGACACGCAACGACCCAGTTTTACCACAACGTCTAGGTTTGAATTTATTTCAAAACCATCAACTATATAAACGCCAACTTAAAGGCGCTGCATTTTATCCGCGTTTCAACAATATATTTGGTGCCCGATTTGAAGGTCTAGATTGTTTGTAATTCAAAAAAAAACATTGAATGCCCCCTGCCCCCTTGTTCAAATGGCCTTGGGGAACAAATCGTGGGAAATGAAATCTTTCAAACTGTAACTGGGGCAACAGGACTACCGCAAGAGTTAGTTGAGAGGGAGCTTGCCGAAACCCTAAAGTCTAAGGGAATCACCATAGACAAAGTAACTTTGGAGGACCTTCGCCAAGTCCTCGCGGACTATTTGCGTGAGACGATTTTGCACGCAAAAGATAAATTTGCAAATGGAGTTTGGATAGAAGAAACAAACCCCTATGACGAATTGGGACAAGAATAGAATCTAATTATTGATTCAAAGCAGAAAGCTATTTCTGCTTAAGCCTAATCTTGTATTCGGTCATTTTTTTACGCAATGTATTTCTATTTATTCCTAAAAATGCCGCGGTTTTGAGCTGATTGCCTTCTTGAAGATGTAGGGCAAGCTCGATCATGGGGCGCTCAACTTGTTCTAGAACTTGAGTGTAGAGATTCTTCACCCTACCCCCCTCGTCATGCTGCTTAAGCAAGACCTCAAGTTTACTTCTCACCAACTTTTCTAAACTGACATGACTTAAATTTGCTACAAACAAATTATTAGATTGGCTTTGTGAGGTCACGTTTGGCTCCTTCAGACTCCCCTGTCTTGGGGATTCCATATATATTTATGTAACTGAAGTTGCAAGCGAACAGGTACAGAATCTTCAAGAATTTTTTCTGCAAGGGTTTTATTTGACATGGTTTCAAACGCAGGGCTAAAAAACACGTTGCATTTTTTTGCTAGGTCATATTTGTGGGTCAAATCTTTTGACCACTCGTAGTCCTCTAATGAGCAAATGACAAATTTAATTTGATCTTGAGGCTTTATCGTACCAAGATTCTTAAAATTAAAAGAGTCGCTCTCGCCACTCCCAGGCGTTTTAATATCAATCACCTTAATGACACGAGGATCAACAGCGGCGGTGTCATAAAAACCATTAGTTTCTAAAGATACCACGTATTCTAAATCACAAAGCTCTTTCATTAATAAAAGTGAATTGGGTTGGGCCATGGGTTCTCCACCGGTAATGCAAACATGTCGGACGTTCTTATAGCTGGCGACCTTTTTGATAATGTATTGAAGAGACATTTTAGTGCCGTCGTAATAGCTATACTTTGTATCGCAATAACTGCACCTCATGTTGCAACCCGTAGTTCTAATAAAAACCGTGGGCCAACCTGCCAACGAAGACTCGCCTTGAATACTGAAAAAGATCTCATTAATTTTTAAAGTGGAGGTTTTTTCCTCTTTTGAGAAAATCATTCCCTATTTATGCGCCGTAGCAACTTCTTGTCAACTTCTTGGCGCCATGGATACTTGCAGATTCTTATAAAATAATTCTATGGCGCGACTTCTTGAGCGGTTTCAACGTGATATTTTAGGGCTAATATGGGCTGCCCTTGCAGTTTTTATAGCATTAGCCCTTATTAGTTTTCATCCCATGGACCCATCTCTAAATTCTGTGAAATCTCATGGAATACAGGGGGCAGCTAATCTCTGTGGTTATGTCGGTAGTTTTTTAAGCGATTTTTTATATCAGCTTTTTGGTGTTGCATCTTGGATGCTTGTTATTGGGGCAGCGCTCAGATCGGTAAGTACGTTTCAAGGAAAAGCCACCCCCGTAAGTCCTTGGCGAGTATTTTGGATGACCCTCTTGATTTTGGTCTCAGCGGCACTATGCAGTTTACATTTTCCAACTACAAAAATATTTGGAGGTCAAATTTCATTGGGAGGAGTTTTAGGTTTTCTGGTGAGCCGGGGATTGATTAGTGTCTTTAATCCAGTGGGAGTCGGCGTTATCTTATGGACCTCCGCGGCCGTGCTTCTAGTCATATATACAGAAAAGAGGATCACCGAGTTGTTTCCGTTAATAACGAGTACAGTTTCTGGTGTTCCGTTATTTTTTCGATCAACTTGGAAGATGTTTTGGCAAGAGCGAACAAAAATCGAGCAAGTTAAAAGCTCTGTGGCTATTCAACACCACCTTGAGCCCATTATAAAACAACAACCTAAATTTATTTTGAATAACTTCTTTACCTCAAAAGTTGAAAAAGAGGTGCCAATCGCTCCCCCACCACCTGAAAAAGTCAAGCTTGCTAAATTAAAAGCCATTTTTCAAAACACTCCCAGGCAAATAGAAAATTGGAATATGCCGTCGTTAGAAATGCTTTTAGATCCCCCAAATAACCGAAGAGTAATCGACGAGCGAGAAATGCAACGAAATGCGCGTCTCGTAGAGCAAAAACTTGCTGAATTCGATGTTCTTGGTCACGTGGTAAAAGTTATTCCGGGGCCCGCAGTTACCATGTACGAGTTTAAACCCGCCGCCAGTACGAAAATAAATGATATCACGAGGCTTACCGATGATCTGTCCCTGGCGCTGTCGGCAGAATCATTGAGAATTATCGCTCCTATTCCTGGCCGCGACGTTGTAGGAATCGAAACATCAAATAGTAAGCGTGAAAACATCTACATGAAAGAATTGGTAGAATCTCCAGAGTTTTGGTCTGAAGAGCTTAAGCTCCCCGTCGCTCTTGGTAAGGGAATTTCTGGAGAACCAAAAATTATAGATTTGAGAAAGATTCCCCATCTTCTTGTGGCAGGCACGACGGGTTCAGGAAAAAGCGTATTTATAATGTCCCTTGTTACAAGTCTCATCATGCGACACTCCCCAAAAACACTTAGAATCATTATTGTTGATCCCAAACAAGTGGATTTAGCCGCGTTTCATAAGATTCCCCACCTCTTACTTCCCCCGGTGAAAGATGCCAAACCTGCTGTGAGTACATTGAAGTGGCTCATTCGTGAAATGGAAAAACGCTATCGGTCTATGAGTAAATTTAATAGTAAGAGTATTGAAGCCTTCAACGAATCCGTAAGTAAGCTTTCAAAATCAGAGATAGAGTCTCATGAAGAAAAAATAAAAGTCCTTGAGGAAAATGCTCAAACGGCAATGCAGAACTATTATTGCAAACCCCTGCCCTACGTTTGCGCCATTATAGAAGAATTTTCTGATTTGATGTCCGTGGATCGGGCGGGAGTTGAGCCCGCAGCAGTCAGGCTGGCCCAAATGGCTCGGGCATCGGGGATCCATCTGGTCATCGCTATGCAAAGTCCAAGGCGCGAGGTTTTGACGGGATTAATCAAAACCAATTTTCCAGGTCGAATCAGCTTTAAGGTAGCCAGCAAAATCGACTCAAGCATAGTTCTTGATCAACGAGGAGCTGAGCGCCTTTTGTCTGTTGGAGATATGCTTTACTTAGCGCCCGGAGTATCCCAACCTCAGCGATATCATGGAGCCTTTTTAAGAGATGACGAAATGAATGCTGTGACAGAATTTTGGATTAAGCAAGGTGAACCCCAATTTGAGCCAACAGCAGTCCATGCCGCTTTAAATTCTGAGAATGAGGAAACGTTAGAAGATGAAATGATGGATCCCGGTTTAGAAGAAGATTACGACCACGTTGTAGCCTATGTAGCCTCACAAAAAGAAGTGAGTGCCAGTCTCCTTCAAAGGCGTTTTCGATTCGGCTATCCAAAGGCGGCCCGCCTTATCGAAATTCTCGAACACGAAGGTGTCATTGGCCCCTCAAACGGCAGCAAACCCCGGGCAGTCCTCGCAAACAAGCTTGATTGACGCGCCGAGTAAGTGTTTTGATGGCGAGCACCTAATTGGAGGAGCTCACCATGAAAACCAAAATATCTGGTCTTATTATTTTAACGCTGATTTCTGCCGCAAGTTATTCCCAAGCAAAACAAATTAAACCAATTGTCCAGGTGCAAGACGTTATTCAGTTAATGAATCTTTCGAATTTAAATTGGAAGGTTGGCGACACCCTAGACTTCAATATTAAAATGTCACCCCTACCGTTAAAAGGAAAAATGAAAATCTTCGTCCAAATGGAGTCTGTTGAAGGATTTATTCTCATTCAAGATGTGAGTCTCCCCGTTCTGGGTAATCAGCATATTGAAGCCCTCATAGACAAAGATACCGGTAAAACTTTGCGACTAGTTATCAACGGAGAACCCCAAACAGTCCCTGACCAAAATGATATTAAAATAATAAAAATGGAAGAAGCCAAAATCACTGTGCCAGCGGGTACTTTTGATGCGATTCACGTGGTGACCCAAGACTCTTCAAAAAAACAAGGGGAGATGTGGATTAACCCTACGGCCATTCCAATCAACGGAATGCTCAAGAGTATCCAGACCCAAATTAAACCAATTAAAATAACAATGGAGCTCTCGAGTTTTAAACGTGGTCAATAGAATTCAAAAAAAGGTAATCATGGCAATGTTGATCCCGAACATTGCCATTTGTTTTATTCCCAATGGCGCAAGGGGTGACCCCTACGTTCAAAAAATAATCAAAGAGGCCGAACGACTCACCGTCATTGAAAATAGAACAATGGCTTGCAATGTTCTCTATAGAAATTTGAAAAAGGCCAACAAGACGGCGTTTGCCCAGCTAAAAGAAAAACTCCTCGCTCTATCTCGATATTTCTACTCAGACAAGGGTTACGAAAATTATCTTTTGGGCAAAGACCTTCTTGAAAAACAAAAGTATAATGATGCCGCTGAAAAATTAGCCGAAGCCAATGATCTCGAGAAGGACAATGTAGAAGTATTGCATCTTCTTTCATTGGCCCAATTAGGCATGCAGAAAACAAATTTGGCAAGCGCTACAAGTAAGCGCGCCCTTCAAGTTTGCCCCATAGATTCAGAACTAATGAAAGATGAGTTGTCCATTCTCTCTTTAGAAGAAAAATGGAGCGACGTCGTCAAACTCTCTGATGTTTTAATTAAAGAATATGGCGACGGATCGGCGCAAACATTTAAAGACCGAGGGCTGGCCTTATATAATCTTGATCGCAAACCGGATTCAAAAAAAAATATGGAACAAGCTCTTGCAAAAGATCAAAGTTTTCCTGAATCCTATTATTGGCTGGGAATTATTAGAGAAAAAGAAGGTAAAGAAGCTTCAAAACTTTTGACCAAATACTTGGAGCTCTGTAAGAATAAATCGACCATGCGCTACCTGCGGGAGCCAAATCTCTGTCTCAATACTAAAGAGGCCGAAAGAAGAGTCAGTTTATGAAGTTTGTAGTGAGATTCGTTTTGACCTTTGCATTTTGTTTTTCCATTGCGGCTTGTGGAGTGAAGGGAGATCCTAAGCCGCCCGCTAACCCAGCAGAAATTGGTAAAGGCAAACCCCTTTTTAAAGGAGACCCTGATAATAAGCCATCGTTTCAACAATTCAGGACCTCACCAGAAACAGAACAAGAAGATGATAAGGTAAGCGATGAATAAAGCGGGTACTTCAAAGGACTCAGTAGGGCTTTCATTTACGAAAATGACGGGAACGGGGAATGACTTTATTATTCTAGATTCTCGAGACAAGGGATTTCCCAAATTTGATAGGGCTCTTCTTGTAAAGTCCATTTGTCGGCGATCGTTTAGCATCGGCGCTGACGGGGTTGTATTTTTAGAAAAGCCCAAGTCGCCAAAGGCCTCTCTAAAATGGGATTTTTATAATGCCGACGGAAGCAAGGCCGAGTTTTGTGGAAACGCCGCCAGATGCGTGGCCCGGTATGCGCTTGATAGAAATATTGCCGACCGGTCGACAACCATTGAAACGACCGTGGGAAATATCAATACGAGAGTGCGGGCTAATGGAATAGTTGAAGTCGAAATGCCCGTTCCAAAGATACTAAAAAAAGAAGTCCAGGTCCCCGTAGGAGAAAAGATCAAGATCCAAGTTCTCTATGTAGATACGGGGGTCCCACATGTGGTTCGCGAAAATGATGACTGGGACGACGCCTACCTCGCTGAAATGGGTTCTTACTTACGTCACAGCGAATTTTTTAATCAAAGCGGCGGGGCCAACGCGACTTTTTATGAAATTTTAGGGCCCTCAAAAATTCATGCGGCAACTTTTGAAAGGGGTGTCGAAGCAATCACCATGGCCTGCGGGA
This sequence comes from Oligoflexia bacterium, assembly GCA_023250675.1. Classification (GTDB taxonomy): domain Bacteria; phylum Bdellovibrionota; class Bdellovibrionia; order JABDDW01; family JABDDW01; genus JAHFAE01. The sequence continues at coordinate 26,671 of JAHFAE010000019.1, read as the reverse complement.
CAGGGGCCGTGGCTGCGGCAATGGCAGCAGTCTTAAAGGGTTCTGTGGCGCCTTTAGAAGTTCTCGTCCCCGGTGGCACTCTCCATGTGAATTTTGAAAATGATTTTTCTCGAGCCCTATTGGCCGGTGAGGCAAGATTTATTTGTTCGGGAGAAATTTTACCAGAGGCGCTCCTTTGAAGTTTAACGGAGTCATGTCAGCCATCGTTACACCTTTTTCTAACGGGGAAATAGATTTTAAGTCATTAAAAAAACATATTCGCCATCAAATCGATAACGGTGTTTCTGGACTTGTAGTTGCGGGCTCCACAGGGGAGGCCGCAACGCTAAGTTTAGAAGAAAAAGTAAAGGTACTTAAATTTGTAGTAAGCGAAGTATCAGAACAAGTCGAAGTGGTGATGGGGAGCGGAACTTTCAACACCAAAGAGAGCTGTGAGCTAGCCGCCATTTTTGAGAAAGAGAAACCCTCAGGACTTTTAGTTGTTGTTCCTTATTACAGCAAACCACCTCAGCGGGGACAGATTTTGCATTTCGAAAAAATTGCTCAATCCACAAAGCTTCCAATTATTTTATATAATGTGCCCTCGAGAACGGCAGTAGCCATGGAACCTTCTACTGTGGGCGAATTGAGCCGTCGATGTAAAAATATAGTAGGTATTAAAGAGGCCACCGGAGATTTGGTAATCATCGAACAAATGAAGGGGGCTGTTCCTGATGATTTTCAAATCTTGTCTGGCGATGATGCAACTTTTTTAGAAGCCGTTGGAGCGGGAAGTCGAGGAGTTATTAGTGTGGTATCAAACCTAGCGCCCAGATGGTGTGTGGATTCATTTGGCAAAGTGAAGTCAATCAAAAAAACCGATTACGATCTTGTCAAGCTTGCCTCGAAGTTAACTTCAGAGCTTGAACCATTGATTGCGGCTATTTACTGCGAGTCAAATCCCATTCCTGTCAAGTGGGCACTGTGTGAAATGGGAATCATTGAATCCCCTGAGCTGAGGTCACCTCTTACGACATTGGATCCAAAATTTGAAAACCTGTTAAGGTCAGCGCTTAAAAAAATGAAACTCTTATGAAAAAAAAATTGAATATAGTGGTTGTTGGCGCTCGAGGCAGAATGGGGCGTGAAGTCATAAAAGTTGTTTCAAAAGATAATTCATTAAAACTTTCAGCAACTATAGATAATGACAAAAAGTTTGAGTTGAAAAATTTAAGAAAAATAAACGCCGATGTAGTCATTGATTTTTCAATACCTCAGGGGGCCGTGGAGGCTGCTTTTTGGTGCGCACAACTCAAAATTCCGCTGGTCACGGGGACGACGGGCCTGAACAAAAAACAGGAATTACAAATTCGGCGAGCTTCAAAGAAAACAGCGATTCTTGTAAGTCCCAATATGAGTGTGGGCGTAAACGCCCTTGTAGAAGCCCTCAAGGCGTTTTGTAAAAAGTTTGGGCGCTGCAGAGTTGAAATCGAAGAAACTCACCATATTCATAAAAGGGACAAACCGAGTGGAACAGCCAGGTTTCTAGAAAAAGTAGTCAGAGGTGAAATTTCAAAGGGTTCAGTAGTTAAAAAGCCAAAAAGTTTGAGAAGGGGCGAAATCCTGGGAGTTCATAAAGTGAATTTTATATCAGAAAGTGAAAGGGTTTGTTTTCAACACACGGCCACTGATAGATCGCTTTTTGCTCGAGGAGCCATTAAGGCAGCAAAGTGGTTGGTCGGCAGAAATCCAGGTATGTATTCCTTGGGCAATTTGGGGCCATCAGATTAGAAGATAAAAGGAATTAGCATCATTGAGATAGAATTTATTAGAGCTGGCACCGGCGCCAGCCTTGCTTTTTGTGGTCTAAGGGACTAATTCTAGGAGTTATTAAGTAAGTCGAAACGGAGGTAGTTTCCCCATGAAGTTTTATATCGATAGTGCTGACATAAAAGAAATTAAAGAAGGTTTGGCCCTAGGTCTGTGTGATGGAGTGACAACGAATCCCACTCTTGTTGCAAAAACGGGTCGGGATTTTAAAGACGTTCTAAAGGACATTTGCCATGAAGTAAATGGCCCCATTTCAGCTGAAGTGGTTAGCCTTGAAGCCGATAAAATAGTGGCCGAAGGTCGAGAGCTAGCCAAACTTCATGATAATATTGTTGTGAAGATACCCATGGGCACCGAGGGCATCAAAGCAGTTAAGAGATTTGCCGCAGATCGAATTAGGACCAATGTAACCCTCATTTTTAGCCCGCTCCAAGCGCTCCTCTGCGCTAAAGCAGGAGCCAGTTTTGTTAGTCCATTTGTTGGCAGGTTAGACGACGTGGGTTCGGTGGGCATGGAATTGATTAGTCAAATCAGAAAAATTTTTGATAACTATGAATACTCAACGGAAATATTAGTGGCCAGTGTGAGAAACCCAATTCATGTTCTAGACGCGGCTTTAATGGGCGCTGACATTGCCACAATGCCGCTATCTGTTTGCAAAGCTTTGGCTAACCACCCCTTAACGGACAAGGGTATCCAACAATTCTTGAAGGACTGGGAGAGAGTACCCAAGTAAAATGACAAAATATTTTATTTTTTGGGCTTTGCTGCTTTTTATTAGCGCTTGCTCGTCAAACACTCAGTCTATTACGGCCAATAACTTTGCTCTTACCTCTATCTTTGCTGCCATAGAAAATGAAATGACCATGGGTATTCAAGGGTATAGTGAAAACCATAGGGAGTTCTATTCAAGATATTTTTTGGTTAAGCAAGACGAACAGGCTAGAGAGCGCGGCTACCGTGAACGGGGACAGGCGAAAGTCTACGTGCTCGGGGACAGCCGTCCCTACAACATTGAAGCTGTAGTTACAATCGAAAGAACAGTTTTAGCAAAGAACGCGTCCAGCAACAATGCAGAATACTCATTTGAGCGACATGATAAAAGACTAGCCAAGAAACTACTCACGAATATCATGAATACATTAGAACGCCGTGATAGATCCCAAAACCTCATTGACGATTTTAAGCCTTTTTAGCTATCATATTAATAGTTTAATTCTCTAACTACGGAAGGTAAGAGATTGAGTTCCAGGGCCCTTAAATCCCCACAAGAGATTTCTATTCTAGGCTCTTTAACGTTTATGGTTGGGACGTGGCTTCTTGTAACCACGGCATTACCTACGAGGACAGATTCGTTCGACTTTCGACATATTGCTTTAGAAGATGGCCTAACACTTTCGTTTTCTAGAAGTTCTCCACCGTTAGCAGCGCTTGAAGATGAGCATATTCCCTTGGTACCCACTTATCCCGCCTTAGAAACAGTAGCCGCGAACAAGTCGGTTTTTATAGGGGCGGGATTTGGCGAAACTGAATTTTGGAAAAGACTTAAAAAATATTCCCGCTACGCCAAAACAAGAATTAATACAAAGGTCGTCATTGAAGAAAATGCCGATATTTTACCTCGTAGAATTACAAACTTGTTTAAAGTGGTAAAAATTCTTCCTGCCAAGATTCGGGATAGTCAGCAAAAGCCCATCGACCCAAATTTCAATGCGCAGAACTCTTACTCGGTAAATGATTTTAATTCAAATCAGAGAGCTCATTTTGTCGAAAATAATTCTCAAACAATAAGGCAGATAGTCGAAGAGCCACTGCGAGCCCCGCCGGTGACGCGAAGTTTACCAACAGGGGAAGAGAAACCCCCTGTCATTTTAGAAAAACCTGAAAATGAAAACGTGAAGCATGAAGAAAATGTGAGTCGTGTGGGCCCCCTTCATTCAAATCTCTTGAATACTCAAACCAATAAGACACAACCCCCGTGGACTTTCGCAAAACAAGACACATCATCGGCGACGGCAAATTCTTCGAATCCTGCAAAGAATCCCTCAATTCCCGCCAGGCCCGATGAAAAAGCTTCCGTTAGTAAAAATGAAAACCATACCGTGAGCACGGCTGAAATTGGTTTGGTCTATCGAATTAAAGGTCAGGTAGAACTTGTTGGCGGTTTGGCGGCAACAGGAACTTCAACCATGCTCAACATTCAATGGAAAACAGGCAATAATCATCGCGACGGTGTGATTGACTACTCAACGGGAGAGTTTGAAATTGACGTCCCTACGCTTGAATCTGGAAAAATAATTGCAACGTTGGTCGATGATACCAAGAGGGCCATAGGTATTGGGTATTTTGATCTAGACGGCGTTGGTTCGAATAATGACGAAGTACTTAGAAATGTGAAGATCGCCATTGTACCTAAAGAATCAATCATTGGTGGAACAGTGATTAGCGCCTACAGTTCTGACGCAATTACCATTCCCGTCGTTGGGGGCGAGGTGTTCGCCCCGTCCTCAGTAAGGGAGGCGGTTAACGATGATAGCGTATATCAAATGTCAGGCCTAAGCTCTGATTCCACTTTTATTTTAGATGCATATGCGCCTGATCATTGGGGGACGCGAGTTATATCTGAGGGACGTGCTAAATCAAAAATCCCGTTGTTTCCGGTAAAAATGCTACAAAGTTTTTTTGAGATTATAGGACAATCTGCAAATAACACTGAGCTAGGGGTAATTTGGGGAGAAATAAAACACAGGGGTAAACCCGTCGCGGGAGTTTCAGTTTCTGTATCTACGGCTGACGCCATTGGCCCCATTTATTTTAATGCGTTAAGGATTCCAGATAAACGACAGCAAATCACTTCGGAGAACGGCCTTTTCGCGTTTATAAAAGTCAAACCGGGACTTCATGTCATCATGGCTCAGTATCAAAACAAAGAGTTGCCCTCAGTGGTTGCCAGCACAAGTGCAGGAATTGTGTCTTACGCCGAAATTACATTTAAAAAACTTCAGCTTAAAGGAGTTGTCTTTGACCCCTTAGCAAAGAAAAATGTGAAGGCTCAAGTAAGTGTAGTGGGAACTTCGGTCATGGGTCAATCAGGAGAGGGCGGCTTTAATTTGACTGTGCCATCAACTGACCAGGTCCTATTTTTAGAAGCCAACGCGGGGCCTAACTATTTTATTTCTCGAGAAGGAATTGCACGAAGCACCCATGGCGAAATTGAACTTTACGCTGTTAAAAAGGCGTGGCTTGAAGAATCCCTTCGTGAAAGCGGAATCAAGATGGATGCGGAAGAAGGACTTTTGCTGGGATTTGTTAAAGGCCCCGGTTTTCATGTGGCCCTAGATAGCGAAATGAATCAGCCGTTTGATGAAAGCAACATATTTTATTTCAATGCTGAAGGAAAAATCGATTTGCATCTCACCGACGGAATTGAAGGTGGCGGTGCTTTTGTTATGACTAAACTCAAACCGGGGCTCCATACTTTGCTAGCCACTTCGCCTGAAGGAGAAATGGTCACATCTCGAGTTTTTGTTTCAGAACCAGGCGTGCTCAATGTCATGTCACTTTTTTTAAGACCTTGAAAACCTTTTTCTAATTTCGTCGGCTCTTAGATTAAATAGATCCAGGGCGGCCTTTCTGCCATTAGGAAGTCGAAGTCGATATCCGGCCGGAATAAAAGTATTGATACCTATTATTTTTCTTCTAAAATCAGGGTTAAATAATTTTAGTTCCTCTAAGGTAACGCCCGTAATACCGCATATAGTTTTAGCTTTCATGTAATACTTAATTTCTGTTCCTTCAGAAGCAAGAGGCGGGTATTTGGGTATGTCTCCGAATATTTCTTCCTGGTATTTTTCACCATAGAGAGCTGCTAAAAACTCGCTATAGAAATTTTCAGAAGCAAAACTAAAAGTTGGAGAACGGTGATGTTCAATAATCTCAGAAAGAGCTTTTGTTCGCAAATGTTTTACGGCTTTAAGTAATCCGTTTGCGCCATGATTATAGGCGGTTACTGCCAAAGGCCAGTTACGAAGAATTCGAAAATTACTGAGCATAAGTTTTGCTGCGGCTTGAGTGGATTTTATGGGCGAGTTTCGCTCGTCAATTACTCCGTCCATCTTTAGATAGTGCTTTCCTGTGGCTTGCATGAATTGCCAGATTCCGCTAGCCCCCACCTTACTTTGGGCGCGTAAATTAAAACTTGATTCTACCAGGGGAAGTCGAACCAACTCCACGGGTAGATCGTAACGAGCAAAAATTTCCTCCATTTCGCTAATATATTTGGAGCTCGTAAGGATGCCGTTTCTGAAGAAATCTTTTTGTCCCCGTTGTTCTCGAATATTTCGTAAAGCTCTCAAAAATAAATTTCGTCGATTGCCTTCGACATTCTTAAACAAGCTGTAAATTTGAAACTCTTCTCCTTGTAAATCCCCATAATATTTTTTTTGGGAAAGACGTCTTAAGACTGCGCGGACCTGCTTTTTTGCCACTGGGACTTTTGCTGAGTCTTCAAGGACACGATAAATAATCCAGGGGTAAGTGGAATCGTGCACGACTGAAAACCGAGACGAGTACTTTGTATAAATGTCTAGCCAAAAACCAACGCGTTCTCTTAGGCCGCTGGGAATTTGAAAACCTTCGGGAATTCTATTAAATTTGTCTGAGAGGATATCCGGCGCACTTATGGATTGATCATAATATTCTAAGGGTAATTCGGCATGGATTTGGGGAGAAATCATTGTCCCTTGTAAACTCTGAGGTACTTTTTCCAAGTCATTGCCTTTACCCACCCGATGACCTTCCTGAGTTTGAGACGGAGGCTCAGGTTTTCCTTGATTTACTGAAATTGGACCAGTGGTGGCTTTTGAAGTAAGTTTAATCAATTCTAGCGTAATGGTATTGGCAGCAAAATAAATTGTCGCCAACACCATCACGGGAACTACGGTAAAAACAATTAAACCTAGAAGTGACTTAATAGTGGGATTCATTTCAAATAGTCCTAACTAGTTTCGAGCGCAACTCACGTCGAGGTTATAAGCATTGGGTCTATTGAATTTGATATCAAGGGGACCTTGACTTGCAATGACAGTTCGACGTGAGGCAATTAATTTGGAATTATCAAACAACGAGATGGCCAAGAGATTTTCACCATCAAGTCTTAGGTCAATCCCCATTTCGGCCAAAGCGCCTTCAGAATTTTCACTTTGAAAATTTACGTATCGAGATGGACCCCAAATATGGGCCCGATTTCTTGCCGTTTTTGTTTTCAACCAAAGGTTTTTAACAATGGCATGGCCATTTTTATAGACGTGGCAATTGATGATGGTGCTCGCGAAACTTGACGATGTGATGGTTAAAGTTATTAAAGCTAAAATGACTTTCATAAATCGCCTCCAATGGGATGATCCATTTACAAGTCCCGTGCCAATATCGCCTCGGTGCATAGGAGTTAACCATCTGATTTTTATTAAATTACAGTAACCACAGAAACCTTTTTCGGCCTGTTAATTCTAAAAAGCCACTTATTGTCAATGAGGTGTGTAGCAACTGGGCAGAATCGAATTGGGACTTTCTTTTTATTAAGTTCTATGGAGTCCAAAAAGATTTCTTTGAGCGCTACCCACAGTCTACCTATTTCATTCTCGTACAAAACAAGTTCTTTAAGTGTTTCGCCATGTTGTTGTGCGGGCGACCAGGCCGAGTCCAGGGGGGTATTGGCTGTTCACCTACAGATTGAAAGCTTAAAAAACTTCGACGTCGGCGGTAGAACAAGTCAGTAAGATTGTTGGCGTAAACCGCCATTTATTGTAGTGGTTTGGTAGCACCAAATTGTGAGGATTAATTTCGTTCACAAGAAGCAGACTTAATAGTCTTGAGGTCTGCTTGGTTGGACAGTTGTCTTACAGTGCTATCTCGATAGATGAAGTATTGGGCTTTTTCATCGTTATATGAATATGGGAGAGTGGGATATAATGGGCCATCGCCCTTATAGCCAAATAGTGAACAAATACCCTGCCCAGTCACACCTACAATAGTTTTTTGCCCTTTTTGGTCAATGATTTCTAATCGTGGATTACTAATAATTACATTGCGTAATTTAGCTGAATCTTGAATTGGATCTGAGACAAGTTGGATAGCTAAAAATTCAAAAACCTTGGTTACTTCAGCTTTGCCCACGACTGCTGCTGCGGAAAATTGAGAAACGAGTAATGCCGTTAAAACAACTAATAATCTCATAAAGACTCCTTCAAAAAACACACTAGAATCGGCTGCAACCAACATGCCATAGGGGAGTGATATATTTGATTTGAGCCGTTAAAATTATCTAATTGTTTTTTTTGTAGACCTAAATTGGCACTCTATTGACATTGTATATACAATAGAATACATCATAAAAATGAAGTTTGAATGGGATGAAGAAAAGAACGAGGTTTATCAGAATAGGTCATTCAACGTCACAGCGGGTTTTATTATCGTTTTCTGTGAACGTGAAAGTAGAAATATTATCAGAATTATTTCAACCAGGAAGGCTACCGCTAGGGAAAGGAAACAATATGAAGAAGGAATATGATTTAAAGAAACTTAAAAAACGCCCACAAAAAGCTAAAGCAAGTGCTGAGGCTGCAAAAACGCCTATTAGTATTAGGTTAGATGGCTCTATGTTATCGTCTTTAAAGACTGAGGCGGAACGACTCGGTATTCCGTACCAGTCACTGGTGGGAAGCGTGCTTCATCGCTATGTCTTGGGTGAGTTGGTTGATAGAAAATCACCGGAGTTGGCAAAGCTTCTAAAAAGTGTATCGTAAGCAAATGGTCAAAATATGCCGTTTGACCTGTATGGAACAGGAATCATGTTTCAATGCAACTTTAGTTAAACGCAGGTAAGCCCTTGAAGCATTCAAACATCATATTTTCTCAATACATTGATAGCACTTTTAAAACCAATCTTAACGATACGCCCGATTATTGTAGGGTTGAGAGAAAAATGATCCACAAAGAACATCTCGTAATTTTGTGGTTTGGGATGAATGTAAATGTAGTCTACGTCTTTCCGGTAATTTACTTTCTTGCTTAATATTTCTACCAAAGCCTCAGCGTGAATCTCAGGCAAATTATTTTCTTTAAAGTAGCCCGCAACGGCATTGATAAGTCCGCGAACATCCTCTCGTGCTTGGATGCTCTTTATTATTTTTTGCTCGACCACTTGGTAGAGGGCTTGATTGATGATGATAGGCAAACCATAATTACTCAACGATCCAACTTCGGTCGTGTAGTGGTAGGGTTGTATCGAATAACTTGCAATAACTAAATCTGCGCCCGAATCACTAGCTACGTGGGTAGACAACGTATCTCTGATTTCACCATCAAAATAAAAAATTGTTTCACCATCGGTATTTTTGATCGGGTATGGAGCAAAAACAGGCGGAAGGCTCAATGAAGCTGCCACCGCATCGCTGATCGACGCGTGATTAATATAAGTGACCTCGGGAGCTCGTGCAGAGGCAGGTAGATGACTAAAAATAGCTTTTCTCGTATGATTTAAAAAAGTAGCTATGGCAAAAAATTCTACACCAAGTTCGGCAAAGGAGTTAGTTGGCAAGACATTTTTTCTCAAATAACCCTCTATTCCCTGTGCATTAAAAAGCCCGGTCACTTTAAAATTATTTTTAATGATAGTTTCAAGACCACCAGTGATAAGAGATTTTTGTCTTTTAAAAAGATTGTTAAAAAAACCTGACAATGACGGTGAGTTAACTGAAAAAATGTCCATATAACTTAGGGGTTTGAGATTTGGTTTTCGTGCGGGCTTTTTCAAAAGGCCCGTCCCCATCTCAAAACTCTCAACAATATCTTCAATGGAATGCCCAGAAGCTAAATACGCCGAAAGCAAAGCCCCCGCGCTGGAACCAACATAAGTTTTGATAGCAAGGGGATCGTTGAGGTTGGGGCTATCTTCTACGGCATCGCGAGTTCCACCCACAAATTTAAAACCTTTTTCTTGAAGAGCGAGACAAACACCTACATGAAATGCAGCGGCTTTTACTCCCCCACCGCTAAGAACTAACGCTACTTTTTTCTTATTTTTTAATCTGAGCATCTTATACTAGAATAAGAAGACGCATCGTTCCATGTCAATTTCAAAGGCTTCTTAGCGATGAGTATTCAAAATTGGGTTTACAAAGGGTTTTGAGATGTTAGACTTGAATAGTCTATTGAGTATTCACACCATGGAGGGACGTCTATGGCAGCAAGTCAATGGCTCTCGCTCTTAGGTTTTTCAGCAAAACATAACATTAGCTTATCTACGTTGCGGCGGCGGATTAAGGACAACTCTATCGACTTTAAGATGGAAAAAGGCAAGTATTTTATTTTCGAGCAAAGCGTAGAAACTAAAACCGATCCGATTGCTGTGCAAACCCAAGCGCAACATCAGCCCAAATATCAACCGACAGAGATTCCAAATGCTGTAGCCACACCCACAATGCCACCGTCGTTTGTAGAGGCCTCGGTCTTAAGCTCGGCCAATCGCTTGGTAGAAGAACTCAAAGCGGCCTACGCAAAAATTTTGCAGGAAAAAGAAGAACAAATTTCTCAACTCAAAGACGAAATAGGCGATTTAAGAATGCTTGTAAAAATCCTTGAAGATCAAGGATCAAAAAAATCCGGCCAGTTTGACTTTGGAACGTTAGACCTATAAACGCCGAACAGTTCATATTTATTGTTCGCTACTGCGGCTCAACTTGCGGGTCAAACAAGAACGAATTTTAGGCCGCGCCGGCGACCATTCGACCTTTTCGATTAGATCGAGATCCCCGGTCACCTACCGCTGCAGGGGGCGTAGCGCTTGTTTTGATGGGAGATACTTTTTTCTCTAAAGCTACACTCAATACTTCAGCAAGTGTTTTTACGGGAATAAAATTCAGCTTTTTTCTAAATTCTTCAGGCACATCTTCGAGGTCTTTAACGTTCCTGTAGGGAATTATTATGTCTTTAATGCCTTGTCTCATGGCGGCCAAAGACTTTTCTTTTAAGCCGCCGATGGCTAATACCTTTCCATGCAGAGTCATTTCACCCGTCATGGCAACGTCTTTTCGAACAGCATTATTGGTAAGAAGACTTACAAGGGCCGTTGCTAATGTTATACCGGCTGACGGACCATCTTTTGGAATAGCACCCGCGGGCAAATGAACATGGATTTCATTTTCAGAAAACAAGGATTCGTCAATACCTAATTCTTGGGCATGGCTTCGCGCATAACTTAAGGCCGCTGTAGCAGATTCTTTCATCACATCACCGAGCTGACCGGTGAGAATGAGCCCGCTCTTGCCCTTCATCTTTGTGGCTTCTATATATAAGATTTCTCCGCCGAATTGAGTCCATGCGAGACCCGTAGAAACACCAATCTCATTTCGCTCCAATTCATCTTCACGAACAAATTTGGGCGGACCTAAGAATTTGTCAACGAGCTTTGCATTTACAATGAATTTTTCTGAACTACCACTCGCAAATTCGCGAGCTACTTTTCTGCAGACGCTCCCGATTTCTCTTTCTAGATTACGTAAACCGGCTTCACGTGTATATGATGATATGATTCTTTTAAGGCCGTCATCTTTAAATTCTATATTTTTATCAGAAACACCATTTTCATCCATCTGTTTTCTGACGAGATATTTTTTAGCAATAATGAGTTTTTCTTCTTCACTGTAACCGGCAAGTTGGATGATTTCCATTCTGTCCCGCAGGGCTTGGGGAATAGTATCAAGGACGTTAGCAGTGGCCAAAAACATGACGTTGCTCAGATCAAAGTCTAAGTTAATATAATGATCTCTAAAAGTGTTATTTTGTTCTGGGTCTAAGACCTCAAGCATAGCAGAAGAGGGATCGCCTCTGAAATCGCTTCCCAACTTATCAATCTCGTCTAAAACAAAGATAGGATTATTGGTACCCGCCTGCTTTAAGCCCTGAACAATTCGTCCAGGCATTGCACCTACATAAGTACGACGATGGCCTCTGATCTCGGCCTCATCTTTAACACCGCCCAAAGATATTCTTACAAATTCTCGGGACATTGATCGAGCAATACTCTTACCCAGAGAGGTCTTTCCAACTCCTGGCGGACCGACAAAACAAAGAATTGGGCCCTTCATCCTAGATTTAAGCTTTCTAACGGCCATAAATTCTAAAATTCGGTCTTTAATCTTTTTAAGGTCAAAGTGATCTTCATCTAAAATTTCTTTCGCTCGGTCAAGATCAAAATTATCTTGGCTGCTCTTTGACCAAGGGAGATCGATAAGCCAATCTAAATAAGTGCGAACCATCGTAGCTTCAGACGCATCGGGATGCATTCTTTCAAGTCGAGTCACCTGTTTAAGGGCTTCTTTTTCGATGGGTTCAGGCATATTGCACGCTTCTACCTTTTCGCGCAATTCGTCGATTTCTTCTGACTTTGTATCTTGTTCACCAAGCTCTGACTTAATGGCCCTGATCTGTTCTCTTAAGAAATATTCTTTTTGTGAGCGAGTCATTTCGTCTTTTGCTTGTGACCGTATTCGAGCTTGCATCGCAAGGAGTTCCAATTCTTTTACCAAAAGATCATTAACTCGCTTGAGGCGCTCTTTATGATCTACTGTTTCAAGAATGGCTTGCGCCTCTTGAACCTTGAGACCTAAATTTGAGGCTACTAAATCTGCTAGGCGGCCGGGATCCCCTACATCATCTAATACCATCAAGATATCGGGCGATAGCATTTTGCCTAGAGAGATGATTTTTTCTAAATGTTCTTTCACATTTCTGACCATGGCCTCTACTTCGATAGAAGGCATAGCTAC
>JAHFAE010000019.1:0-14026 GCA_023250675.1 Oligoflexia bacterium | reverse complement strand
TTATTTTCACTACAAAACTTGGAGAAGTTTGAGTGTATTTTTCTACACGGCCCTTAGCGGCACCTTGAATTAGAATCTTCACGCGCCCGTCCGCCAGTTTTCTCATACGCATGATCATGGCAATGGTGCCTGTTTCATAAATCGTTTCTGGTGTTGGATTTTCTTCAGTTAATTCTTTTTGCGAAGCTAAAAATATATAGCGATCTTTTGAAAGGGCATCTTCAACTGCTTTGATAGAAGGCTCACGACCAACAAAAAGAGGCAGAATCATATAAGGGAATACGACGATATCTCTCACCGGAAGCATAGGCAGCGTCTCGGGAATCTTCAGTGTTTTATCATCGAACGTCATTCAATACGCCTCCGAGGGGAAGTGTTCTGTTACCTAACTAATCGGTGTGGCAAATTTTAATCTTTAGGTACCTAAAAGAAAAAAGAGCGAGAATTTTTGACACCTTGGAAGCTTTGAAAGATTGAAAAAATGATCAAATGTGACGACGCATTCTGGACAAAAATAACGAAGTTGAGGGTGCTATGGGAACCATAGGCCTAGTACGCTAGGGGTAAAAAGAGAGCTAGACCTTGCCTTGGCTGGGCGGTTAAAAGAGGTTTTCTAGACCAAGGTCAGAGAATGACTAATCAGTTAGCAAATACTTTTTCTTTATGTTCTTGCTCTTCTTTGCAGGCGATACATAGAGTAGCGACAGCTCTGGCTTCAAGGCGCTTTGCCTCAATAGGCTCTTCGCATTCTTCACAAATGCCGTAACTCCCATTATCAATTTTAGCTAAAGCGGTTTCAATTTTCTGGATCAAGAGGCGTTCTCGATCTCTCAATCGAAGAGTTAAATTTTGATTTACCTCGCTAGCAGCCAAATCAGTTTCGTCAGCTAAATCATCTGGGCTGTGCTGGGCCTCTTCTTTTAAGAGTTTGCGAGTGTTGTTAAGTAACTCGGCCTTTTGCGCTAAAAGTAATTTCTTAAAGCGTTCCAATTCTTTCGCACGCATGGTTTCCCCTCCCCGAAGCGAAAATATGGAAACTTCTAAAACTCCCCCCGTACTGCAAATGCTTATTACTTTACTGTATTGTTTACAAAACAACAAAACAGATCTTGTAAGATTTAGACGGGGGCCAGTTCTTTGTCACGCAAAAAATTGCGTAACTATCTAATTTTCCACCAGAATATAACGCGCCGCCGTCATCGCGGTGCTTCTGTTCTGGTATCCAATTTGACGATCTGGCCCTTATTTATGGTTAAAGGAACCAAAGATTTTTCTACTTCTCTTTGAGGAGTCATGCGAATCAGGCCCGTGGCGCCTTGCACGTTGGAAGCATTAACTAAGCTTTCTCTGAGTGTCTTTCTGGTAACTGAAAAATTATAATTTCGTAACACTTGTGAAATTAGAACAGCGGCATCATAGCCCTGGGCTTCAAAGACCGACGGCTTGTATGAAAACTGAGATTGAAACTCACTTGAATATTTTTTCATGGAAGGACTTTGATCTTCGCTAAAGTAATCGTCGATAAAAATGGAGTTCTCCACATACTTCCCCCCTTTTTCAAGAATCTTGGGGGCATTCCAAATATTGGTACCAAGGAGAGGAATTTTATCAACATCGTTGTACGCCAACATGGGTGCAATCTGGCCAATGGAATCAGGCGTATCAGGAATAAAAATGGCATCAAAATCTACAACTGGTGGGAGAAGTTCTTTTGGAAGTTTGTCGTGGAGCGCCCGCTGTTTTTGATCTTTAGCCCACTCGTCATATCGGAGTTTCAATTCTTTTCCGCGATCCTCTTCGGCGTAGAATGTACCCGCCAGGCGTTGAACAACATTTCTAAAATCTTTTTCTTCAGGGGGATAAGTTTGGGCCGCTGTCACCTGGCCGCCCTTTAACAAGACATAATCCCAAAATGCCGAAGCGTATTCGGTACCATAGGAGTCATTTGGAAAAATAATGGCAAACTTCTTATAGCTTTTTTGATCCATAGCAAAATCAACCAGTGACTTCATTTGGCGATCGGGCGTTAAAACATTTCTAAATATAAATTCACCGATATCAATGAGCCCTTGCTTTTGTGAGAGAGTAATACAAGGAATTCCGAGTTCTTGAGATTTAATTGCAACAGCTTGTGCTGTTTTACTTAATATGTCGCCAATAATCGCAATGGCGTGATCTTCGCTTACAAGTTTCTCGGCTCCACGCCGAGCCACGTCGGGATTTCCCTCACTATCAATGATAGCAAGCTTAACCGGAGTTGGTAGATTCTTATTGTACAAGCCCAATCCCAGTTCTATCCCGCGCAAAGTCTTGTATCCCATCTGGGCATACTTTCCACTGAGCGGCAATACGGCTCCAATTACAGCGGAGTCGGTTTTTTCTTGCGCATCGATGGCCGCTACAAATTGTTGAGCGCGTTTGCCCTGTTCAGTCTGTGTGTACTTTTGACCGACGTCTTGAAAAATTGTTCGTGCCGATGACCAAGATTTTGTTTCATACAAGATGACCGCAAGACGGTATCTTAAATGCATATCTAAATCAGGGAGTTTCTGACCTGACAATATGGATTCAATCTGGCTCTGAGTAAAACTGCTATTAATGATCTCTATGGCCCTTGTCAAAATGGCCTGTTTATCAGCCGGATTTATCTTGAATTCGCGAGCTTTCATGAGGTCTTGTAATGAGCCCAGTGAGTCGCCTTTTTGAAGTTTAAGTTTTGATAGAAGCTCCATGGCATTGGCTACAAATTCAGGTTCAGAATTGTCTCGAATTCTAAATCGCGTAAACAGCTGACTTGCATCTTCAAAAAGTCCCATCTGATAAAAGGCTTCAGCACCCTTGACAACCGATTTATCATAGAGGGGGCTGAAATTAGGACTTTCGACAACAGACTGCCAATAGTGGGCAGCTTTGAGGTAGTCTCCTTGATCAAAATAAATTTGGGCCAAATTGTAAAGGGCATCATTGGTGATATCAATGTTGGGATTTTTCTCAATGAACTTATTAAACCGAGTAATGGCTGTTTTGATTTTGCCCTTTTTTAGGGCTGCCTCTGCCTCTTTAAATTCTTTAACTTGGGCTTCATTGGCTTTAGTCGCGAATTCTTTATGAATTTCAGATATTCCGCACGAATTTAGAATCAGAGCCATCGAAAATAAAAATAGACCCCTTTTATAACTGATTGCGTCGCGAGGGTCAACTTGCAGGCCTCTGGCGAGGCGCGGGATTTGGAAAAATGCGATGCCTATCCTCTGCGATAAGTTGAGCGTTTTTCCAATTCCTGCAACGAAGCCTGGGGCCTGCAAGTTGAGCCGCAGTAGCGAACAGTTATAAAAGAGGTCTAATATAAAACCAAAGATAGTTCTAATCATGTTGTCCTTTTCATATTTTTAATTTTCTCCTTAAAATCCTTTTTAAGGGGTGTTTCGCCGTGGGAACTAATGCTTGCCGCTTCATATTTTTTTAATAAATCCTTTTGTTCAGAGTTTAAGCTATGAGGAATATCTATTATAGTGCGAACAAAGAGATCACCAGTCCCGTACCCACCAAGGTGGGGAAAACCTTTGCCCTTGATTCTAAATGTTTTTCCGCTGGGTGTACCCGCCGGAATTTTCAAAAGCGCTGTGCCATTTAAGGTTGGTACAGAAATTTCTGTTCCCAGAGTGGCCTCAGGAAAACTCAAAGGCACTTCAAATACGATATCATCTTCTTGCCTCTCAAATAAAGGATGGTTAACGAGTTGGATAACGACGTACAAATCCCCAGAGGGGCCTCCTTGGGGGCCACCATCTCCTTCCTCCTTAAGTTTGAGCCTCTGTCCCGTACTAACTCCAGCAGGGACGCTGACCTCTAATTTCGTCGGCGTAGAAACGAGCCGCGCGCCTCGGCAAACAGAACAGGGGTTCTTAATAACGGTTCCTTCACCTTGACATTGGGGACAAGGTCTTGAAACAGCAAAAAACCCTTGTTGAAATCGAACTTCGCCAGAGCCACCGCACTGATTGCACATGCCGGGCTCTTCTCCTGATTTACTCCCAGTTCCTTTACAAGTGTTGCAGGAACGATTTCGCATAAAATTGATTTGTTTTTCTACACCGCTACCAGCTTCTTCAAACGTAATATTAAGAGAATACCTTAGATCTGCGCCGCGCTGCCGTTTCGGATCTCGAGAGCGGCCCCGTTGACCCCCGAAAAAATCGCCAAATACATCATTGAATAGATCCTGAAATCCTCCTGCACCTGCTGTCGACCCAAACCCGGCACCGAAACCACCTTGATTGGCCGAATGTCCGAATTGATCATACATTTGACGTTTTTTTTGATCGCTGAGTACGTCATAAGCCTCTGAGACTTCTTTGAACCTTTCTTCAGAATTTTTATCATTAAGATTTTTGTCAGGATGAAATTTGAGCGCCAGCTTTCGATAAGCTTTTTTGATTTCATCGGACGACGCGCCATTGTTGACACCAAGGACCTCGTAGTAGTCGCGCTTTGACAAAGTCCTAATTCTCCCCTTCAGTCGAATTGACTACGACTTGTGCAGGACGAATGACTTTTCCGTGAAGCCTGTAAGCTTTTTTAAATACTTGGGTTACAGAATTAGCAGGTTTGTCCGCAAGACTCTCAGAGGTTAACGCCTCATGAAGAATGGGATCAAAGGGCTGACCTAAACTCTGAACTTCTTCAATTCCAAATTTTTCTAGAGTTTTTGTAAATTGGGAGGCAATTAACTGGATTCCACTTTTATATGTAGCAAGGGTTTCTGGCGTTAAGTCCGCATTGGCGGCGCGTTCTAGATCATCCAAAATAGACAAAAATTCGCGAAGAACAGGTTCTGCACCAAACTTTATAAGTTCGGTGCGCTCCTTAATTGACTGCTTTCTATAGTTGTCAAAGTCTGCCCTGAGATAGAGGTTTTTCTTTTTTAATTCCTCTAACTCATCGGAGA
The DNA here is from genome assembly GCA_023250675.1 of Oligoflexia bacterium. Taxonomy (GTDB): domain Bacteria; phylum Bdellovibrionota; class Bdellovibrionia; order JABDDW01; family JABDDW01; genus JAHFAE01. The sequence continues at coordinate 9,078 of JAHFAE010000019.1, read as the reverse complement.
TATTGGTTTTTTCAACGACCAAGGGGTCGCTGGTTTCAGCGGGATTCTCGGCAGGATCTTCGTTATTTTCAGAATTCACAAAACACTCCCAGGTCTTAATTTAATATGATTTCAGATATCTCCTTTGTCAAGAAGGTGAGTTCTTCAAATACTTGATTTGAAAGTAGAACTCCTTGAGCTGTTAAAAAATAATAGTCAGAAGATTTCGCCAAAAGACCTTTAGCGTTGAGCTTATCAAGCTGTCTTTTTGCTATTTCTTCAGGGGTTCTTTTGAACTTGCCCATAAATTCAGATTTGCTCAGGCCTCGCTTTTTCCTAAGAGAAGTATGAAAAAAATCTGTCAATGCTTGGTTCATGGTGAGAACTTCTGAACTTTGACTATTGACCGTAGGTACTTGCCAACGCTCATTATTAAGCAACGAGATTTGACCAAACCAGTCTGCTAAATTTTGCGAATTCCAAAACCGAGTTCCCCAAGGACCTATGTGAAGATAACTATGGCTAGAAACACCGATTCCCCAATACTCCTGGTCGTTCCAATAAATAAGATTGTGGCGGCTTTCAAAATCAGGTTTTGAGAAATTGCTAATTTCGTATCGATTTAATCCAATTTGAATCAAATTTTTTTCAATCAACGCGAACATTTCTACTTGCACATCATCTGTTGGTCGATTTTGCGAAAGGGGATTTGATTGGGGTACAGTCAAGCAGTAGGGACTTACGTGTGGTGGATTAAATTTTCTCGTAATCTCTAAATCCTCAGCGAGATCTTCAAGAGTCTGAGTTGGTAAACCAAACAAGATATCCATAGAATAGTTGACCTTGAAATCGGCAAGGAGACTCAGCGTGTCAATAGTATCTTGGGTAGAATGCTTACGATTGGCGACTTTCAAAAGTCTATCATTAAAAGTCTGGGCGCCAACGGAGTATCTATTGAATCCCATATTGCGGAGATCCTTAATTTCGGCCATAGTCAACGTATCGGGGTTAATCTCTAAGGTAATTTCTCCTTCGTTTTTTATCGGAAACCCGTTTTCAGTGAGGCATTGAAGAATTTCATGGAGCTGGCGGGGTTTGAGGAGCGAAGGCGTTCCGCCGCCGAAATAGATAGAGTCTACTTGCCTTGGTCCAATTTGAGAGCCCTTTGACGCAATTTCTGTTTTAAGAGCAGTAACATATTCATTTGGAGGAAATTTTCTGCTTAATGTAGAGTTGATTTCCGTCGTTGAAAAGTCACAATAAACACAGTGTTGAAGACAGTACGGAATATGAACATAGATACCAAAGGCCATCGGAGTGAAACTATAGAATGCTGCAGCAATTTCAATTAAAAAATAAAATGAAGGTCTTGATGGTTGAATCCCATAAGGCTCCCGTCGTTACCGTGCAAATGTGGGTGAAGACGGGCAGTGCCGATGAGAAAAAAAACCAAGAAGGCATAAGTCATTTCATCGAACATCTCGTTTTTAAAGGTACTAAAAAATATGGGGTTGGTGAGCTGGCCATGGCCGTAGAAGGGGCAGGGGGAGAAATTAACGCCTACACAACTTTAGACCATACTGTATTTCACGTGACAATTTCAAAAGAATTTATGGAAGTAGCTTTGGATTGCATCAGCGAAATGATGGGATTCCCGCGGTTTGATCCAGAAGAAATAGATAAAGAACGGGAAGTCGTCATTGAAGAAATAAAAAGATCTTTTGATAATCCAAAATCTGTGGGGGCCCAAAGACTATTTTCAACGGTATATAAATCTCACCCCTATGGAGTTCCGGTAATTGGTTTTACCAAAAATATAAAGACAGTAAAAACCAAAACACTGACAGACTACTACAATAATCGCTATGTACCGGCCAACATGACTTTAGTTGTGGCGGGGGATTTTCAAAAAACAGACCTAAAAAAGAAAATTGATAATTATTTTGCAAAATTTAAAGCTAAAACCCTTAAAAAAATTTCTCGCACTAAAGAAGTGAGTCAAAAGCAGCCACGAATTGACTATTTTGAAAATGCGTTTAGGGAAACTACATTTCATATCGCGTTTCGTGTTCCGGAGGCGAAGCACCCTGACGTTCCGGCGCTAGATATTTTAGGTAACATACTGGGGCGAGGGGATAGTTCAAGGTTAGTAAGAAAACTGCGACTTGAAAAATCATTAGTCTTAAGCGTGAGTGCAGGCAGTTATAATCCTTTAGATCCGGGACTATTTGCATTCAGCATTACTTTTGACCCATCTAAATTTAATGAAATAAATGAAATCCTAATAGAAGAAATTAAGAGAATCATTTCTGAACCTCCGACACAATCCGAGTTGGGTCGAGCGCGTTTAAATACGGAAGCAGAACACGTCTTTTCTCTTGAAACCGTAGACGGACTTGCTCGCAAAGTGGGCACTTGCCAGCTCTTTTTGAAGGACCCCGAGTACATAAGCACTTACCTCAAACAAGTTCAGGCCCTAAAGCCAGAAGACATTAGAAAAGCCGCCCAAATGTATTTTCGAGCTGAAACCATGACTGCAACCATTATGGTTAATAAGGAAGAAGCGAAATCCCTGCCCGAAAATGAATTTAAGAAATTCGTTAATGAATTTGGCCGCCAATTGAAATTGGTTTCAAAACTAAAACCAAAAAAACAAGAAATTGAAAAGTCCCATAGCCCAACTATTAAAATTCCCCTAAAGATGAATGCGGGGGAGAGCAAAATTCATAAGCATCGCCTTTCTAACGGGGCCCTAGTCTTGCTTAAACATAATGCCGAAGTCCCGGTATTGCATGTAAAAGTTGGCTTCTTAGGGGGTTTAAGAATTGAGCCCCTTGAAAATCTTGGAGCAACGACCCTTTTGGCAAGTACTTGGACTTCCGGCACCAAATTATTCAATGAAAATGAAATTGCGGCTCAAATTGAAGATTGCGCAGGTGCAATTTCTGCTTTTGGTGGCAGAAACAGTGCTGGAGTTTCTATGAGTACTCTTACTGTCTATGAAGAAAGAGCCCATAAGATTTTTAGCGATGTGCTCTTGCACCCTCAGTTTCCAAACGAAATAGTAACTCGTGAGGCATCTATACAGACCGAAGCGATCTTGCGGCGTACCGATAGTCCCGCCAGTCTCGCCTCGCAGTATTTTATGGAAATTATTTTCGAGGGCCATCCCTATTCAAAAGACCTTCTGGGTACGAACAAAACCATTTCTACAATTGACTCAGACGTTTTAAAGAATCATTGGAGTAAGATGGCAGGCTCAAATAACTGCGTATTAGTGGCCGTTGGAGATTTCAATTTAGAAAAACAACTTAAAGAATTTGAACATCTCGCTGGCGGGTTGCAAAAGGGCAAGGCCTATAACGAGATCTTAGAGATAGAACCCCTTCGAGAAGATAAAAAAGTTTTCTACAATTTTAAAAAAGAACAATCCCACATTATTTTAGGTTATCGAGGACTGTCTTTTAAAGACAGCGATCGATTCGCATTACAGATTCTTCAAGCTGTTTTATCTGGTCAAGGGGGAAGACTCTTTCTTGAGCTCAGAGACAAGGCTTCATTGGCATACAGCGTTGCTCCCATTCACATGGACGGAATGGATACGGGTTATTTTGGCGTCTACATCGGGTGCTCTCCCGAAAAAGGAAAAACTGCCATCAAGATGATTCACGAAGAGTTAGAAAAAGTAATGACAAAACCCATCAGCGCAAATGAATTATCAAGATCTAAACGGTACCTCATTGGTAAGAATCATATCGACTTACAAAGAAATAGTTCTCAGGCGTCTTCAATTTTGTTTGATGAAATTTATGGAATAGACAGCGAAGAGACTTTTCACTATGCAGAGCACATTAAAAATATTAGGGTTGCAGATATTCAGAAAGTGGCTCAGAGAATTTTATCTGGGCGTTCGGTTACAGTAGCCGTAGGGCCGGAAGCGCCGTGGTAATTTACCAAAGTCTGCCAAACCGAGGGTTAGTGACGCGACAAATAAGTTTTCCCCATTCTTAGTCTTTTTGGTGAGATCTTTGTCGCGCCTCCTCAGATTAGCCTCTAGCTAGTCTTTTGTCGGCGCTTCGCGATTTCATCAAAAATCCACGGCGCAAAAATAGGGAAATACTTGTTTGCCCAATCACTAGGGCCCTTTTGAGGTGTTTAAGTCCCCTCGAATTTTGACTATAAAACTTGGTTTTTGGTATAATAATACTTATGAAGGGGTCTTCTAAAATCGACCTATTTAAAGAGCCCGCTGCGTTTTTTCAAGAGCGTGTCACCGAAGCTATGTCTCGTCAAAGATTTGAAACAATAAAAATTGCAGAATTTTACCTGGTCGATTTACTAGCACGCTTCATGTTGACATCTAATTTATTTACGCAGCCTGACCCCTCGTTGCCCAAAGAGCAAGACCCTTTAGCAATTATGTTATTAAAAGCGCAAGCGGTTGGTGTTGAAGGTGCAGAAAAAGTTAAGATCTTAAAAAAACTAGGTGATACATCTTTGTATATATCAGGATTTTTTGGAGACTCTCTTAATCGAAAAGTAATTGACTTGGATTATTATCGTGAAATGGGAGCCATTGCCTATCGAAGTCTATCAGAAGCGATTAAAGAAGACTCGTTTCAACAGCTTTACAATGAGCTTCATGATAAATTCACGGGATTTGTTGACGTTTTAACAGAGGTAAGCCAAGAATTGTTTGTACAAAACAATCAGAATCTTTTAAGGCTCTATGAACTTTATAACCGGACCGGCAGCGAATTGGCGAAAAAGCAACTCAACGAAAAAGGCCTACCCACTTCTCCTCCCGCAACAGCAGGTCCCGAAAAAAAGACAAAGAACTAGGAATGTTTAATTTAAGTTTTGGACACATGATCTTGCTTGCGGCCATAGCCCTTATTTTCATTGGCCCCCAACAACTCCCACAACTGGCAAAAATATTAGGAAAAACCATTGCTGAATTGAAAAAAGCCGCCGCCGAAGTCACATCTTCTGTGGTAGCTGAAGCAACAAAGGAAGAAGTGAAAAAAGAGCCCTCACCCGCTGAAGAAAAAAAGGAGGAATCATGACAGAAACACCTCATGATTCCGGGGGGCAAACGATTACAGAACATTTAGAAGAACTTCGTAAACGTCTCATCTATATGGCGTGGATTTTGCTAGGTGGATTTGCGGCTTCATATGGGTTTAGTGCGTATCTCTTTAATTTTTTAAGGCAACCCATTTTGCCGTATTTGCCCGAATCAGATCGAGGACTTCACTACACGAGTGTCGTTGAAAAATTCATGGCCCACGTAAAGGTAAGCTTTTTAGCAGGCGTTATTTTGACAAGTCCGCTTTGGCTCTATCAGGTTTGGAAATTTATTGCACCCGGTCTGTACGCTAAAGAAAAGAAATATGCATTCTCTTTTATTCTTTCTGGAATGATTCTGTTTGGTGCCGGTACGGCATTTGCCTATTTTGTAATCTTGCCCTTCGCATTTAAGTTTTTACTTGAATTCGGTGGGCAAATAGACAAACCCATGATCACCATCGAGGAATATTTGGGATTCATCTTTAAGTTTTTCTTGGCATTTGGCCTAACATTTGAAATGCCTGTCATTTTGACTTTCTTAGGTATGATGGGCGTTATTGATGCAAATTTTTTGAAAAAAAATCGTCGCTGGGCTATCGTCATCATGGCCGTTATCTCAGCCATTGTCACCCCCCCCGATGCCATAAGTATGCTAGCCCTACTAGCTCCCCTGATGCTCCTGTATGAAACGAGTATTGTTCTTGTAAAAGTTTTGGGAAAACCTTTAACTGCTTAAAGTTTCTTGTTCTATTAAATTTAGATGACGACGTTTTCTTTATGTATACCAAACACTTCGCGAAGGGCGTGGCTTATTTCACCTAGAGTTACTTTATTCTCAAGAGCAGTTACAAATAGAGGCATTAAATTTTCTTTAGAATTTGCGGCGTTTCTAATTTGTTCAAGTTGCTTACTCACAGATTGGGGCTTTCTAGCCTTTTTAAATTTTACTAATCTTTGAATTTGTTTTTTTTGCAGCGCGAGGTTTATTTTCATAATCGGAATGGTAGGCCCGCCTCCACCTTCCACAAACTCGTTAACACCCACGATAACTTCTTCTTTACTATCGACCTTTTTTTGAAATTCAAAACTTGAATTTTGGATTTCTTTTTGAATAAACCCTGTTTCAATACAGCGAAGGACCCCTCCCGACTTTTCAATTCGATCAATATATTGCCTTGCGCCGTCCTCAATCTGTTTTGTTAAATGCTCCACATAGTAGCTTCCGCCCAATGGGTCTACTACAAGAGAAACTCCGGTTTCATTGGCTATTATTTGTTGGGTACGAAGAGCAAGAATGGCAGCTTCTTCAGTTGGTAAACCCAAGGCCTCGTCCTTAGAATTGGTGTGAAGACTCTGAGTTCCACCTAAAACAGCGGCAAGCGCTTGAATAGCCACGCGGACCACATTATTTTCTGGCTGCTGAGCCATCAAAGAAACACCAGCGGTTTGGGTATGAAAACGAAGTAACCAACTCTTAGGATTCTCGGCCTTAAACTGATCTCGCATAATTTGGGCCCAGAGGGTTCGTGCCGCTCTGAATTTAGCCACTTCTTCAAAAAAATTATTTTGAACATTAAAAAAGAAACTTAGACGAGAGGCAAAATCGTCAACGTCTAGGCCCGAATCTATAGCAGCTTGCACGTAGGTGATTCCGTTGGCCAAAGTAAAGGCAACTTCTTGAATAGCCGTAGAGCCAGCTTCGCGAATATGGTAGCCGCTAATACTAATCGTATTCCATTGAGGGACTTCTTTTTGGCAAAAGGAAAATATATCGGTGATTAGACGCATACTCGGTTTGGGCGGGTAAATATAAGTTCCTCGAGAAATATACTCTTTAAGAAGATCGTTTTGAATGGTTCCTTTTAAATTAGCCCTCGCCACACCCTGTTTTTTTGCCACACAAATGTAGAGTGCTAACAAAATTCCTGCCGTTGAATTAATAGTCATGCTCGTTGAAACTTTATCTAAAGGAATCCCGTTGAGAAGCATTTCCATGTCTTCTAGGGTTGAAATTGAAACTCCTACTTTTCCTACTTCACCTTGAGCCACGGGCTCATCGGCGTCGTAACCCATTTGAGTAGGGAGATCAAATGCCACGCTAAGACCTGTCTGCCCCTTTTTTAACAACATCCGATATCGCTTATTACTTTCTTCGGCACTGCCAAAACCCGCGTATTGGCGCATGGTCCAGAGTTTTCCACGGTACATGTCTTTTTGAATTCCACGGGTAAACGGAAATTCACCAGGCTGACCTGGGTCAACAATTTTATTGCTGGGCCCATCGTCTGGGCCAAAGACGATTTTAGTTGGCTTCGAAGGTGACAAGAATGGCCCCCGTGTCGACGGATGCACCTTCGGTGACGCTTACTTCTTTGACAACACAGTCGTGGGAGGCGCGCATTTCATTTTCCATTTTCATGGCTTCCATAATCAAGATGGGTTTACCAGAAGCAACACGTTGACCGGCCTTTACAAAGATTTTTACGATTTTTCCCGGCATTCCGGCCGTAAGTGAACCAGAATCAGATAGGTTTCCTGCCCCTTTTAACGACTCATGGAGAAGGCTCTCATCGTTGTGAATAGTGACATTGCGATAACTATTGCCCGTGAAAATCGTATAGCCGTCTTTGGCTTCTACAAGATCGAGCATGAAGGATTTGCCATTAAACAAAAATGAAATGGCATCATCAAATTTTGTATATTCTAGTTTTGATATCTCATAAGAAGCATTGTTTGGTTCGCCAATTTGTTGAAGTTTAACGAGCCAATGAGTTTTCGTTTCAGAAACCTCTAACTTGTATTTTCGTCTTTTTATCTCTGCTTCAAAATACATCGGCCCTACCTCAGAGACAATCTGCGCCCCAGGCGCTTCCAGTTACTTACTAAATTCAAGTCCCATACACCCAGGCTCTTATGTTCGCTGTATGCTTCGATGGCCGCCGTGATTAAAAAGACCGGATCTTCAATAGATGTAAACAGTTTGTCGAAAGCATCGAAATCTTTTTCTATGAAATGGGTAGAAAAATCTCCTTTTTGAAACTTGGCATTTTGCAAAATTCTTTTGTGAAGGGGAATATTTGTTTTAATTCCAGTCAAAATAAATTCATCTAAGGCCCGAGCACAACGTTGGATGGCCGTCGCACGATCAGAACCCCAAGTACTTAGTTTTGCGATCATGGAATCGTAATGCATAGGGACTTCGTAACCGGGGTATACATAACTATCAATTCGAGTGAAGGGCCCTTGCGGGTGTCGACATCGAACAATTTTACCGGGGCTGGGCATAAATGTGATGGGGTCTTCGGCATAGATTCGAGCTTCTAGGGCCCAGCCTCGCTGTTGAAGTGTGCTGGTGCTAAAACTCAAAGGTGCACCGTTAGCCACTAAGATTTGTTCTTGAACCAGGTCAACACCTGTCACAAGTTCAGTTACGGGGTGCTCTACTTGCAGCCTAGTATTCATTTCTAAAAAATAAAATTCGCCCGTATCAATATCAAAAATAAATTCTACAGTGCCAGCGCCACAATAATTAACCGATTTGGCAGCACGAACGGCAATTTCGCCCATGGCGGCTCGGGTTTTTTCATTCAATGCGGGCGACGGCGATTCTTCGATAATTTTTTGATGTCGGCGTTGAATTGAACATTCCCGCTCAAAGAGATGAACCACATTGCCATGACTATCACCAAAAACTTGAATTTCAATGTGCTTAGGATTAGTGACGTATTTTTCAATATAAACCTTGTCGTCACCAAAATAACTTAGAGCCTCAGATTTTGCGGCTCGAATGGCACTGTCTAGGTCAGCGTCCGAATTCACTTGGCGCATTCCTTTGCCACCGCCACCAGCTGAAGCCTTAACCATGATGGGGTAACCGATCTTTTTAACGAGCTGTTTGATTTCATCAACGCTTGAGACAGGGCCTTCGCTGCCGGGTACGATTGGAACCTTAGCCGCTTTCATTAAGTCGCGGGCCGATAACTTATCTCCCATACTTTTTATGGCATGAACGCTTGGGCCAATAAAAAC
>JAHFAE010000106.1 GCA_023250675.1 Oligoflexia bacterium | reverse complement strand
ATTCATTTGGTTCTTCTATGCAAAATGTAAATCTAGGCCCATTAAGTCCCCCGGGCCCTGGTTTTAGCGGTAATACTTTTTCGGGGCAGCCCTACTCGGCATTTGGTCCGCCCAATAATCATCCCGTTGAAGATTATTGGCACTTGGTCAGAGATCCTCAAAGTGGATTAGTTGAAGGGCCTTATACTTCTCAACAGCTTAAAGTTATTTCATCGCAACTTGGATTTCCTTATTCCCACGCTTTTGTTTATCGAGATGGGGATAGCCATATGACTCCGCTTTCTCAAGTTTCTGCTTTATCTAGGAGAGCGAGCGTAGGACCGACCTCGGTGATTGCACCACCGCCATCAGTTCCGCAGCAACCCACATCTAGCCCCGATGAATGGTATATTCGTGGGGATGATGGAAATAATTACGGGCCGTATACTGTAGATCAATTGCGCCAGGCATTTGATGCAGGAAACCTCACTCCCACAGCCTATTGCTGGAGTGTTTTAGCTAATCAATGGATTTACGCCCATCAAATTCCAGGATTTGACCGGCGCGATGGGGCCCAAGATCCACCCCAGATTGTGCCTTTAAGTTCTATTAAAAAACCTGCGTGACTAGTTTTGGGGGCGGCGGCAGACTGATCCTTATGGGTTCGCAAGTATTCTTAGCAAGAATTCGACCGTAGTCACGCATAGAATATGTGTTACGTGGTTTTGATTGAAATTAGAATTTACAGTTCTTAAGGATAGTTTATGTAAGACTTTTTCACTATTTTTCGGGGTCCTATAATTTGGGGATGGAGTTTCTCTTGGTGAAGTTTTGCCAACAGATAAGCTAGTTCAATCCCAGTCAAATCTAGTTATGGCAACTCCTCCAGCGCAATTCAAAACAAAGCTGAGACGAAAATTAAAACCCATCAAGGGAGAGGGGATGTGGGCTTCACAATAGATTCATCAACTCTTCTTTGATGAGATTCTCTAGGGCCCTCTTTGCCAGAGAGTCCTTCCATTTTGGCCACAATCTCTTTCATGACTTCGTCGGAGCCGGCCCCGATTCTAAATAGGCGATTGTCGCGGTAGGCCCGTGAAACTTTGTATTCGTCCATATATCCATAACCTCCATGAAGTTGGAGGCAAGTATCGACGACAAACTGGCTCGCTTGACCTGAAAAAATTTTGCAAAGCGAAACGTCTTTGGTAATATCCTCACCGTTCACAAAGCGGTGACAGCAATGATAAACAAAGGCTTTCATGGCCGTTATTTGGGTGAGCATTTCTGCAAATTTAAATTGGTTCACTTGAAACCCAGAAATGGGCCGACCAAAAACGATTCGCGTTTTAGCGTATTCTTTGGTGCGTTCATAGGTGGCATAAGCACCGGACGAGGTGGATATGCAAGCGCTGAGTCTCTCATCTTGGAACTGTTCCATTTGATATTTGAATCCCTTTCCTTCTTCACCAATTCGATTGGTAACTGGGACAGTTACATTGTCATAGATGAGTTCGGCAGTATCAGAACTTCGATTTCCGAGTTTTTTGAGTTTCCTTCCCACACTAAATCCCGGTGTGTTTGTCGGGACGATGATCAATGTAAATCCATGGTGTCCCTTTGCGACGTCGGTTTTTACGAGAGTCGTAACGAAATCTGCCTGAGTTCCATTTGTTATAAACATCTTTCTTCCATTGATGACGTAATGATCCCCTTGGCGCTGGGCCCTGGTCTGGATTGCGGCAACGTCTGATCCAGCCCCAGGTTCCGTAACAGCAATGGCGCTGACAGCTTTTCCTTTGATGGCTGGCTCTAAAAATTTCTTTTTGAGTTCATAAGAACCGTGACGGGCTAAAGCGGGAGTGGCCATATTCATGTGCACTGTCAGGCCCATCCCTAATCCACCACAACCAATTTTGGCCAGCTCTTCGACCAAAACTACCGTGTACCAATAGTCCAAATTGGAGCCGCCAAATTCTTCAGGATAACGGAGACCAAAGAATCCCATTTCTCCCATTCGTTCCCAGACCCAACGGGGAAAGATTTCTTTTTCCTCCCATTCATCGACATGGGGAGTAATTTCTTTTGCCAAAAAACTTCTTACTGTTTCTCGAAACATATCGTGCTCTTTGGAGAAAGGGGAGATTCCAGATTGCGGTGCCTTCAAATTTTCTTTTTCCATTTTAGATATCTTCTTTCTTCTGGCAATTTTGAGAAGCTCAATTTGAATAATACCTTCAGAGCACTCAAATTCATTTTAATGTTTGCTCACTTTGATGATTTAATGTTCCCAGAATTACTTGGGAAATGACAAGAGGCAAATGAGTTCGCGGGATTTGGTGAGCATACCTGCCCCATATTCTGTAAGAAACATATGATAGGGACCTTCGTCCACCACGGCCCCCGTTTGGGGCCGCAAATTGCGACCTCAAAGATACCCCAGCTCTTATTTATTTAATAATCACTTATAGTTGCACTTCGCCTTTGAAGCCACGGTCTTCAGGGAATCGATTTAAATTTCTCTATGCTTAAAAAGGCGTTGGCTTGATGTTCATCATCGTCGACCTTCCGCCAAGGGTGGCGACAATTCGTTAGCAAATCTCATTACTCTTTGTAAGGCACATCATCGACTACACCATGAATCTGGATCGGGATTGGCACCTTGGAGTGCAAATGGCTTTGGCCATGGGTGTGCTTCCAGGAAGTTCAGCTAGTGGACCGGTGTTCTTACAGTCGCAGCAGTACTCTTTATTGATTCGTTACCTGCGTTGTCAATTGAAGAAACAGAATAAGTGTAAGTCGTCTTACGGGTAAGTGCGGAGTCGGTGAATGTTGTGGTTGTGACTTGGCTGATGAGAATACCATTTCGAAAAATTTTATAACCACGTAGGCCCGAACCCCCAGCGTCAACTGAGGCACTCCAAGATAACTTCGCACTTGCCTTACTTAAGGCGGTAGCGGTTAATCCGCTTGGAATGGTTGGTGCTTGGGTATCTGGAACTGGAGTTGGTGTCGGAGTTGGCGTTGGAGTTGGTGTCGGAGTTGGCGTTGGAGTTGGTGTCGGAGTTGGCGTTGGAGTTGGAGTTGGTGTTGGAGTTGGTGTTGGTGTTGGAGTAGGTGTTGGTTTCGGAGTCGGAGTTGGAGTTGGAGTTGGCGTTGGAGTTGGAGTGGGTGTCGGAGTCGGCGTCGGAGTTGCTCCTACACTAAATGGTTTTGTGGTGCCTATAATTTGATAACTTACAACAAGTCGAATCTCATAATTTCCTTTGGCAAGACTTGAGAAACTACAAGAGCCAGAGGCTCGAGGTGTAACTCCTTGGATCGACGAACAACTACTTATGTAAATATATCTTATATATTGTCCATCGGGCACCCCAATTTGGTACAACCAAAGTAAATCATTTACTGATGGATTAGGAAAATCAGCCCAGGAGACGGTAATTGTACCCCACTCAGGCACCGATGTTTTGTCGATGTTCAAGGGGAAGCTAGGTGTTGGTGTTGGCGTTGGAACCGGTGTTGGAGTGGGAGAGGCGGTAGGGCCAGAACACATGTATCCTGCTGATCCGAAGTTGGTGAAAAAAGGCGACATGGGATCCGAAGCATTGATGTAGAATCGAAATCCAGTTGAGAAATAAGAGGCTGGTGAATCGGCCGGCGAAGTCACGGTGACGGAAGTAGAAGCACTCTGGCCTGGGTAAACTGTGAGCTGAGGAGCTTCAAATATAAAAGTCCAACCCGGTATGATGTTACCACTATTGTATCCGGCCATGTTGGATGCGGATAGAGAATAAGTGGAGGGCCCGAGGCTCGCATCATCGTTATTAGTTACTGTTACTATGTAATTTACAGCAGTTCCTGAGGGAACCATTGGCGATAACTGATGATCAAAGTTAATTATTGGTTGCCGACGAATGCCCAAATTTGTTGGCTGGCTAAAAACAATACTGACGCCACAACCCGAAGGGCCAGCTGAAGTTGTTGAAATCGTAATTCCGGCCTGGGCATCGAAATAAGAATGTCCTACAGTGAGAGCGGGATCGGCCATGTCATTTCCAAAGTCATTTAGAGTAAATGTCTTTGGAGCTCTCGATCCCGGCGTCATATCCAAAGCAAATAATGCATCATATTCATAAGACCAAATGCCTTTGATACCCAAATGGATCAACACGCCGTTGGTCACGTTGTTTACAACTTCTTGGCCGGGAACTGCGTAATTATTAAGCAGACTCATAAATGCTGTACCGTCAACCCCCGGCAGGTTTTGGCGGCATTCTAAATAATATGCCATGGAATATCCATTCGTGGAGAGGTCTTGTGTTTTTAGAATTTTTAGTGCTTTTGCCCTGCCAGTCGTGCCACTTGATTCATACGGGTCAAGTAAATAAGTTCCAGATTGCGTGACTGTTTTGATTAAAGAAGAAGAATCTGAATTGAGCCAACCCAAATTCTCCTTTTGAACGGCGTTAAAGTCCATTGGTACGAAATTAGAGCCATCATATATATACCCTGCGCCCATATCATCTTGATAGTCACCGTATTCTACGGGTATTGCAAAATGTTGGGAGGGAGAAACTGGCAATACCGTCCCAGAAGGAGAAATACTAGTAGCATAAAAAAGAGAGTTAGAATGAGCTAAACCAAATACGTGTCCCAATTCATGGTCAGCGGTTCTAGCGCTTAATGCTCCTCCCCCAAACCAAGTCCATTGAGTGGATCCGCTGGGCAAATATCCACCGCCCGCGTCACTATGTGGGTTTTTACAGTAATAGGATGTTGTTGATGCGCACATGTAGATGATAAGTTGATATTTGGTGAGGTCAATGCCAGCTGCCGTAACAGTGTTATAAGATGATTGAGTCAAAAGGGCAATATCATCGGGTCCCACCAGGTCACTGCTCATTATGGGAATAGTGTAGTAACCTAAAACATCACCAAAGAGGGAAGTTTGATTATAGGAATTTTCGCGAAAAAAGCCGTTGATTGTGTCGGGTGTAGTACCGAAATAAAAATTCTGAATGGTGCTGGTTGAAATAGGTTGATATGTTGGATTGTCTTGAAAATTTACAATGATGATGGCCGTTCTCAACGGCCCAACAGGTTGAGCATTAGATAAACTGGCGGTCTTAATGTGCAAGTGCTCTTCTTGGTAGCCAGGTGTTTGAATATCATTTACATACTTCGAACATCCGGCGCTGGTGAGCAGAATCGTCGTAAATAAGATGTACAAAATTTTCGTAAATGAAAAAATAGTCTTCCTAAACATTTTTACCTTCCCCTCTTATCTTTAGTGGACCGGTGTTCTTACAGTCACTGCCGTACTCCTTGTTGATTCATTGCCAGCATTGTCGATTGAGGAAACTGTATAGCTGTATGTAGTTTTTCGTGACAAAGCATTGTCCGTGTACGTCGTGGTTGTGACTTGATTAATGAAAACACCATTTCGATAAATTTTGTAACCACGCAGGCCAGAACCGCCAGTGTCAACAGAGGTATTCCAAGATAATTTTGCACTTCTTGCACTAGTCGCCGTAGCAATTAAAGCAGTAGGAATACTTGGCGCTTGAGTATCACCCGTTGGAGTTGGAGTGGGTGTCGGTGTCGGTATCGGAGTTGGTGTTGGCGTCGGCGTCGGCGTTGGTGTCGCCGTTGGAGAAGGTGTTGCCGTTGGTGTTGGTGTCGCTGTTGGCGTAGGTGTCGGCGTCGGATTAGTCCCTGAACCTACAGTAACTATCACGGTGCCAAGACTGTATGTCGCCGTTGAATCAGAATAAAAATAAAACACGTACAGACCTGCCTGGGGAATAGTAAAGATACAAGAACCCTTTCCTCGAGCTATCGTCCCGGGCGTTGATAAACAGCTGCTCGTATACTTAATGTCTGAGTAAGTGTTACTTATCGGTACTAAGTAAATAAAATCACCCACTTTGGGATTGGGAATATTCGCCCAAGTCATTGTGACTGAACTTCCGGTTAAAATTGAAGTGGAGTTTGGAGTTAGACTTGGCAGATTCGGATTTGGTGTTGGGGTGGGTGTGGCGGTCGGTAATGGCGTGGGAGTCGGTGTCGGTGTAGGTGTCGGCGTCGGTGTTGGAGTGGCAGTGGCAGTTGGAGTGGCTGTTGGAGTAGGTGTCGGTGTTGGAACGCCATTGTAAAAAATGCCAGATATAGTACTTTGTAAATTTGAATCTAAATTTGTCACAGTCACAGGAAAATTATATGTACCAGGAACAGAAGTTGTAGCCACAGCATATACCTGCCGGTCGCCATTACTTCCCGGATAAAGAAACATCGGTAATTGAAAAGAAAAACCTCCCCGTAAGTACAGCCCCATATCAGCTGCAAAATCAAATTCTGAAAATGGGCAATCTGCACTGTCTCTATTGAACACATTCACAAAATAAGGATAAGTTGGTGAAATCGAAAGCGTTGGATTTACCCTAGAGCAAGTTGGCGTAGAAAAAACAACTTGAATCGTTGCGCCAGAATCACCGACTAAAACTGCCTTGAAAGTAACCCCTGCAGCCGAGTCATAATAGGCTTTGCCAACGGAGAGACCAAAATTTAAGGAAGAATAGTCGTGGGTCATATCATGCAGAAAACTTGAGTTGGGACTTAACTCTTTAGCCGTATGCACGAGCAAACTGTTTATAGTATTACCCGAAGTCCCTAAATATGAATCAAATCCAATTGCTCTTCTGAGTTCCAAATAATAAAAGGTGCGGTGGCCATTGCTATCAGTTGATTTTAGAATTTTGACGGCCTTAGAACCAAGACTATTTGTTTCCATAGGTTCGATGGCATATGTACCACTGGTGCTGACCGTTGTGATAAGTGGTGAAGTCCCGTAATTAAGCCACCCCAAATTTTCTTTTTGAAAGGCGCTAAAGTGAGGAGTAAGGGATTTATCGCCCTGTGGATCAGGTCCTCCCATAGTGTCATAAATATCTCCATATTCGTGGGTGAAAAAATCCGGGTATCCATTGTTGGCATAATAGGAGATCCCGCTTCCCCTTACATAATATGTTGCGTGCGAATGGCTCAGGCCAAAGTTGTGACCTAATTCATGGGCAGCTACAGACGACAAAAGGTTGCCGTTGATCCAAACAGTTTTACCGCCCAGTGCCCCCAAACCCCACCAACCAAAGCGATAGGTATGTGGAAATGCAAAAATCACGTGATCATATAAGGAATAATCATACCCGTTACTAAGAGCTATGTCTCGTGCCATTCTTCCCAACGTAAACTCGTCAGTCGCCGTCGTGGTAGTTGGTAGAGTATACCAACCAGTGACGTCACCTTTGAGCCAAACTTTGCCGTAGGAATTTTCTAATTCCCAACTGCTGGTTCTAGCAAAGATCGTGTCGTAGGCATTGGCTGGGGTGTATGGTTGACTTGGGTCATCTTGAAAATTCACAAGAATCACCAGAGTTTTTTGTTCACCTACAGTTGCGGGATAATACCCTAATGCCATGGTGGTTACACTTGAACTGTCACTACCCAGAGCTAGAGTCTTACTGTTTAGCTGTTGGCCTTTTACTCGTAATCTATCCCCTGTTTTTGCGTGCTTTAAATTTTGATGATTGCCTTTCAATTCAACCCGACCTGTTTTGGTATTAATGTAATGGTGAATTTCAGAATCCTTTACCCGGTCTTCGTAAATTGATTCCAATTCACCTTCGATGACAGCGTTAATTGGAGCCGGAGATTTGGCCTGAATTGGCAAAGTGAAACCAAATAGAACGCCTATCAAAATGAAATACATTTTCACTGATATCCCCCCCCCAACAAATCACTTAACGCAGCGCAAACTAAGAAACGCTATACTTTGCACTTGAGATGCCAAAGCGGCCTTCATAAAACATTGAAATAATTGGGGTTTTTAGGCACTAGTTAGAGCAATTCAAATAAAAGTGTAATACCCAGAAACACCGATAAAATAATTGACGAATTTCTCAAATAAAATTCTGAATGTCCGGAAAGCGCAAAAAATTCGCCCATCGAATTTGTTTTAGGCCATCGCTAATTTAAACACATCTAAGAAATGGCATAGCTTGCATTAGAAGGAGTTACAGAGAAGGGAGACTCGAAATGTTCAATGCATTGAGGTATATTAAGAGACTAGAAGAAGTTGGATTAACACGGGATCAAGCTGAGGCTCATATCCAAATGATGACTGAGATCATAGAAACAAATTTAGCTACCAAGCAAGATTTTAAAGATATGGGCATGGAGCTTCATAATGTTAAAGTTGATTTGGAGAATAAGGTTATCCAATTAGAATATCGTCTAACTATCAAACTCGGCACAATAGTATCTATTGCAATTGGTGTCGCAGTCGCTCTGGTAAAGCTGATTTAAATTCAACGAAATAAAACGAGTTTAATCGTTACTTTCCCAATTGACAACGAATGCGAGTCTACTCTCCCTTCACCATTTGACACAAATGTGGGGTTCCCGCGAGATTCATTTTTGGGGGCGGCGGCCGTGGGACCTTTCAGGAGGTCTCGGCAGGAGGCGGCTCCGGAAGTTTGGCTTTTGTCGCAATTTTTACAAGTAATTTGAAAATCTAAAAATTGTCCTTGACCAATTTTTCGAATTCCTAATTTGCCTGTCACGAGACGATCGCGCGGTTTTTCTTTGTTTTGTCATTTTCTTGAATATGATTTGAGGGTGTGCCGCTGGGGACTTTTAAATCCCTTCCTCAGCAATTCCACTTCGAGAATTGAGTCACTCGAAAAAGTGAATTTTAAAACCCGTGGTAATGTCATCGGCGATGTGAGCATTAGCTCAAAGCAAAAAAAACGTTTTTGTGTCACAAATTTTCTTAGCAGGAGGTAAGTTCATATGCACAACTTAAAACAGTTATCTGATGAAACACTTTTGAACGAGACTCAAAAACTCGTCCATCAAGAGCGAGAAATCTTATCTTTGGTTCTCCACCATCTTCGTGAAATTGAAAGACGAAGGTTATATAGCAACTGTGGCTCTCTATTTGAGTACGCCACCAAAGTATTAAAATACAGCGAAGATCAGGCCTATCGCAGAATTCAAGCGATGCGCCTGGTCAAAGAAATACCTCAGATTGAAGAAAAACTTGAGGATGGCACTTTAACTCTGACCCATCTTGGTATGGCACAGTCTTTATTTAAAAGAGAAGAGAGATCCGGTCAAAAGACCTTTTCTAGACAAGACAAAATTGAACTCTTGCAAAAACTTGAGACGACATCAAAACGAGAGGCTGAAATAATAGTTTCACAATCGACGACCGTTGTCGTGGCTTTTGAAAAGATCAGAGCCATTTCTAACGAAGATGTCGAAATC
>JAHFAE010000018.1 GCA_023250675.1 Oligoflexia bacterium | reverse complement strand
TTTCTGATGTTTCAAGTTTTACGACTTAGTGAATTTATTATTATTCACGGCGTGTCGTTTTCGACAATTTTTAAGCTGGTTACGTATTTGTCCATAAGCTTTTTGCCAGCGTGTATCCCTTTGAGTCTTCTGTTCAGTATTTTTCTGACTTATGGTAGGCTCAGTGCAGAAAGTGAGATCGTTGCGTTTAAAGCCTCGGGTTTGCACCTTGGGCATTTGATGGTTCCAGCTCTTCTTCTTTCATCTTTTGTTGGTGGAGTATCGGCTTACGTTAGCTTTTATGGCGCCCCATGGGGCAACAGAGGGTTTGAAGTTTTATTTACACAACTCGCCAATACAAAAGCCGCATCCATGGTTCAAGAAGGTACATTTTCTGAAGGTTTTTTTGATCTGGTTCTCTACGCTGACAAAGTCGATAGTAAAAACGGACTTCTTAGAAAGGTATTTATTTACGATGAGCGAGACAATGGGATGCCTGTCACGGTCATCGCTCAAGAAGGTCGACTTATAGATACAGATCCATCGATGCCTGGTCATGGAGTGACGTTGAGACTCGTCGATGGGAATATTCACCGCACAACGGACAAGAACTATACGAAGGTTGATTTTAAGTCTTATGATATTAGCCTCACCAATACGAGTGTTGATTCGGTGAGTGAAAAGTCTCCTCAGTCGTTTACCTATGACGACCTCGTTGACGGCCGAAAAAAACAAGGCATAAATACCGAAACTAAACTCATGATAGATGCAGAACTCCATAAGCGTTGGGCATTGGCGGCTGCTTGCATTGTATTTGGACTACTCGGCGTGGGCGCGGGAACAACAACTAATCGCCGGGCAGTTCGATCTGGAGGGCTAGTGGTAAGCCTTGCTATAATGGTAAGTTATTGGGTTTTGTATGTGACCGGAGATAGCATGGCCCGTAACGGGTCGCTTGCACCATGGTTAGCCATGTGGATGGCCAACTATATTTTCGGTGGTATTAGTATTTGGGCCCTCATTAAGGCATGGTAAATCCAACCCAAGAGCCAGGGGACATAAATAACTTAGACTACAATTAGTTTTGCTGCCAGATTCGGCAATTTAAAGCTGGATTAGGCTGACGTTTCAACTGGAGGTTCAGATTCCGTAGCTGATTCCTCCGAATAATCACATTCTTTATTCGGGCATTTAACGTAAGCTCCGCCCCTTTTCTTAGAATACTTCTCAACCAAAAATAGATTCTTACATTGGGGGCACTGGCGTTTTACAGGCTTATCCCATGAGACAAAATCGCATTTAGGATAATTCGTGCAGCCATAAAAGGCACGACCACGACGAGACATTCTCGATGTCACATCGCCGCTGCATCCGTCTTTAGGGCACTTGACACCCATAGATATGGCTTTGGTTGTCTTACATTCGGGATAGGCAGAACAGGCAAGAAATTTTCCAAATCGTCCAAACTTAACCACCATAGGACTACTACACTTTTCACAAACTTCCTCGGTGGTTTCAGCTTTTCTAATTTCAATTTTACCTTCAGCAGATGTTTCAAATTCCGCCGTTGATTTACAATTTGGATAATTTGAACAAGCTAAGAATTGACCATTTCTGCCCCATTTAATAACCATTTGGGCAGAACATTTTGGACATGTATGGTCCGTCGGAATGGCCTGAGCCTTGATATTTCGCATTTTCTCTTTGGCCACATCTAAGGCTGCTTTAAAGGGACCATAAAATGCGGTCAAGATTTCAACCCAGTCTTTTTCGCCCTCTTCGATTCTATCAAGTTGGTCTTCCATGGATGCGGTAAATTCTACATTCATGATATCTTTGAAATTTTCGACTAGTAATTCAGTAACGATCTTTCCTAGATCGGTGGGATTAAAACGACCCGATTGATCCTTGGCCACATATTCTTTATCGACGATGGTTGAAATGATCGCCGCATAAGTTGACGGGCGACCGATACCTTTTTCTTCTAAATCTTTAATGAGGCTGGCATCCGTGTATTTGGGCGGAGGCTGAGTAAAATGCTGCTGGGGTTTGAGTTCTTTAAGCTTTAAAGGTATCCCTGCTTTCAAGTCTGGCAGTTTTTCTTTTGCGTCATCGTCTTCAACGGGAGCATCTTCATCTTTGGATTCTTCATATACTGCCGTGAAGCCATCAAACTTTACAACTGATCCTGTCGCTCGCAATTCATAGGGGCCAGCCTTAATTTCTACTGCCGTTTGGTCGTAAATGGCAGGCACCATTTGGCAAGCTATAAACCTGTTCCAAATCAAAACATATAATTTGAATTGATCAGGACTGAGATATTCTTTGACCTCTTTAGGTGTGCATTCAAGACTCGTAGGCCTTATGGCTTCGTGGGCATCTTGGGCGGACTTCTTGGATTTATAAATGACGGGTTGTGCAGGTAAATATTCTTTGCCGTAAGTGGCTTTGATATGAGCCCGCACGTCTCCCACAGCATCGTCGGCAATTCGTGTCGAATCGGTTCTCATATAAGTGATGAGTCCCGTTGTACCCAAGGGCCCCAAGTCTATCCCCTCATAAAGTTTTTGGGCCACCATCATGGTTTTTTTTGCCGGAAACCTTAATTTTCTCGAAGCCTCTTGCTGAAGTCTTGATGTGATAAAGGGCGGTAGTGGATTTCGCTTTCTCTCATTACGATCAACGTTAGTAATATCAAATTTTTGACCTTTAAGGTCAGCGCATATTTTGGTGGCGTCTTCTTTATTATCTATTTCTAATTTTTCTTTTCCTTTTTTTATTAATTTGGCAGAAAAGACTTCACCTTTTGCATCAAGGAGAGCTTCCACCGACCAATATTCTTTGGCCTTGAATGCTTGAATTTCAGCATCCCGCTCCACAACAAGTCTTAGGGCGACGGACTGAACTCTACCGGCACTTAAACCCCGACGAACTTTGTCCCATAGTACTGGCGAAATTTGATACCCGACTAGACGGTCTAATATTCTACGGGCCTGTTGACTTTCAAATTTATGTTGATTGATAGCTAGGGGGTGTTTAATAGCTTCAGTAACAGCTTTCTTCGTTATTTCATTAAAGAGAATGCGACTGATTTTCTTTTTTTCAGTTTTTAATTCTTCTGCAATATGCCAAGCAATGGCTTCTCCCTCACGGTCAGGGTCAGGAGCCAAATAAATTTTATCAGCTTTCTTGGCAGCGGCCTTTATTGCATCTATGACCTTGTCTTTACCTTTAATGATTTCATAAACAGGCTTGAATTTCTTTTTTACATCAACGCCAAGTTTTTTAGCTGGAAGGTCGCGCACATGCCCCACACTTGCCATAACTAGAAAATCTTTTCCCAAATATTTTCCAACGGTCTTGGCTTTAGCCGGAGACTCCAGAATGACCAGCGACTTCTTCATGGCTCAAGGGTAGGTGAACATTGACCTTTTTTCAAAGAATTTTTATTTTTAATGACATTTAGTATGTCTTGGGCACCTCTTGCTAGTCCTGCGCCTTGAGAAATTAAGTCAAGAGATCCTTCATAACTAGCCACCATAGCCGGTCCCGGTACTACAAGCACATCAATGTTTTCGTCGACGGCCCGATGGGCAGTAATGAGGGTACCACTTCGTCTTGCGGCCTCCACAACCACCACAATCTCGCTGAGTCCCGCAATAAGTCTATTTCTACGGTGAAAGTTTTCAGGTCGCACATCAGTTTTGGGAGGGAATTCAGAGATGATCACCCCTTGTTCTAATATTCTTTCAAAAATAAACCGGTTTCCTTGGGGATAAAAGCGATCTAGCCCGCCAGGTAAAATCGCACAGGTCTCACCCTTTGCTTGGAAAGTTGCAAAGTGAGCCTCAGCGTCGATACCCCTCGCACCACCACTTACAATTACAATTTTTTCTTCAACTAGCCGGGGGACTGTCTCTTGAACCCAAAGCCTACCCAAATGGGTGGGGTGACGAGCTCCCACAATAGAAACATTGGTATTGAAAAGTTTTTTTTTATTTCCGCGGACAAAAATAATTGTAGGTGGAAACGAAAGTCTTTTAAACGCCGGCGGATACTCTGGCTGCCCCCAATAAATGATTTCAATTTGGTGTTTAAGACAATCTTCTAGAATTCTGGGAATTAGTCGTTGAAAACTCAACCATCGCCCCTCATAACGGTCGAGCCCCATCTCTTTGATTTTTTGCGCGTTAAACTCTTTGTTGCCCGAACCTTCACTGATTCGTTTTTCGAACTCCCAAACAGAAAATTTCGGACAAAAATGACAAAACCACAAACTTAAATCCATCGTTTGTATGCTTATGCAAAGGCGCATGCCAAGCGAATATTAATTTAAGAGGGTTTGACGAGATAAATCCGACGGAGATCCGAATATCGGAACTATGTATCTAAGGTTCTGATCTTTTTAGATTTGGGCCTTCTAATGCAGTCTCATCCCCTGGGTAAATAGCATCTCTCTGAGCGACCACAACAGCCGTCGAAACGTGGCGGCCCACATTGACCACTTTTAGAACGCCCGTGGGCCTTGGATCGAATCGAATAATGGATTCGGGATTTTGATTTTTTACATTTCTTAATACATTGAGGAGGGTTCCGTTTGAAATTCCCTCTGAATCCCCTTTATCAAGATAAACAACGCTATGAAGGCCAAATAGTTGCCTCTTAGGGTATTCACCATTGACAATTCTTGCCGCAATAGGACTTGGAATTCCGGTCACAGTAAATTCGGCTCGAGAAAAATGGTTACCAGATCTAACAAAATCTCCAACGCGTACGGGATTGACCGAATCAAGAATAAGTCCGCGGTAGACGCGGGGTGCTCCTTCTACGGGCTCGATTATTTGGAGTTTCGCCCTTGTTACAACTTCTGTACCAATTTCTCGTCCAGTAATAGGATCTTCGATAGCGACGGAATTTGTGTAGATAGTAAAAAGATCTCCATTTTGAGAATCCGTATCTAACTCGACGATGACTCTTTGAAACGAGCTTGCCGACAGAGTACCCCCTTCAGTTTCAATTATCTTTCCTGCTGATTGCCAAGGATAATCTGAAATTATTGAAGGTACCCAACTTAGACCGTTTGCGCTTATCTTTCGTTTTACAACATTTATAGAAAATCCGTTTTTATCGTAATTACCTTGTTTGGTGTTCCAATCAGGAAAACTTGGTGGAACTGGTGTTGGGTCAGATTTACTGGGGCGATCAGGAGATATCTCGGGTTCGGGGTTTTGAAATTCGGATTCGGCCGAAGCTACTTCCTCTCCCGATTCTCCATTATTGACAGCTAAGGCTGGTGCTGAAACTGATGACCCCGGTGAAAATCTTAAGACATTACCCGGTTTAACCAAATGGGGATTTGTAATTTCGTCGTTGAGCTGCCAAACCTTGGGCCAATAAAATCCGCTTCCAAAAAACTTCGTAGAAATGTCCCAAAGAGTATCCCCTCTTTGTAGGGTGTAAGTCTCTGCGACTCTCTCCCCCGCTATTTTAGCCCACTGCTCATTTGATATTTCAGATTTTCCATATTTTTCATAAATGCGTGCAAAGCGGGCCTCTTGTGCTTCGTCGGTATCACCTGATTTTGGTGATTCTGCTAATGTCGGGGGGGCCGCTTCTTCCTGCGGTGGAGGAGGAAGTTCAAGGGGCACAGGTTCTGTTTCAGCAGGTGCTTCTTCTAAAGGCGGTGGTGGCTCCGTAAATTCAGCGACAGGTGGAGGTAATTCTTTTGGTTTTGGCGGCGATTCTGTCACCTTTTTTTTCTCATCAGGAGCAGCTTTTGGAACTGCGGCCGTTTTTTCTGGCGCTTCGATCTTTTTTACGGGTTTGGTTTCTTTGACTTCAGAAATGGGATTTAATGGTTCAACAGGTGCTGCGGTGATATTGGGATCTTTGAGCAGATCGTCATCAATGGGAGCGATAGTGTCTTCGGCATTGGCCATCAATACCACAAAAAGGCAAATTAATAAATTCATCGAGGCTCCGTGCCCGGGACCAATCTCTTTTCAGCCAATTCTGCCTCTTTACTGCCGGGATAAATCGAAATTAAATCTTGAAATACTTCTCGGGCTTGACCTTTTTTTCCTAACTTTTCATAGCAAATGCCTAATTCAAACAGTGCTGATACTGCCTTATTGCCGTCGGGATAGTTCTTATATAGTCTTTCAAATTGTGCTGCTGCTTTTGTATACTGTTGGCGATCTAAAAGCGTTTCACCTAACAAAAATAATGCGTTATTCGTAAGTGGAGATTCTTTATGCCCTTTGAGCATGAGTTCTACTGTTCTTTCTAGAACGTGAATGTGCCCCGCTCTCGCTTGATCCTGAGCTCGTTGGTAGAGTTTATGTACGCCTTTGATTCTATATTTTCGAACGGATTGGGTTGGACCAGACGATTGTTGGATCTGCCCCTCTTCTTTTGAAACGACAATTCCTTCAATGGGTTCCTTTGGCTTAATGGGATCGGTAATATCAAAAGGTTTATTTTCTAAGGCCGCCGTTTTTTCTGGCGGAACAGATCTTTGAATCGCGGGCTCTTCATCATCGGGCTCTTCTGGCGGCGGTGAACGCGCAATCTGTCTCGCAATCTCTTGAGGGATTGCAGGATTGTTAACTGGGGCCATGGCTTTTTTCATAGACATTGAAGTCATTTCTGAAACTCGGTTTTGGCCAGTTTGGTTGGCGGCGCGATAAGTATCTTTATCCCCGTGATCTCCGTCGATTCGATCAGAGAGCATGAGAATTTTATTATTGAGTTCTTCGAGGCGATTAGTTTGGTTACCCATTATTTTTTGAAGATTGATAACTTGTTTTTTTAGTTCCCCATCATCATTTTTATGTGGGGGAGAGGTGGCGCAGCCAGTCAATGCCAACAACGATATTATTAACGATGCAGACTTCATCCGTGAACTCGTCATTTATATAATTGTATTAATTCCGACTTCTTAAGGCAATACTCAGTGGTGCCCAATATGCGAAAAATTAAAATTTGCCGTTGACTTTGGTCGTGTGGCACCATATTTTGCAAGGTCGCCTTTTTTCAAATGCTTGCCCAGTGTGGATAAGTCAGCTTTGAATGTTAATAACCGGTGCCGTGGCAATTCTAGTCCAGAAAAAATGCAGCAATGTGACTAATCTGTAATTGTCTGAAATAACTAAATATTTTCTTTTACGCACGCCTTTTCCCCATAGACCTACAGTTATCCACAAAATTTGTGGATAACTGTAGGTCAAAAAACCTAGACCAGGCGTAAAATAAGCTTTTCAGCAAGTTGGTGCAAAATTAAGCACATATTAAACCTATGACATGACTGGGTTTCTCTAAAATTATTAAAGTCGAGTTTAAGAATTATTAAGGAATCTTAAATTCCGGCGGCCGACCGGATGAATTAGCGCGAGCACGCAATAAAACAGGTAACGAAGATGTTGGCCCGTTTGCATTGAGCTTTTAATTTGAAATGAAAACTATAGTTTGGATTCTCGTAGCTGTTTTTCAAGTATTTCTTTTGAATCACAATCTCGTTGATTCTTGCCATGAGGTCACGAGTTTCTTTCATGGGGCTGCCAAAGCGTTTATAAACCGAACCCAATCGCCATGGAACTGGTTCTATGGAGCCATCTTAATCGGCGAAGATGAGGGGATTCGCAATAATCTCCAGATTCAGTCGTTTCTCACTTTGGGTCTTTATCATCTCATTGTCGTTTCAGGGAGCCATATCAGGGGTCTCCAAGTAGTGGTTACATCAACGACGAATTGGCTTCCTCCACGAATTCAATCGTGGATTGTTACCCTCGTTTTGATTTCTTTTACTTTGGTCAATCGCATGCAGGCTTCTTGTATGAGGGCTTTTTTGGCCTGGTGTTTGGGGAGTTTTGGACAAAAGAAATTCTTTGGCCCCCGTTCAGACGCAGATCTTAATATGGTTGTGATTTGCCTTTGCCTTGCTATCGAACCCGCCTGGGCTAAATCACTATCGTTTCAACTCTCATGCTCAGCAACATTGGGCCTTTCTATAGTTAGGTCCTTAGAATTAGAGAAAGGTATTGGCAATCGGATAGCTGAAAGTTTTTTTTGTACTTTACTCACAGCCCCCCTTGTTTTTTCGATTCAACCTTGCCTCTCGTGGCTCGTCATACCTTCTAATACTTTGGCGCTTCCCTTTTTTGAACTCATTTTAATGCCAGTTTCACTTTTAAGTATATTATTGCCATTTATTCGACCACTCACAGATCACGTTTTAATCTTTGTTTTTGGGTTTTGCAGCTGGCTTTCCCAATTTGAAAATCCATTATTCTGCTTCGAAGAAAGGAAATTAGACTCATGGGGTCTCGTGTACATCGTGTTTGTCTATTTGTCTTGGCGTTTAGTTTTACCCTATTACCATCGACATCGGTTTTGGAAAAATCAATTAAATCCAAATGGGAACTCATTTTCTGGAACGTAGGTCAGGGTGATTTTGCTTCATTAACTGGTCCCCATACATGTTGGGTTTTTGACCCAGGTGGTAGCTTGAGGATCCCCCCCATCCTTGTTCAAACTTTAAGAACAAGTTGCCCTGGTCGAAAAATAACTCTTTCGGTTTCTCACTTTGATAAAGATCATATCAAAAATTATGGATCTCTCTTAAAGAATTTTTCTATAACAGATGTATATGTCTCTCACCGCGATCCCAGATCAAAATTTGGCCAGAAATTTCTTATCCTGATGGCTGCAAAAAAAATAAATATTCACGTGGTCGGTAGTGGTTTTCGACCTTCGGGTCCCCTTAGTTTTCTATGCCTTTGGCCCATTAATAATGGCGAGTTGGGTCATTTAGAAAATAATTTCAGCCTCGTTTGGCATCTTAAAATAAATTCGACTTCGATACTTATTACAGGAGACCTTCCAACAAAAATGGAGAGGTATCCTACATGGCCTCAAGTAGAAATATTAAAAGTCGCGCATCATGGGAGCCGCACAAGTACGTCTTCGGATTTTCTAAATGAATTAAAGCCTAAGGAATGTGTCGTCAGTGTTGGAAAAAATTCTTATGGGCACCCTTCAATAGAAACCCTAAAAAGGTTAAAAATGGCCCGTTGTGCTATTTTGCGAACAGATAAGCTGGGTCCTATAAAATTTGAATTATGAATTTTAACTCAAACTATTTTTTCAAGGGAACTGATGTCGTTAGCGTCCACTTCTTTTTTTTTGCCATCTATAATCATTACCAGGCGACCTCTTACGCGACCGTCGGAGTTTATTCGTACGTTATGATCACTCACATGCCCTCTGAGGTATTTCCCGGCTTTAGTGATTACAAGAGCCGAAGGCCCAGCACGAGAAAGAATTTCTGGCGTTGCCACCAAGCCTTCAACCATTTCAACCAATTCAATGCGCATTATTAAATCTGCAAAGGCTTATAAGGCAAATCGAGATCCCGCGCTACTTGCTCGTAGGCGACAAAACCATTGTAAACATTTAAGCCCTTATAAAGTGCTTTGTCTTTTGCGCAAGCATCCTCTACTCCCATATTGGCAAGCATGATTGCGTATTTTAGAGTTACATTGGTTAGTGCATAAGTCGACGTTCTTGAAAAAACACCTGGCATATTAGGAACACAGTAATGAATAACTCCGTTGATTTCAAAGGTTGGCTCTTTATGACTAGTGGGTCTGCATGTTTCTATGCAACCACCTTGATCCACAGCAATATCTACAACCACACTTCCTCGTTCCATCGTTGAAATCATATCTTTGGTCACAAGATGCGGAGCCTTTGCACCAGGTACAAGCACTGCACCGATAAGTAAGTCCGTTTCTGGAACCGTTTTTTCGATATTCGTAATATTTGAATGTAAAGTTTGAATTTTCGATCCAAACACGTCATCTAAGTATTCCAAACGTTTCGGACTAATATCCAAAACCGTCACGTGAGCGCCCAAACCAATTGCCATTTTTGCAGCATTTGTCCCTGATACGCCGCCACCTAAAATTGCAACACGGCCCCTACCAACTCCCGGAACGCCCCCCAACAATATTCCCTTTCCACCACGATCCCTTTG
This sequence comes from Oligoflexia bacterium, assembly GCA_023250675.1. GTDB lineage: Bacteria > Bdellovibrionota > Bdellovibrionia > JABDDW01 > JABDDW01 > JAHFAE01. The sequence continues at coordinate 27,985 of JAHFAE010000018.1, read as the reverse complement.
AAGATAAGAAGCGCCTATTTGGGTGGCCATGCGTCCCGCGACTTCTGACATGGGAACTAAGAGAGGTAAGCTACCATCTTCTAGTTGAATCGTCTCATAGGCAATGCCCTTAACTTTTCTCTCTAGAAGGGCTTTGGTTAAGACGGGTTCTGGAGCCAAATGCAGGTAAGTGTAAAGAACTTGGTTTTCACGAAGCATGGGGTATTCTTCAGGCAGTGGTTCTTTCACCTTAATAATCATATCGGCCTTTTGATAGACCTCTTTTTTTGTACCGATGAGAGCAGCCCCTGCCCTCTCGTATTGTTCGTTTGAAATACCACTGCCCAAGCCGGCGTCTTTCTCAACTATGACTTTATGACCCTCCCTAATAAGGGCTTTTACGCCACTTTCAACCAAACCGACGCGATTTTCACTGGTCTTAATTTCTTTTGGCACACCGATAATCATGGTTTTCTCCCGAACAGATAGTTGTTTTAGGAATTCGATTTTTATACTAATGATGGATAGAAACGTCAATGAGGGAACGGTCTATCAACGCTTTTTTTTATTTAACGCTTTTTAGCATTTTCACAGCTTCTTTAGTTTGGGCCGTTCCTCCCGAGGGGGTGGAGATGGCCTTGTTAAATAAGGAAGCTCGCCCTGGCTCACAACTCTACGCAAATCTTGGATTTGTTAACCCCGTTTGGACTTCTGACTACGAATCCCTGCAGAGTTACGTATCCATCATGAATTCTAAAAAAAATGTCTTTAGCTACGGTGTACTTTTAACTGCTGGAAATTCATTTGGGGATAGAGACGCCTATTTTGTTCGCTACGATCAAACATTTTACAGCCAGTCGCTGTCATTGAAACTTGCCCACTTAGACTTTAGATTCTTGGGGGCAGGTAAAAATACATTATCTTTAGATTACAATGCCTCCTTTGGTGCTGTCCAAAAAAGCCGCTTTTATTTTTCAGGAGGTTTATACTACCGGGCATCACTTTATTCTTGGGATCCCCAACCTTGGAATCCCCTGAATTTCAATACAGAAGACCACGAATATTATTTTGAAATGTGTTTTGGGAATAAAACAGTTTTTTCCCAATCATTTTACGTCACGGTCGACATGAATAACAGAGATCCATTTGTCGCATACAACGGTGACAATTTAGCATTTGATTTAACTTTGAATTTTTCTAGTTCAAATAAGTTCGAATGGCGAATAACTTCAAGCACTCGTTTCACGGGACTACTGGCGGGCAATGGTGATATTGGCGAGCAATCACTTTTTTTTGGTATCATTACTCGTTTTTGATTTTTTACAAAGTTATAATTCAATTTGCCTAATCGACAAATCGGTTCCTGAAACCGTAACTTTTACGTATCCTGATCGATTCCCAATATCTAAAATATTATTGCATGCCCCAGTAACAATATACCTTGTGCCACCAATGAACTTTTCACCATAACCATGATAGTGTCCGCTGATAACGAGATTGACCCCGAATTTATGCATTATATTTTTAAAAATTGTCGCTTCTTCGTCGCTTGAAATTTTGTACAGACTTGAGAATTCGCCGATGTAAATGGGGAAATGCATAATCACTACTTTGTTTGGCAAAGTATTTCTATTGAGGTCGTCGGTGAGCCAATGCAACTGGTCTTCGCCAAAAGCCCCGTTGGCTGTGTCTAAAAATATGAAATGGGTATTACCTGCGTTCAAAGAATAAATGGATCTACCAATAATTCTCTTATAATTAGCCCAACCACCAAAGAAGATATCGTGATTGCCGATGGCAGGAAATGCCGTCAATCCACTATCTGAAATCTGAGAAAGAAAAGTGAGTAGTTCCGATTCAATTCCCGTATTACTATCGTCTCCCGCAATGACGGCAAATGAGTCGCCGTCATTTTTACTCATTTGAAGCGCACGGGCCATGAGGGCACCGCCACTACTTCCGATATGCGTATCCCCCATGGCAGAAAAGCTAAATGAAGTTGGAGTGGTAATAGTGAGGTCGCCATAAGTTCTCAAGTTACCATTGATATTGTCATAAAATCTCTGTGTCGTTTGGCCTGTTTGTATGTTTGTACATGCAAGATAAATTATTATAATACTTATGGGGGCAAAAAATTTTACGCCACGAATTTTCGTCATCAACAAACCCTATATCAGAATAAACATTTAGCAATAGATTATTGTCTACAGTATTTAACTTCCTTGCCCCGCGTGCGTTGGATTTTGAAGGCGGCGCCCTTGGGGGCGCCGGAGGCGCTAACGCCCTATGGATGGGGCTGATGGGGGCCCCCAAGGGCCGATGGCGTGGCGCTGCCGAAGCAAATCCACGCACGGGGGCAAGAAAGTAATATGTTTTACAATTTTTTATAGGCTAAGAATTTATGTACGATTCGGAATAACCTGAGGCGAAAGAAACAGGCTTTGCAAGCTCAATAATTCTATAACTCTCTACTGAAGATAATAATTTTTGAACAAAACCATGCATCATATCATGACCTGCTTTATGTAAAACCACATGTCCCATCAACGGATTCCCCAACATCAATAAATCGCCAAGGGCATCCATGGTTTTATGACGCACAAATTCGTCTTTAAATCGAAGCCCTTCTGGATTCAATACTTCTCTCTCGTCAAGAACCACAGCATTTTCTAAGCTTCCTCCAAGGGCTAAACCTTTTTTCTTTAACGCTTCAACGTCTTTTAAGAAACCAAAAGTTCGAGCCGTCGCAAGTTCATGTTCAAAAGAAGTTTCATTAATGTCGATTTCAATTTTCTGTTTTCCAATGCAGGGATGCGGAAACTCAATTGTACTTGTAATTCTTAATCCATTGTAAGGTAGCACGTAGGCATACTTGTCGCCCTGAGAAAAATAAATCGGTTGAGTCACGTAAAAGTAATGACGAAGTTCACTCTGTTCAATGATATCGACTTTTTTCAATGCCCTAAAAAATATATTTGCTGAACCATCACCAATGGGCAGCTCGGCACCGGCCAACTCAATGTAGAGATTATCGATTTGCAGGGCCGCAATGGCAGACATACAATGTTCTACGGTAGAAATAGCAAAAAGATCACTTCCGATAACTGTTGCCATTTGGGTAGCGCGAACATTTCGAGACTGAACGCGCAAGGCCGGCAGCCCAGAAATATCTTTTCGAATAAAATAAATTCCGGTATTTACAGGAGCAGGCTTAAAGGTAAGAGATACGGATTTGCCGGTATGAAGCCCCATGCCTTCTACTTGAACTGGTCTCTGAAGTGTCTTCTGGTAAATCATAGTTATACTACTTTCTTACGCAATGATCATGCCGGACAAACTAGACCTATCTAAAAATCTTATAACATTTTGTAATTTCAAGACTTTACTCAATCTCAAACTATGGTCCATGGAACTAATGACTAGTACAAATTGTGGTATATTTGCAACATCAAATGAAAAATATGATTCAAAAAAGAAACATCTTTGACCGATAATTTTATTAGATGAATAACTGGAAATGGATTGGTCTAGTTCTCTGGATTTCAATTTGCGGATGCGCTTCGGATCACTATTCCGAAACAACTGACTACCAAGATAACATGTTTTACATCGGGCAAGCGCCAGTGCCTTCACATCCTAAAAAAGCTAATGTGGATTTCTTTGATAAAACGTGTGAGCGAACAGGAAAAACCGATGGCTATCGGGGCCGCGTTTTTCAGTGCTTCTACACGGGCGAATAATATCTTTAAAGTCTCATTGGCGAAATTGATCCCAGATCAATTTTGATTAATTTATTAAAATAAGTTCGGTTGGACATCTTCTGGGGTCGGAGCTTTTGTCAATGCATTTGCCGGCGAACGAGGCGGGACCTTAAACCCTAGATGTTCATAGGCTAAAGGCATTGCACATCGGCCCCTTGAAGTTTTCATCAAAAAGCCCTCTTGAATGAGAAAAGGTTCATAGACGTCTTCAATGGTTTCTCGCTCTTCGTTGATGGCTGCGGCCAGTGTATCAATGCCCGTTGGGCCACCGGCAAATTTTTCGATAATACATATTAGAATTTTCCTGTCCATGGCATCAAGGCCAGCCCGGTCAACTTCTAAAGCTTCTAAGGCTGATTGAGCAATTTGAAGATCGATGACACCGTTATTTCTCACTTGGGCAAAATCTCTCACGCGCTTTAAAAGGCGATTAGCGATTCTTGGTGTACCCCGTGATCTATTGGCAATTTCTGAAGCAGCATTTGCTTTTAGATTCGCGACAAGAATGTTGGAACTTCTCTGCAAAATTGCCACCAGATCACTTGGTCTATAAAATTCTAGTCGAGCCACGATGCCAAAGCGATCTCGTAAGGGCGATGTCAACATCCCCGCTCTTGTTGTGGCTCCAATTAAAGTAAATCGCGGAAGTTGAAATTTCATGGTTCGAGCGCCCAGACCTTCTCCTGTAATCATGTCTAAGCAAAAATCTTCCATGGCCGAATAAAGATATTCTTCTACAATTTGATTTAGCCGGTGAATTTCGTCGATAAACAAAATGCTATTTGGTTTTAAATTGGTCAATATTGCAGCCAAATCCCCTTTTTTATCAAGGGCAGGCCCAGACGTGGTTTTCATTTCGACATCCATTGTGCGAGCTATAATATGGGCTAGAGTTGTTTTTCCCAATCCAGGTGGACCATAAAAAAGACAGTGATCTAATGACTCATGCCTTTTTTTTGCGGCCTCTATGAATACTTTGAGATTTGCCTTAATTTTATCTTGCCCCGGAAAGTGTTCTAAACTCTCCGGTCTTAGTGATTTTTCATCGTTTAGTTCATCAAGTATTGGATTCTGATTTAATATTGAATTTTTGTTTGAAGCTTCCATAGTCCAATCCCCTAAATATTTCCTGAAAGGTGATTCAAAGCTGACCGTAATACAGTCTGAAAATCAGACGACCAAATATTCTCGTCTAATTCATTGAGAGCCCGGTCAATTTCAATTGATTTGTATCCAAGATGAGAAAGGGCTGTCTGCGTTTCGCTTCTCAGCATTCGAACTTGAGTGCCATTATTATTTGTTTGTATTCCACCATCTTCAAAAAATAAATCACCCAATTTGCCTTTTAGTTTAACGACCAGATGTTCTGCAGTTTTTTTACTTATTTTGGGAAGTTTCGCCAATTGGGCCACACTTCCTTCTTCGATAAGATGGGCGATTTCCCGCCACGGGGCTGCAGACATAATATTTAATGCACTTTTGGGGCCCACTGAATCAACTTTGATCAATGACAAAAAGAGATCTTTTTCTTGTTGGGATGAAAACCCAAAAAGTGAAGCTCCATCGGTTCGGTATTGGGTATGAACAAAAAGTCGGCAAGTCCCGCCTACGGGTCCCATATTTTCTACAATACTTCGAGCACAAAAGACTTCGTACCCTACTCCATTGACATCCACCACTACGGCTAATTCTTTTTTGTCTATGAGAGTCCCGTTGAGGTAAGCAATCATTGCTGTATTTCTCTTTCTTGCATTCGCACTTGGGTCATAGACCATCTCACATGATGAATGGCCAATGCCAAGGCATCGCTCATATCAAATTTTTTCATAGCTGGCAGCCCAAGAAGAACTTGAACCACAAACTGAACCTGGTCTTTGCCCGCCCGGCCGTTGCCGACAATCTGGGACTTTATTTCGGTGGGGCTGTACTCGTAAATGGGCACGCGAGCCTTAGCAGCCACATACATACAAACACCACGAACCTGGCCAAGTTTGGTGGCACTGTCTGGATTTTTCGCATAAAAGGATTTCTCCAGTGCCATGGCCTTTGGTTTGTATTCGCGAATTATTTCTGAAAGAGATTCTCCAATTTGAAGAAGTCGCTGTGAAAAACTATCTTTAGGTTTTCCTTCTAAAACACCGAAGGCGACGCAATGAAGACAGCCACTAACTTCATTTACTATTCCGTACCCGGTTAAAAGACTCCCGGGGTCCACTCCCAATACCAATGCCATGGCAAGTAACCTATCAAACGCTTCTGACATAATCTATCTGAAAAGTTGAAAGCAACCATTGGGTGTGATAACTCTTTAGAGTATGGCTCTAGACGTCAGTTCCTTTATTGAACGATATCAACTTATTTATGAAAAAGATCCTTCATCAAAAGTATTTGCCCCCTTAGCGGAGGCGTATCGTCGAATGGGACTTATCGATGAGGCCATTGACTTAGCAAAGAGCGGAGTGAAGCGTCATCCACAGTTTGCTAGTGGCCGTGTGGCACTTGGCAAATGCTATTTTCAAAAAAACCAATTCTTAACAGCCATCGACCAACTCAAAGTAGCTGTGGGATTGTCGCCTGAAAATATATTGGCCCATCAGATTTTAGCGCAATGTTATATTAAGCTTAAAAAACCCACCGAGGCCCTTAACGCCTACAAGATGGTTTTGTTTTTAAATCCTCATGACGAAAATATTTTTAAAACGGTGAGAGACCTTGAAGCTAAAGTTTTTACCGGCGTGGATATCCAAGATTTAGACAATACTGAAGATGATTACTCCTTGAAAAGGCTCGCCGAAATAGACGAGCCACAAAACGGCGCCATTGAACCGACGGCCCCCATTTCTGAAGAGCTTGACCGCGATTTGGCCCTTTGGGATGCCCGGTTTGATCGAGGCGATTGGGCCGCCGCGAAGACTCAAATTCAGGGTTTACTTGGCAAATTCTCCGATCATCTAGAAGTTATCAAACGAAAAGAAAAAATTGACAGTATTACCAATACAGATTTTGACATTGGGGAACTCATTTCACCCCTAGAAAAAGATGAAAAAGTAGAGAAAATCAATAAACTACAGGCCATCCTCTCAGCTATTGAATCCCGTCGAAAAGCTTGATTAAGAACCAGTCTCGGTATACAGGATGATACCGTCAATCGTTTAATTGGAGGCACCATGGCGCTCGTTTACGAAGTATCAGATTTCAGAAAAGGGCTCAAAGTAGAAATTGAAGGGGTCCCCTGGGTAATTGTTGACTTTCAACATGTAAAGCCGGGCAAGGGAAACGCCTTTACGAGAACAAAATTGAGAAACCTCATGACTGGCGCCAATCTAGAAAAAACTTTTAAAAGTGGAGAAAAATTCAATGTCCCCGATGTGATTCAAAAAGAGATGCAGTTTCTTTATAAAGATGAAAATGGATTTAACTTTATGGACACTGCAAATTATGAACAGCTCCAACTTCAACCAGAAAATGTTGGTGCAGCAGCGAACTACCTGATCGAGAACCTTACGATATTTATTCTCTTTTTCAACGGTAAAGCCATTGGTCTGGACCTTCCCAATAGCGTCGTATTAAAAATTGTAGAAACCGACCCGGGTGTCCGTGGCAACACGGTCAGCGGTGGCAGCAAAGTTGCAAAACTTGAAACGGGAGCGTCGGTCCAGGTTCCCCTTCACCTCAAAGAAGGAGACTTGATAAAAGTCGATACAAGAACCGATCAGTATATCGAAAAAATGAATAAATAATATTGGCGCGCCTCGTCGATTCAGCCGGCAAAAATAAAAAAATGTCATCAAGATTTGTTCGCTGCATAAAAGTCGACTAATTAATTTAAATTATTACTAAATCAATGATTGAGTGGCACCAGGTGTCATCCTTAAAATAGAGGAAGAACAGAGAGAAGCGTCATGGATGACACTTTTGCGCTGCCACGTGAACCCAATTCCTTAGAAATTTGGATTCATCGGCAAGAAAAAAAAGGCAAACTACCCACCTTTATAGCGGACGAATTGCTCAAGTCCTGGAGCCAAGGTCATTTCTCGATCGAATCCAAACTTGTTATAGGTCGATACTGCATTCTCAACGGTTTTTTTTCTCCCATAGTCCGAATACTGCGGCACGATTTAAATGCAAGAAGCATGGTTCCTTGGGCCCTGATTATTGAAGTCCTCAGCCATTTCACTGAAATCAGCAAAGAACTTGCCGATGCCATTCTCACCGGTGCCACGCGAGATAAAGATCTTTTTAGACTTGCCCTTTTCGCAATTCGAAAAAATCACGGCGATTTAAGATGGTCAAAGATTTTAGAATCAGAATACCAAGAACTAAAAGATCAAAAAGAGCGATGGCGCCAAAATATTCTCAATGAGGCTACGATTTTCAAAAACGAAGGCATGACAGAAGACATGCGAAAATCTCTCCTTCAAATATTGGCAGTGTACCCCGACGACGCAACGGCCCTAGAACATCTTCGAAACTTAGACGACATGGACTTAGATAACGCCGTTAAAAAAATACGTCGTCAACACGACAATCTCGCCGAAAATCAAAACAAAATAGAAGAATCGCCCCAATGGTCAGAACTCAAGGAAGCTCTTGAAAAAATAAAGTCAGAATTAGATATTAGTTCAGCTTACCATTTGGCCGTGGGCCTTCATCAAATGGGTTTTGAAAAAGATGCCCTTCTCATTCTTCAGAGCCAAAGAAAAAATTGGCAACAAAAGGAAAAACTCTTTGAAATTGAACTTCTTCTTGCCAATAAACACTTCGCTGAGGCACTCCAAATCAGCCAAGAGGTATTAAAGACACAGTTTGAAGATCATGAGTCCATTCACGCGGCACTTTATTTTTCTGCCCTTGCATTTAACGGTCTTGGTGACCAAGAGCAAGCGGTGAACGTATTAAAGGGTCTATTAATTCACCGACCCAACTACAGGGATTCAAGTCTACTCATTAAAGAATGGGAGTCCCAATCCAAGTGAGATTCGTTAAATATTTTTTAATCTCAGTATTTTTTGTACTATTCGGAATCGCCTATTCTAGAGAACTCCCACGTTTGAAGTTATGGATTTTAGAAAAAATCCGCGAAGTTTCAAAAGAAAAATTGCCTATTGAATTTGATGCAAAATTTGTAGAATTTGAGGTCCTTCCCCCGGGGATCACTATTCTTGGTGTATCAGGTGTCCCTAAGAAATCTTTAGAAGAAACTCTTGATCCCTTTACTGCCCGCGCCATCACCGTTACTCTAGGCGCCAGCGCATTGGTCGCAGGTCGATTTGAAATCGGAACGTTCATTATTGACAGCCCGAAGTTGAATCTGACTTTGAAACCCAAACCCAAGACTCAAACAGTTCCGGCTCCTTTTGAGCTTCCATGGAACGAAATCATTTCTCTTCCCGTTCGAAAAATTGTTGTCAAAAATGCCGAAGTCTTGGGACGCATTAAAGACGCAGATTTTGTTTTTCAACTCACCCATTTCGGAACAAATCTAGAAAAAACCAGTGATGCGGCAAGGCTTGAAATTTTTGGTCCAGAAATCTATGTTAAGAGACCGAGCAAACCTGAAAGTCTCTCTACATTGGGCATTGCTACTAGGATTATAGCAGAAAAGGATGCTTTAGAAATATCAGCACTAAAGGTGACCCAAGGAAAAAGCTTTATCGTGGCTCGAGGAGTGGGCCGAGGTTCGTTAACCCATTTTGACTGGGGAGTTGTCAATGGACGAACCGTGTCCCACGTGGAGCTCAACGAATTTACTGAGTTTATGAAAACTTTTTTCCCCGAATACCCCCTTCCTGTGATGAAGGGAGATTTAAGTTTTGAAATCTTGGCTCGCCATCAGAAAAATAAGCCCCCATTGATCAGTGCTGAAATAAATTCTCAATCTATCCAAATCGATCAGTTCAAAATCGGAGATATCAAATCTAAGCTAAGATATTCGGCTGATACTTTGAGGTCAGACGAAATCCGAATGACATCGGCCGCTGGCACAGCTTCTCTTCTAGATGTGGATCTAAAAACAGGAAAAGAATATAAAATTTCTACTCGATTACTTGTGGAGGGACTAGAATTACATCAATTGCTCATTGATCTGGGAGTGGACGACGTACCCCTTCATATGGATATGCGGGGCCGTGTCCCCTGCGAAGGTACCCTTTACCCAAAAATTCACGTAGAATGTGCTGGCGAAATGACCGGATCACAATTCTGGCTAAAAACAGAAAAAGAAAAGAATGATCCTACTGGCCAAAGAACTATTGTGGCATTGAAAAGCTTTGGGATTACTTCTACTTTGCTTGTCGAAAAAAACAAGATTATTTTTCCCCATGGTCTTTTAACTATTGGCGATTCCCACGGCGAAGCCGTAGGCGAAGTGGATTTTGAAAAGGGATTCAAGTTTAACTTCCATACTTCAAGGCTTAATTTTTCTGATGTCTTAAATTTAGGTGAACTCAAATTTCAAGGCACCACTGAAGTCACCGGGTCAACGAGTGGCACCGGCCATACTGGGGTTTTTGATGCTCAACTAAAAGCAAGTGACTTCTGGTTTGAAGACTACTGGACGGGCAATAATACTTTTGATGCCAGATACGAGAAGGGAAGTTTATTTTTAAAAGACATTCTAGGATCCGCCGGAAAAACCACCTACACTGCTCAATCTGAAGTGCGACTTAAAGCTTCTCTACAAAATCCGGCGGGTCTTACAGCAAAAGTCAATATCTCCAAATTAGAACTAGAAGATCTGATAAAAGTCTTTTCGCGCAAAGTGAATCTTCCCTTTAACGCATCTGGCGCGGGAAGCGCTACTCTTGAAGTTTCAGGTCCATTTAAACTTTCAACACTGACCTACAACTTAAAATCAAAGGTTCCCCAAGGAATCGTAGCCGGAGAAATTTTTAAAGACCTGCAATTTGATGTGCATGGAGTAAAAGGTCATGCTTACGCCGATGACGTACGACTTAAAAAAGGCGACGGTACAATAAAACTCACGGGTGAAGTTTTTCCTACCGGAATAATGAACCTATTTGTTGCGGGCCGAAGTCTTCATTTAACAGATTTCGAATACATGAGAACAACAGCCCCTGGGGTGGAAGGAGGTTTAACAGCAAATTTTGATTTAAAAGATTTTATTTTGAGACCACACGTAGATATCTCAGGAGAAATCACCCAATCAAGCATCAACCAAAAACCTCTAGACGATTCAGAGTTAAAAGCCAAGTTGACTCCGACTCTGATAAAAGCAAATGCTAATATTTTTAAGGATAGATTGAAACTGGACCTAACATATCCGTTTGGAGAAAAAGAAGACGAACCATTCCACCTCAATTTTAGCTCTACAAAATGGGATTTTTCGGGTCTATTGGAAGTTATAGGCGGCGCCAACTTTAAGAAAGATTATGAAACCGAACTGACTGCTAAGGCCTCGCTTTTAGGAGCCCATGGTGGTTTTTGGCAAAGCACAGGGAATGTCGATATTGAAAAGTTTTTTATTCGCCACGGCACTTCAAAAATGGAAAATTCATCTCCTATCTTCGTGAGATTTTCAAATGGCGACGTTTCTGTAGATAAAATGCAAATTGATGGGGACAACACCCAACTCACAGTATCAGGAGCAAAGAGCAAGAAAGACTTTCTCAACTTTAATATAAACGGCCGAATCGATTTAAGTCTTCTCACCTTTCTAACACCATTTTTTAAAGAAATGAGTGGGCAGCTTTCAGTGAGTACTCAAATCGGTGGATCGACGTCAAAACCTGATCTGTTGGGCAGCGCTTTTGTTACAAAAGGGTTTTTTAAAGTTGAGGCTCTTCCTCATGCCTTTGAAGACATCAGTGCCGATTTATTGTTTAGTCAAACGAGAGCCCTTGTTAACCGATGTACCGGGCAATTCGGCGGCGGCCAACTCTCGCTTGGCGGCACGATCTTGTTTAAGGATTTTCGAGATATTCCAGCCGAACTCACGGGAGACCTCATTCATGCTACACTTTCAATTCCCGATCCCACCATTATTACGAAAGGAAATATACATTTCGGAATCACCGGCAATTGGTTTCCGTATTTATTCAAAGCCGATTACAGTATTATGGGTGGAAGTTTTACAAAAAACTTCGGGGACGAAAATCAAGACAACCTCATCAAAAGAAGCACCTACCTACCCAAACCTATTCTTCAAAAGGATTTTAGCCCAGTGGAACTAGAAATCTCCACCCAATTTGACAAGGGTATGACGGTGCATAACGATATGATGGATGCAGAGGCTAGAGGAATACTGCAAATCAAAGGCGATCCAAGACATCCTATACTTCAAGGAGAAATCGATGCCACATCCAATGGAAAAGTTTTTTTTCACGAGACGCCCTTTAACATCACTACGGCTCGTACTCGATTTACGGGCAGCGTTGACAACAACGCGGTTCTGTACGTGTTAGCTTCTACTCGATTAAGGGATCGAGACATTTCATTGCTTGTTCAAGGGACCCAGTTAAAACCCAATATCGAACTGACAAGTTCTCCTCCCATGTCAGAGCAAAGCATTATTTCGCTTCTAGCCCTGGGCGTAACAGAAGAAACTCTTGAAAAAGAAAACGCGGGGGATCAATCGGCCATTCAGGGATATCAAGCTGGTGGACTTATCTTATCTCAAAATCCCCTTCAACATGAATTGAAAAGGCAATTGGGAGTGAATGTTAGACTATCTCAAACCGTTGACGACACTAAAAATGTCGTAATGCCCAGAGTCGTCGCGGAGAAACAGTGGACGCCTCAGATCTCAACAAGTTATAGCCATACCATAGGCGATCGGGTCACACGAGACGTCAACGTCGAATATAAACTAAATCGAAACTTTTCAGTGCTGGGATCTTACGAGGGGCGAGAATACGATAATCTGGCAGCACCGGCGAGCCAACAACAATCCAATATTACTCAGGATATTTTCGGGTTAGACCTACAATATCAAATGGAGTTTAAGTGAAACGGGTAACTTTATTTTCAATTGCTTTAGTACTCGGTTATGGCTCGCTTCTCTTTGCAAGATCCCTTGGTCAAGTAAGTATCGAAGGTGTTGGTCAAAAAAAAGCAAAAGAAATTAAAGAAATCGTCATGCCAATATTAAAAGATTCTTTTTCGTATGATTCAGTTGAAGACGCCATAGATGAAATTTATCAGACGGGCTCGTTTAATGACATTGAAGTTTATTATGATGAAAACGGATCCAAAACCGATGTAACTTTTAAAATTACTCAAATCAAAATTGTGAAATCAATTACATTTCATGGCAATCGGACGTTCAGTAATTCAGAGTTGATGGCCGAATTGGGAATTTCAGAGAACGAAGGCTATTCTTCTGAGCGAGTTAAAGCTGGTGTAGAGGCCGTCAAAAAATTCTACAATCTCAATGGTTTCTTAAACGCCCAGGTCAGCGCTGATTTCCAGCTCATGGAAAATAAATCTGATGTAGCAGGCTCAATTTCGATTGACGAAGGCAATCCATGCCTTATTGAAAGTATAAAGTTTCAAAGTGTAAACAAGGACCTCAATCGAAGTTTAGAAAAGAAATTTTACGGAAATATTAAAAGGTCATTCACTCAATCTCTCCTCACCGGTATGCAATCTGACGCGAGTGAGTTTTTGTTTAAAGAACGATATCTCAGCGCCGCTCTTGCGTCGCCTGAAATTACTTATGATCCAAGAAAAGAAAATGTGAACTTGAAGTATGTCGTTGATGATCCCTACTTATACGCTTTGGTCTTTGAAGGAAATGACACCTATTCGGCAGCTAAAATTCTTAAAGAATTAAGACTAGACAGTGGAGCGCGACTTTCTTCTTCTCCTGTTGAAGACTTGACTGAAAGAACTATTAAATTTTATAAAAAGTCAGGGTACCCCAGCGTCACCGTCAAACACAGAGAAAACCTTTTTGTCAAAGAATATGAACGTCGAATTATTTTTAATATCAATGAAGGTAATCGTGTAAAAATCAAAGACATCATAATCGATGGCATCTATTCGCGACCAGCTAAGTTTTATCGCAATTTCCTTTATGAACATAGTGGTGATTTAGTCGATAGCAAATATTTTAATAGCGGCGACATCGACGACGGAATCAAAAATCTTGTTACTGAACTGCAAAATCAAGGTTTCATTGGAGCAAAAGTAAGAGGGACTCGCGTTGATTTCGATTCTAGGCGAGAGTTCGTCATAATAAAAGTCAGCCTTGACGAAGGCCCTCAGACCCTTGTTGATAAAATCGCTTTTACCGGTATTAAAAACGTTACCATCAAAGAACTTGAAGAAGTGATTGGCCTCAATGAAAAAGCACCACTGCGCCTTAACAATGTAGAAGAAAGTGTAACTCACATTTTAGATTTATATAGGTCGAAGGGATTCTTAGATGCCAAAGTCTTAAATCAAGGCAAATCCATCATTAACTATTCACCCGACTATACCCGAGCCGTGCTCACTTTTAAAATTTCTGAGGGGCATCTCATCACTGTTGGCTCAATTGTCATCGAAGGAAATACCTTTACCAAAGACTATGTCATATTGAGAGAACTTCAGTTTAAAGTTGGCGAAGTCTTAACACCTGAAAAAATCGGGTATTCAGAGAGTCGATTACAAAGACTTTCAATCTTTAGCGGGGTCGATATTAGGCCCTTGGACGATGATGCAGAACAGGGAAAAAGAACAGTTTTGGTTCATGTTTCTGAACATGATCCAGGCATTTTTAAGAGCGGAGTTGGAATCAACAGTGAATTAGATCTTACACTCAAAGGATTTGTGGGAGCAGCCTATAGAAACTTGTGGGGAACGGGCCGTGCCATTAATGCTCGAGTGGAGCTCAACGACAAAGTAAAAATTGATTTTCGCGAGTTCACAATCAATGGTGGTTATACAGAACCCTTTATTTTTGAAACCACCAACACGGGGCGATTCAATATTAGCACTTCTCGTAAATTATTTGCTATAGTGGCAACGCCAACGCAAAAAATATACGCTCAAGACAAAACACAAACAGATCTATTGCTTGAGAGAGATTTTACACGATATCTAAAAGTCATTGTCGAAGTCTATGGTATAACTCACTCCAATCGATTCGAAATTCACGACCAAGATGTTAGTAAGCCCCTCGATATCGCAACTGTTGGCCCTACGTTTCTTTATGATAAGCGAGATAGCCCCTTTAACCCGACTCGAGGGCATATTACGACCCTTTCTTTTGAATATTCGGATCCTCTTTTAGGGAGCACAAAGACAGTCAATTATTATAAAACTGTAAGCAGTCATACTCGTTATTTCCCCTTTGGACCCGTGGTTTGGGCTAACGAAGTCAAAGCTGGATATCTAAAAAACCTGAGCTTTCTTTCAGACGGGGCAGTGCCGCCTGAAAATGCTTTTGTTCTTGGTGGTAGATCCACAATCCGTGGCTTTGAGCCTTTTTCTGAATCCATCCCTCGGCTTGCCGATTATCCAGATGGAATAAGAATTGACAGCTATTTTGCTTTAGCGAAAACTGAAATGAGATTTCCATTGTATGGAAATTTTGGTGGAGCCGCTTTTTATGACGGCGGAAAAGTTCAAATCAGTGGACAAAAAGGGCTACCTGAAACCGACAGCCATGGTTTTGGATGGCGAGATTCAGCCGGTGTTGGAATTCGCTATAACACGCCCGTCGGCCCCTTGAGCATCGATGTGGCCTACAAGCTCAACCGTGATGATACCCCTTCGCATAAAGAAGATGCTATCTATTACCACTTTAGCATCGGTGTGTTTTAGACGACGTCTCAAATTGGCTCGCGCCTGGATCCCGACCCAACCAATCCCACCGTGAACCCACTGAAACTGCCATTGGAAAATACTCTAGTGAGATTCCTTTGCAATTTCTGTTATAGCTTTGATATTTTCCCGAGCTCGAGTTTGAGTTGGATCAAAGGACAAAATCTTTTCATAGATTTGAATAGCATCTTGCCATCGCCTTTGTTGGGCAAAAACACTACCAAGATTAAAATAGGCCGCCACATATTGACTATCGATTTCTACGGCCCGAGTGTAAGCCTTTATGGCTTGGGCGATTCTCCCCGAAGCAACGTTTACATTACCCAAATTATAATGAAAAAGAGAACTTTGTGGCCTAAGAGCCAAAGCCTGTTCGTATTCCCTTATTGCCAGTTCCAATTCGCCCCGACTAACGTAGAGAACTCCTAAATTGCTATGGGCACTGGGCTGATCGTGATTCAGATCAATCGATTTTTTAAATAGTGATTCGGCTTCAGATTTTCGTCCTTGAGAATATCTCACTGCACCCAAATTGGTTAATGCGATACTAGAATTGGGAAATTTAGCGAGGGCATCCTTCCAAAGTGTCTCGCTATCTTTCCAAACCGAAAGTCTTTGATTACTCAATCCAAAAAAACCAATGAAAACAAGACATAAAATACCTTTTTGAAAGTGCTCGTTTTTAAAAAGAGATAAAAATAAGAATGATAATGATAGAAATAATCCTATACTTGGGAGGTAAAAATATCTGTCTGCAAAAATAAACCCTGTTCCGTAGGGAAAGAATTGTAGTGTGGGCAATATCGAAATAATAAAGAAAACAAGACCAAACACAATCCATTTACGATTTGCCGCACTTGCCTTTAACACTCCCCATAAAAGTGTGCCAAAAATCAAAAAGGCTACGATGATTTCACCGCTTTTTAAAACCCCTCTTGGATTTTCATAAAGAACACTTAAATTTATAGGGTAAACAGCCCGGGATAAATAGAATCCTATGGCACTTAACGCACCCAACATAATTTCTTCTGGCCCACCTAAATAAAATAGATTGCCTTTGTCATAAATACCGTGGAGATGAATATGAAATAAAGTAAAGCCAATGGCCGCTAGCAAAAACAGCACTTTGTTGCTCACCTTTATTTTGCCGCAATTAAAATCAATAAGAATAAATAACAATGGCAAAGTCAATGCCATCGCCTTTGCCAATACAGCTAATATAAATGTAGAAAAACAAATAACCCACAAATGACCCCGGTTTTTATTTTCGCCTTCACATTCTTTGATCTTAAGATAGGTCAATAGACTTAGTAGAAAAAATAATGCGCAAAGTAAATCCTTACGTTCTGTAACCCAGGCCACCGATTCAATATGAAGAGGATGAATGGCAAAAATAGCGGCAGAAACAAAAGCCATTTTATTATTTGTCGTCAACTTCAGCAAAAACAAGAATAAAAGGAGAACATTTATAGTGTGAAGAATCAAATTGCTAAGATGAAAGGTGTAGGGATTCATTTCAAAGAAGTAATTTTCTATGGCAAAACTAAGCACTGTAAGAGGTAGATAATCACCTGACGCAACCTGGGGAGAGGGTTTAAAAAACATCGAATAGAGGTCAAAATTTTTCACCAATCGATTCGATGTGAGAATCTGAGGGTCATCGTAGTTGACAAATGAAAACTGCAAGCTGGGGTAGAATAGACTAATAGTAAGTAGAATCAAAAAAACACAGGCAAAACCATAAACTTTAAATTTGCTCACGAGTTAATATTTTATTGCTGTTTTGGGCGATTCCGCCAGAGATTAAACTTCGTGTCGTAGAATTAAATGGACCTTCTTCTAGGTATGGATCCCCTCCAACTAGCTTCTATATAGGCCTATATTTGTTGCAAAAGGCACAACTGATGTCCGATCATTTAATGAGAGGTAAACCCATTGTTAAAAGAATTGAATAGTTTTGATATTATCCCAGGATCTTCTGCAGGCGCACTTTTTGGCCTTCAATTTTTTATTATTACTCTCATTAGTGAAAAACCGTTTTCGGGCTTGGACCGTACCGCTCTTGTTCAAGCCGCGGCGGCTCTTAATTTGGTTTCACACCATGAATGAATTTTCACTGGGACTTCGGTGCGATTATCTTTTAACGATGGCCAAAGGTAAGACTGCGGTTTTACGTGACCATTTTGTTGGAATGGATGGAGCTAAAATCAAAACCGTAGCTCCATGGGCTCAAAATCAATGGCATTGCAAAAAATTGATTATTGCAAAAAATCAAGTGGTGATGCCAGGTCTCGTTAACGGTCATACCCATTTGCCAATGACCTTGTTTCGCGGGTTAGCCGATGATCTACCCTTTCATCAATGGCTCCATGATTATATTCTACCGATAGAGGCCCAACTTGTTGATGCGGAGTTTGTCCGTGTAGGCACTCAGTTGGCCGCACTTGAATTAATTGCCAGTGGGGTAACTACCGTTTGTGATATGTACTTCTTTGAAGATCAAATTGCGGATGTCGTGGACAAGGCCGGAATGCGGGGTCTATTGAGTGAGGCCATTACTGATTTTCCAACTCCTGATGACAAAAAGAATGAAGGCCATGGATTTTCCATTTTAAATACTATGGTCGAAAAATACAGGGGGCATGAGAGAATTACCCCATGTGTCGGTCCTCACTCTCCATATACATGCGGTGATGAAAGTCTGAGAAAATCATGGGCCTTTGCCAAAAAACATGAGACACCCTTTGTGATTCATGTAGCAGAAACAAAAATAGAAGTGAAGGAATCGCTCAAAAAATATTCTAAAACTCCAGTAAAGCGACTCTATGATCTAGGCGTGATGGGTAACAAAACTATTTTTGCTCACTGTGTTCATGTCAGTAAAGATGATATTTCACTGATCGCTAACACTGGTACCTCCGTTATTTACAATCCAGAATCTAATATGAAGTTGGGCGCTGGTATTGCACCCATTTCCAAAATGTTAAAAACGGCCATTAAAATCGGAATTGGAACTGATGGTTCGGCAAGTAACAATGATCAAAATCTCTTTCGAGAAATGGACACAGGCGCCAAACTTCAAAAATTAAGTCAGGCGGACAATACTGCAATGACGGCAAGTCAGGCTCTTAATTTAGCAACTCTCAGTGGTGCTGAAGCTCTGGGTTTAGATAAATCAATAGGGAGCATTGAATCTGGAAAGTTGGCTGATATTATTGTTGTCGATTTGGACTCACCACATATGCGGCCCCTCTATGATATTGCTAGCCAACTCGTTTATTCATCGGGCGGTAGTGAAGTAGAAACAGTCATTTGTCATGGTAAGATTTTGATGGAAAATAAGAAAATTCAAACCCTGAATAAAAATCAGATTTACAAAGATGTTCAATATAGACAAAATCAAGTTTTAGAAAAGGTCAAATGATAGAACACGGTATAGGCCAGAAATTAGTTGAAATATGCCAGCGCCTTCATTCCAAAAATATGTTGGCTGCTGCCGATGGCAATGTGAGTTATAGAGTTTCTGACGAGCAAATTTATATTACTCCAACGGGTATCAACAAAGCTTTCATGAAGCTCTCTGACATTGCAACAATCAATATTGAAAATCGAATTCTAAGTGGCAGGCCCTCTAGTGAAAGACTCATGCACTTAGAAGTCTATCGACAATGTCCCCAAGCTCGATGTGTGGTTCATGCTCATCCTCCTCATGCCATAGCCTGGAGTGTAGCCCATCCCGAACTCAAAGAACTTCCATCGGATTGTCTTTCAGAAGTTATTTTAGCTGTTGGTAAAATTCCCATAGTCCCCTATGCGCGCCCTTCAACTCAAGAAATGGGAGATAATATGACGCCCTTTCTTCCTCAATTTCGGGTAATGATTTTGGCAAGGCATGGAGCCTTATCGTGGGGAGAAGATCCTAATGAAGCATATAATGGAATGGAAAGACTCGAACACTCAGCCCAAATATTACAAATCGCCCATACATTAGGTGGACTTACGGCTCTTCCACAAAATGAATTGGAAGCCTTGAGGGCTATGCGATTAAAACTTGGTGAAAAAAACTTATGAGAGATTTGATTTCTCTGGGGCTAAAAATCCAAAGTGACAAAATCCTGATTTTAGATCAAGAGAAATTGCCTAGTGAAGAAATTTGGCTGGAATCCAAATCCCCAAAAGACATGGTTGGTTTTATGAGAACTTTAAAAATCAGAGGCGCGCCACTTATTGGAGTAGCTGCGGCCATTACCCTTGCAAAATTTTCTGAATCTGATCCAACTCGTGATAACTTTATCAAAGCAGCACATAGTTTAAGAGAAGCAAGACCCACCGCGGTTAATCTGATGGCAGCCATTGATCGAATGTTAAAAGTATTTTCTCAAGTTAAAATGGCCAATCCCGCAAAATTAATTGACGAAGCAGAGAAAATTTTTGAAGAAGATGTAGCTCTTTGTCATGCCATGGGAACTAATGGCGCTCCGCTTATTGAAAGCGGAGATTCAATTCTCACCCATTGTAACACCGGTGGCCTTGCCACGGCAGGAATTGGAACCGCTCTGAGTGTGATAAGAACCGCATGGGAGTCCAGAAAAATGATTCATGTCTATGTGGATGAGACGAGGCCCTTATTACAAGGAGCTCGCCTGACAACTTGGGAGTTAGACAAATTAAAAATTCCTTACACGCTTATATGTGACAATATGGCAGCCATGCTGATGAGACAAAAGAAAGTTAATAAAGTTATTGTCGGTTCTGATCGCATTGCAAAGAATGGAGATTTTGCTAACAAGATCGGGACCTACTCTGTTGCTGTATTGGCTAAACACCATGGAGTTCCCTTATTTGTAGTGGCGCCCTCAACAACAATAGATATGTCTTGCCCTAATGGTGATGCTATCCCCATTGAAAATCGAAATGCAGCAGAAGTGCACTTCCCCAACGCATTAAAAAATAGTCCCGTTTATAATCCCGCCTTCGATATGACGCCAAAAGAATTTGTAAGTGCTTATATTCTTGATACTGGTGTCTACACTCATTGGCCCCACGCTTGAGTTGTTCCTAGCGTATTCGTTCGATCAAAACCTTGTGCCACTCATCCCAGGTGTAAAACTGCTTTTCTCGTTTATCTTATCTATTGAAGCTTCTTTTAAATTATGGTCTTTAAACGAACGGACCCCATTCGACCCTGCGCTACTTATTATTTTTATAAATAGTATAGTAATTACATATACTTAATAATGTATTTACATTTGTTGTTATTTAACCGATAATGTTATATGAGGTTCTTATGAAAACATTTAGCCAGATCATCGATAAGTTAGAGAATAAGATCACAGAAACTAACGAAGAGCGAGTTCGAGACAACGGTTTTCGTTTGCCGAAAGCCAAAATCACTCTTCTCGGTCAATTCAGTCTCATTGCAAATCCAAAAATTTCGGCTTTGCTGAATATTCCGGCGACCATGGATGTCGATGCCAAGATCGAGGCAGATTTGGTTATCAAAAATTTATTCGTCCAGATTTTGAAAGAAGAGAATCTCAAATACGATGAAGACAGTGGGCTCATTTGGATTCCGAATGGAAGCACATTTGAGACTCTACACGATACTAACCTTCTCACTGTTGCAGCAATTAGTCCGATCTACGGAATTCTCAGTAAGGCAATTAAGGCAAAAGAGAAAAATCGAATTTTGGTCGGAGACGCCATTGCTATTTTTGGAGAAAAACTAGTTGAACTTATTGTTCATTATGGCGGTGATCCTCAGTATTTCTTGAAAGATTGATTATGAAAACTAGAAAGATGGTAAAAAAAGCAAAAGAGTTAAATGAAAGGACCAAACTTCGAAAGGCTGATCCTCGTTATCGAAAAGTTTTGGGCTTTTTAAAGGCAAAGGGCCTTTTATTTGATGAAACTGTCCGACCAAGACCAAATATTAAACTAGATGTAATAGATGTTTTATGGGTAGCAGAGAATCTTGAACCAAGGGTTCTAGAGGTTTTTCCTGCCGCCTTAATTCATTTTAATAAAACTTTTTTTAATACTCAGGTACTTCCTGATGCCCTTAATAAAATTATTGAATCAATTAGAAAACGTAGTGATCTTGATACCATTTACAAGGGAATAGAATTTAAGAAAATGAAAGAGTGGGCAAACCACCCCTTGAAGGATAAAAGAGTTAAGCCAATTCGCGACCACAAAATCACAAAGACTTATCGCTTAAAGCCCAAAGCACTCGAAGCTTTAAAGTTAAAAGCGAAAGCCGTTGACCTTAATGAAACTGAGTTTTTGGAACGGATTATTCTGCAAAACTAAAATTTGGGGCGGACGGTAGTAACTCGCCTAAACACCCGTTATTATTAATATCCCAACCCTTAAGAGTAGAACAACGTAGAACTTTTTTCAGTTCATCTCCGAATCAAGTCAATCACTTTAGCTATGTCACTCTGGGGGATGCTGTATTTGAGTCCTTCGGTGGCACCGTTTAGGTCGGCACCTACGATTCTCAAATATTCATTGGTCGTTTTGATTTCAGCATGCCCGACTATCGACATTACTTGTGCCAGCGGCACGTTATTGAGGAGCAACTGTGTTATAAAAGTTGCCCGCAAATCATGAAACTTTAAAGAAGTAATGCCAAGTTGACAGCAGAATTCTCGAAGTACTCTCGCCTGATCGCCATGGGTCCATTCCTCCACATGGGGGAGAACGTGTTCATCTTGTATTCCCTTTTGTAGCTTTAACTCTTTGAAAAGAATTTCAAGCTGACCTGACATTGGAACGACCCGATTTTTGGTAGATTTCGTTGGCCCAATACCATTTTTATTGTTCCAACTCTTTGTGACATAGATTCTCTTACTTTCAAAATCTATGTCACTCCACTTCAGGGCATACAACTCTCCAGAACGCATACCCGTGAAAAGTGCTACAGCCCAAATTGGGTAAAACCGGTGTCCCAATTTTTTTGCTTCTTGAAGTAGAATATCAACTTCTGAAGCATTTAGGACGGCCTGCTTTTTCTGTGGCACTTTCACTTTTATGGGAGTGGCAGGATTATTCTCAATTAATCCATCATCGACTGCGGCCTGGAATATTCGTTTAAGTTTCTTTAGGATATTATGTCGAGTTCCTGGAGAAACATTTCCTACCGAATTAAAAATCAGGCTGTGAACATCCGTGGCTTTAATTGTTTGAAGCTCACGATCTTTCCAAACTGGAGTTACCCATTTTAAAAGTTGGCCTGTGTAATCAATTACAGTAGTAGGCAGAAATTCCAAGCGTATTCGTTCGATGAAAACTTTATGCCACTCATCCCAGGTGTAAAACTGCTTTTCTCGTTTATCACAGAGTTTGCGTTTTAATTCAAACTCTGTAGTTTCAGCAGACCTGAGAGTTTTAAGCCCTCGTCTTCTGAATTGGTACTTGCCACCTTTTGGCGCTCTAACAGCGACATACACTTCGTAAAGTTTTTCACCTTGTTTTCCTAAGTACGATTTAATAGCCATGATTAGGCTCCTTTTGTTGAAAGGAGCTCTCTTAAATCACCAACCTTAAAGCGTATGCGCCTTCCGAATTTATGACCATGAACTTGTCCTCTGTGAACACAGATTCTAAGCGCATTTACAGAAATTCTTAAGTACGCAGCTGCTTCATCGGTGGTTAACCATTCTTCATATTCAGATTTCAAAGAACTTTTGGAAAGCACCTTTTGTGCATCCAATATCGAAATGTAACCCATATCGCCTCCATTTTCGGTTGCGACGTGGGGTTCTTCCTCCTACGTCTTGGTTTAAATTCGTTCTATATAAGTTACATGCCCTCTTAAGACTGTGGCATTTACCCTAATTTGATATCAACAGCTCCCTTTAGGCACTTAGAAAAGAACATATAGACCCGCATTGTATTGAAAGCATCAGCAAGAGCATTATGCTGTTCTCCATATTTTAAATCCCAGCCCAGTCCCAAATTTTCACAAGCATTGCCAAGGCCAATCTTGCTCCGCATTTTCGATCCTGAAGCGTTAGCATACATTTGGAACACACCTTTAACATCAAGGATCCGGTCTTTAAACGGATTTTCGATTAGTGCTTCATCATAAATTTTGCGGACGTCATTTGATCGACCGGCCCCCCAAACTATCCCGATGGGGCTTGCCTTTAATTTCAATTTGAACCTACCAAGTTCACTCGCCGCCTTGACAATTGTTGGTTGACTACAAACATCCTTATCTTTAATACCGGTTAGTGCCACAATCTCAGGAGCTATCGGCTCTCCCGGATTTACCAGCTGATTAAATGTTGCATACACTTCGCCAGATTCCGGTTGAAAGCAGACGGCCCCAATTTGAATGATCTTGGAACTAGGCTGGTTGAGTTCTAAATCAATAGCAATGACTCTCATTTTAGGTCCTTGTGCTTGGAGTCCTTAACCCCCTTCCAAGGGTCGCCTGGTAGGAGCGAAAGTAGCTCCACCTGAACCTGCTTATTTGCGACCACTGGATCAAATTTTGGAGAGTTGGGGGAAAGTAATGGGTTAATATCTCCCAGAAAAGCTGGGTCGGTCATTTTCCTTGTAAGATTTTCCTCGTATTGGGCCCGCGTTACGGGAGTCTTTCCGTGGTCCATGTATTTCGAAAAACAATAAACTATTTTTTTTGGATCGAGATTCTTAATATGCTTAAATGCCATATTCAAATCGTAAAGATCCCGTCCTTTCTTCCGTTGAAATAACGCTCTCATTTTCGTGCCGAGAAGCTCTTCGGCTTGATAGGTCAAGATGTCGGCATTCCCTTTAAACCACTCGCTTTCGCATTTGAGAATTATCCTCTGATGCTTCAAAACCGTGAAGTGCTCACCATTATTGACTTCTATTTTAAGACGCATTTGTTGAACAGGTGGAACTTCTGATTCAAAGCGGTAAATCAATTTAACACGATCTTCCTTGCGGTTTCTACTTGGAGCCCCAAGCCACGGGTCCAACTGTTCACGAATCTTATCTATGGCTTCTCCGATTGGTTCTTTTCTTATTTGCACCAAATCAATGTCTTCTGAATATCGGCTCAGAGGATTATAAAAAAGTTTTTGCATCGCAGTTCCGCCACGAAAAGCGAATGCCTCCTTTAAATATGGATCGGAGTAAATTTGAATTAAAGCTTTTGTGATGACGAAGTCTTGCTCGATTTGGGCATCTGGCCCCCAAGGTACAACTGACCGCCATTGTGTCAGAAACTGTTGGGGAATCATATATCAGACTCCACCTGTTCGTTGACGAGAATTCGCCACTTGAGATCTCGTGCTGTAACCTCCCCCCTCCACCCGGGTCGGAGTGGTACAAAATTCTTTGAATGATCTGAAATCCAATCACTCAAATCTCCTAACGCTAGTTTTTCGCCAAATTTCTCTAACAAATATCCAAGCCTTTGCACGTGAGAAATATCGACTCCATTGCGGGCCATAGATATTAACTTTTTGGGATCAAGCCGACCTGACAACTCAGATAAAACAGTGGCGACATTATTTAAAAAACCAGCCCAGCGGTAGTATCGGATGAGATCAAAGGCTGTGCCCTCGGGAGTAGAGACTTTGAAAAATCCAGTTTGCGTTTTCAAGTCCTGAACAGGTGTTTTAGAAATACCTTGTTTCGTCAGAAACCTAATCCGTGTCCGCCCAGCAACGATGAGACGTAACGGCTTTGTGGTTACAACTTGTAATTCCTGTGGAGCCTGATGTGCGGCTCCATAGAGGGCCGCCGCTGAAAGAAGCCCAACGTAGTAGGGCAGGTCGTGAAACTTCATAAGAGCATCAATGTACCATTCTGGTGGAAGGCCCTTGGCAGATCGATATTGAGCCGGGATGATTGCATAGAATCCTTTTGCCGGGCGAAAGAGCTTATTTTTTTGGATGAGGCGCTTTGAAGCTTTCTGAAAAGCGTTTTCAGTCTGGTTAAGCGCCTTTCGAGCCTCCGACGCATTGAATACTAGACGCCCTTGGCTTTGCAGATTCTCAGTGTAGTCTAGCAATCTATCCCGCTCTTTCATTCTTAAATTATGCCACATAGTGGCTGATTTTGTAAATCCTATCTTTCTCAAATTCAGCCTATTTAAGGCTGTTTTATAAAATATAAGATGTTTCATAAATTCGAGTTAAGTACCTGTAATTACTTTTGAAAGCTTGCTTAATACCTGCTTTTCATAAACCTCTACCATTGATGTTTTGAGCTGCTCCATGCTAACCGGCTTAATTGGATTCCGCCTATTATATTCAGCCAATATAATTTCCATTTTATCATCTGGTGTATATGCCTTC
The DNA here is from genome assembly GCA_023250675.1 of Oligoflexia bacterium. Lineage (GTDB taxonomy): Bacteria > Bdellovibrionota > Bdellovibrionia > JABDDW01 > JABDDW01 > JAHFAE01. Next base: position 2,175 of record JAHFAE010000018.1, on the reverse strand, counting down.
TCCTGAATTCGCTGAACGTCTTTATCGGATAATTTTTCGACCGCAAACTCTAGAACCTCAGGAACTCTAATGCGCCGTTTTGATGATTTATTAACTAAATCCAAAAACTGATTCAAAGTATTCAACCCATTTTCTGTAATTCCTACTTTAAACTGTTTTGACTTTTTCTTTTGTTCTGGCATTACTTCCTTTTTATCTTTTTCCCCCGTCATAACCCCTCCCCTTTAATATTAATTTAATTATTTATACTCGGAGTTCTTACAAAATAAACTACAGGCCACCGCCGCATCTGATGCATACTTAGAAAAATTTGATCATAGGTACTTGAAGATTTAGGGTGAAGTTCAATTTCAAAGGAAACCTGATCCTCATCTTCGAATTCAATGGTGAAGTCGGGAATCTTTATTCGAGCATCGAGACCTTTTTCGTAAAGGGTATAATCGCCAGGATCAAGCAAGTATTCTAAATTTAAAGCTACGTCTGGCCAGTATTTTAAGACTCTTAACCCCCAATAGCGAACCTGGTCACTGTGTTCATAAAGTCGGAAAAACCATGGCTGAAAGGTACAAAGTTTTTGCCCTTGTGCCCACATTTCTTCAGTAACAAGACTTTGAATATTCTTAATTAGCGGAATGTAAACTTTTGTGCCATTAAAGGCAGTCCTCCGAATAAAGGAGACAAGTCCTAACTTTCTGAGCTTAATAAGGCGCCGGGAAACATTTTTGTAATGGGTTTCAAAAATAAGTTCAGTTATGTATTCGAGATTCAGATAACCGAATTGGCAAAGCCTAGTAAGAAGTAAATAGTCTCTTAGCTGGAGGTCGATTTTTGGGCCCATAAGGTCTCCTTTTGGTTAAAGAGACCGCACTGGGGTTCTTCCTCCTAATACGGTGTGATTTCTTATTTCATAGCGCGATTTGAAATGTCCTGTCACTAAATTTTTTGGGGGACCAAGGGGCCAATAGGCGTAAGACTTTGGAATTAGGCAATTCTTGAAAATTTTAATTCCTTGATTGTTTCGCCGGTAGCTCCCAGCACACGCGCCATGACATCTAGTGAAATACCCACGGTATCATTTTTTAGAATCTTGTGTACCCGACCTCGTGAGGTTTGTGCTGCTTTGGCAATACTAGCGATTTTAAGTTTTTTTGATTTAATATTTTTGATGATTTCTTGAGTGAGACGGGTACGGAGCCCCCATTCTACCGTCACAGACGGATCAAGATCTAAGATCTTAGCAAGTTCTTTGGAGTTTCTAGCGACTTTCATTTTCGATCTCCTCAAGCAGGCTTTTCAGCCGCTTTCGTCCCGTTTCAAGTTCTTTCTTTGGCGTCTTTTGTGTCTTCTTTTTAAAAGCATGAAAAATCAAAACCCCTCTTTCATGCTTTAAATAATAAAATGCCCGATACACCCCAGTCTCATCTTTATAACGCAATTCGTAGCAACCAGCCTCGCCTGTGTTCATAGGCTTGGCCATCGGCTCGACCAAAGTATCGCCCGCCTGAAGTCGATCTATAAGCCATCCAAGCTCTGCCCTTGCTGCCTTAGGGAAGCCTCTTATTGTCTCTGATGCCTCATCGTGAAAGATCGCTTCCCGCATGCTTTATGTACTGTACCATATTCGGTACAGTCATGGAAGAATATTTTGGCATATATCAAGGTGAAGATTCTGCTTATCCAATTTTGATCCGCCGAAAATTCGGCGGTGATGAGGTCGACTCTACCGGTAATAGCAGTGGTATAACTTGATAGAAACATTGATCGATTCCAAGTCTAGAGGAATAGTTCAGATTAAAGAATAGTGACGCTCTAACTACATTGGGGGTTCGAATCGCTCCCTCTCCGCCACAAAGCTTGTCTCGGCCAAGCTCGAAATGAGATCAGCCTTTGCTAGCTCTTATGTGCACCTACGTTTTAAATGAATTAATTTTAGAGCGATTTACAGTGAGGGGTTAGAGGTCAAAGGAAATGGCCGTGTTGATTAGGGGTAATGGAAAGAATAGTCGCTTAGTCGCTCGCCCAAGGAGTGCGTCTCTGAACGACGCGCTTTGATGTATTTTCATTTGCCTTAAATTATTCTCTCAATTAGCTTCGTGCACATGAAGACAGGACTTGAAAATAAGAATTTTGATCCTCACAATTCACCAACTGATTTTAGACTCTTTCTGCAAGGGG
>JAHFAE010000105.1 GCA_023250675.1 Oligoflexia bacterium | reverse complement strand
TTCCGCCGTTGCTGCCTTGGTGTTGGCCTCCAGAATGAGATCGGCCGTTGCTGCCTTGGTGTTGGCCTCCAGAATGAGATCGGCCGTTGCTGCCTTGGTGTGATCCTCCAGAATGAGTTCCGCCGTTGCTGCCTTGGTGTTGGCCTCCAGAATGAGATCCGCCATTATTGCCTTGGTGTTGGCCTCCAGAATGAGATCCGCCGCCGCCATGGGAAGCGCCCCCGCCGTGTGCCCCACCCCCGCCGCCACCGTGACCTCGGCTTTGAGCAAATGAATTTTCAGGCAAATTAATAAGTAGAATCGACGTCAAAAAACTCGCGTAGATTAATTTTGAAGTAGGCATTTTTCCTCCAGGTTTTCGTAAAACAACACCAGATTTATAATGGTTTTTTAAACCTTGCGCAACTGAAAAATATCAGTAATTTCAATAATTTGGGTAGTGAAAATTAGACACCACTTGAGGTGTCAAACTGACTTCAGTAGCTAAGACTTTCTTTTCAATTGAAAATCTAGAAATTTGCTACATAGCTAATTATCAAATTCATGGAATGATTGGCATTTTAGAGTAAATCAAATTAAGAGATCATAATGGTTATTAGTTCAAAAAACTTTTTAAGTTTTCTTATCGCATTTTGCTTAGTTCCAACAGCATGAGGTGGGGATATAAAATGTTCAGAGGGCAATCATTGGGTCCGTGCTCATCATCGTCGCGCTTACAATCGGGCCGACGGTACGTTTGTAACAGCAACCAACGTTTCTGCACATTGCCAAGGCAATCCTCCGGCCTATTTCCAATGTAAGGATCAATTCAAAGATGGTTTGCCAAAACGTTGGCCTCATCACAAAGAAAAACAAAAGATTTGGACAGATGAGGAAAAAGAGCGGGTACTAGAAGCATTAGGAGAACTGCCTGAAGCTTTATTGGGCAAATACCCAATAGACATTTACAGAATGGAAAAATCGGCTACTTCCGATGGAAATCCTTCGACCTCCGCTGATGGAATAATTGTATTGTACGATTCGGCATTTGATCAGTCTCACAATCTTGCTGAAGTATTGGCCCACAAGCTAGCCCACGAAAACTATAGGCACCTAAGTCCAGAGGACATTAAAAGTTATGCTGAAGAAAATGGCTGGAATAACCCAAAGGATATTGGTGGTTCGGATATTTGGATTCCTACCCGTACCAACTATGTTGAGCCTGATGGCCGTGATTCACCTTGGGAAGATTACGCCAATAACGTCGAGTATATTCTTTTTCATCCTGAAAAATTGCGAGCTAAGACGCCCTCTGCATATGATAGGATTAAACATCACTTTGGTGATAATTTTAAGATAAGAGGTCGTAAATGAAGATTCTTGTGATTATTCCCTTCGTTTTCTTTTTGATCAATATATCAAACTGCACAACGGCCCCCCAGCATCTTGATAAAAATATCCCAGAATTCAATCTCAAATCTGCAATGGCTTATTACTCAAAGGGAACCTTTAAGAGGCACTCGATACAGTGGCAGCAAAATGACTCTATCTCCAGTCAAACAACGTATATCGATAATCAAATTGGTGTTGCTATCGAAACATATGAAGGCGATGAGGCTAAGGTTTCAACTTTGAGTTGGACAAAGCCAGGCACAATTGAAGAGCGTGATGGTTTTATAACGAAAACAAAATCAAGTGATCAATGGCAAATTGTATTAAATCGCAGTGATAGAGTTCCTTCTGCCAAATAACCTTTAAAAATTATCATTTACGACCTAGCGGGTGTCAATTTGACTTTGTGGGCTGACTTCACCGGCTAAGCAAGTGGAGGTAAGAAAGACTATCTTTCATGCTTGCAGAAAACGAAGAGAATTCAAAATATTTGATTTCATTTTTTCTACTTAACTCTTTGATATGTCCTGTGACTTCGTGCAAACGGGCGGGAGTATGGGAAGGAAATAGATGATGTTCAATATGCCTATCTAATCCGCCTAAAAAGTGTCGCCATAACGGATAAGATTTGAAGTTCTTACTGGTTTCAATTTGAAACCGAATCAGTTCGTCTAGAGATAGAGAAATATTTTTATCATGATGCACGGTAGACACTTGGTGCCCAACGCTGCTCGCCATTTGTAGGCTTGCAGATACTAAATTTCTAATTAAGACGGCACTTAAATTTCCGAAGAAAACATATTTCCAATGAGCGCCGGCTAAAAGTGGAAAAAGAAAATACTGATAAAAAACAAACGACAGAAATTTCAATAATTCCCCTTTGTCGCTCATTCGTCGCATTGAATTACTCTTAAGTGCTTTGTCATAATTCAAAGCACAGCATTCAAAAACTAATAGCGGACCCAAGAAGGTGTTAAGATAATTCCAAATTCTCCATTTTATTTTTTCATGGACCCGGTAAAACGGGTGCAATGTGTCTGGATCAATCTCAAGTAAAGATGGAAATCGGTGATGAAGCCCATGGGCTCGCCCCCAAGTCTTACATCTGAGGGGAACTCCGATTGTTTCAAAATTATTCGGAGTAAAGTTCTCGCCACCGGGGAGGCCTGAATAAGAACCATGCATGATCGTGTGCATAAATTGAGATTCTAAAGAAAGATGAAGGGCAAGAGAAATAACGGCCAGAATCCAGATCCATGGCCCTAGTGATAAATGTAAAAGACTTCTGGCAAAACATTCTGCGAACAACGACACGAGCATGAGGCGCTTCAAAACTTTGATGTCTTTAACGCCAGACTTTTTTTTCAAGGCCTGGCCGAGTGCTTGAACCTCTTGAGCCATGGTAGGCGACGACAAAGTGAAAAGCCCCTATCAATTAAAAGTTCTGAACCAATAAGTACAATTATGAGTATAGGCGAATTTGACTGTGTAAATCTAGTCAGAATTGATTTTTGGTCATTGTTGATCATGGCGGGAATTCAAATAAATAAACTTGCATGTTTAAAAGGATTCAATTGTTCTTGAATCTCATTACGGACCAAATTCCTTTGCCCACCAGGTCTGCATTTCTAAACAAGGTGAGGAGTTTTTCGTACCACATAGATTTCCACCCCCGTGGCTAACACTGCCCGAAGCTTTGTTAATGAGCTCATTATTAGTAGCTGTACCACCCGCAAAGGGTGTAGGTTTTAACAGAGAAAAGTAATGAAGACTATAACTCACCTGGTGGCAATTCTTACATTTGGTTTGTAATTGAGGCAAAAGAGAGGCGTTATAAAAAGTCATTCCCACTGCTTTTTGACTATAAGCCACAAGAGTTTTGGGAGCACCCGGCAAAAGATTATTTGTCGTTGCCGCTGTTCCGTAGGCGTAGAGATCATGGGGCTTGCCATCTCGAAAAGCCGTAGGTACCGAAAAAGTAAAGAGATGATCTGTTCCGCTGGTGAGTACCGAACCCAAAGAAGTCCCAGTTCCCACAGGACCATTGATGTAGAAAAATACTGAAACTTGAGCCGTTGGATTTTTCGCGTCGATGGCAGATCCGGTCACATCACCCGTCGCGGTGATACTGTCGATTCCACCTGAAAAACCGGCGTTACCCATTTTAAATTCAGTTTGCCACCAAGCGACGATCTCTGAACATGGAGAAATTTGAATACCGCTGGGCAAGCAAAAATTACCACCCGTATGAGTTATGATGTTTTGAACTTTATTAATAAGATTATTATTCACTGACGTCGTGCCACCGGCTGAGAGCATGGTCTTCATGGGGCCGTAGCCATAAATGGTGAGTGGGCCATTGCCACCAAATCGTGGTTCATTATGGCAACTCATACATTTGGCATTAAATGCAGGTTTTACCGTGTTATTAAAGAAGGTCTCTCCGGCTGACAAAGTAGATGTGGTCGTATTGCCAGTGCTGGGTTTACTCGAAGTCGAATTGCTCGTAGTGGAATTTGAATCCTTAGCCCCCGGTACGGGCCCGCAGTTATTGTAAGGAACCATGACTATAAATAATGAAAGGATCAATAGCTTTGATTTGGTATTCAATTACATGCCCCTTATACCATCTATTATATCTCTATTATTACCATGCAAAAACTATGATCTTTGGGGAGGGCTTTCTGGGCTGGGTCCATGTCCATAAACTAGACAAAGTAACCATAGATTTGACAACTTCAAAGGTCGTACCCAACTTGTATTTATGAGAAACACAAACATAGACTATATTCCCATTTTGCCCATAAGAACCTTAGTGATGTTCCCTGGGGTTGGCGTCCCCGTACGAGTGGGCAGGACCAAAAGTGTTGCCGCCATAAGGGCTGCGCAGAGTCAAGATGGAATGATTTTGGCCCTTCTTCAAAAAGGGGATCAAAGCGAAAAGAAACTTGAATCCCAGAGCCTTCATACAATTGGGACTGTTTGTAAGATCGAAAAAATTAAAAGTGATTCTAAATCGGGGCTTCAAATTATTTTGCGTGGAGTGCATCGTTTTGCCAGCACTCAAATAATAGAGAAAAACGGTTATTTTCAAGCTTTAGGAGATGAGCTTAAAGACAAGATTGATACTGACCCAAAGACAATTCAAGCCCTTCTCTCAAGTCTTAAAACAATGGCTAGAGAGCTTCTTACCGCCATGCCCGCTGATACAAAACAACTAGTCGAACTTTTTAATTCTATAGAAGATCTTTCGTTTCTTTCTTATCTCTGTGCTGCAAATGTAGAAGTGGGTTTTGAGAAAAAACAAGAGCTTCTCGAAATGACGTCTATTAAATCTAGGGTCTTAGAACTTATGGACCTCATGCAGTCTAATAAAGATTCTCTAGAAATTCAAAATGAGATTCGAAATAAATTAAATCAAAAGATGGGAAAAACTCAGCGAGATGCCATCTTAAGAGAACATCTTAAGACCATACATGAAGAATTGGGTGACTCAGAAGGTGTAAAAAACGAGAGCTACAAAGATCGCATTGAAAAAGCCCAAATGCCTGAAGAGGTAAAAAAGATCGCAATAGAAGAATTGCGTCGCTTAGAAAGTGTTGGGAATTCATCTCCAGAATCCCACGTCATTCGAAATTACCTAGATCTTTTATGTGCTATGCCTTGGGCTAAATCTTCTGCAGAACAAACAATTGACATAAGTAAGGCCTCAGAGAGTCTTAATTTAGACCACTATGGTCTAGACAAAATTAAAAAGAGAATTTTGCAGCACTTAGCTGTGATGAAATTAAGAAAAGACAATCAAGGTTCTATTTTACTTTTTGTTGGCCCCCCTGGTGTAGGTAAGACGAGCCTCGGGCAAAGTATTGCCAAAGCATTGGGTAGAAAATTTGTCAGAGGTAGCCTAGGTGGTATCAGAGATGACTCTGAAATTCGGGGTCACCGTCGAACTTATATTGGTGCCATGCCGGGACGAATTGTTCAGGGAATAAAACGGGCAGGCGAAAATAATCCCGTATTTATGTTAGATGAAATCGACAAATTGGGTCGAGGATTTCAGGGCGATCCGGCAAGTGCTTTGCTAGAGGTTTTGGATCCAGAACAAAACTCGACATTTTTAGATCATTATCTTGATGTGCCCTTTGATTTATCTAAAGTCTTATTTATTGCAACGGCTAATACCCTAGAGACAATTCCTGCGCCGTTGCTAGATCGAATGGAAGTCATTGAGATCACGGGCTACATGACCTCTGAAAAAACCCATATTGCAAAAAATCATTTGATCCCAAAAGTTCTTGAGAAACACGGAATGAATTCAAGTCAATTAGTAATCAGTGATGAAGCTTTGATGAGAATGATTACCCATTACACTCGAGAAGCAGGAGTGCGGGAACTCCAACGCTGCATTACTGGGGTTGCTCGTGGGTCCACCGAGAAAGTGGTCAGAGAAGATGCATTGTTGCCCATTAAAATAGAAATTGCTGATTTAGATGAATTGCTTGGACAAGAAAAATTTATTCAAGAAGTGGCTGAGCGTATTTCTCCTCCCGGAGTTGTCACCGGCCTTGCGTGGACGCCCCAAGGTGGTGAGATTTTATTTATTGAAACAAGTCTTATGCCTGGCACAGGTAAACTTATTCTCACGGGGCAACTAGGCGATGTGATGAAAGAGTCTGCGCAAATTGCATTAAGTGTGGTTCGATCCAAACTTCCTATTATTGCGGCAAAACTTGATTACGAGAAAAAAGATCTCCATTTGCATGTGCCTGCGGGGGCCATTCCAAAAGACGGGCCTTCAGCCGGGATTGCCATTTTCACCGCCATTGCCTCGCTATTTTCTGAGCGAAGTGTGAATTCAAAACTAGCTATGACAGGAGAAATCACTCTTCGAGGAGCCGTCATGCCCGTGGGTGGGATCAAAGAAAAAATCATCGGTGCTTACCGGGCAGGAATTGAAAGGGTCATCTTAGCAAAGCGAAATCAAAAAGATCTTAAAGAAGTACCTGACGAAATCAAATCTCAAATGAAGTTTGAGTTTGTAGAAAACGCTTCAGAAGTATTGATGATCACTTTGGGTCTAAAGGAAGATGTGGTGCTTCCTCCGTCGGGAGATTTTTCGTATAGCCAGAGTACTGTGGGGTCTGTTCCGTTATAATTGGCGAGAGGTTTCATGATGCAACTTTCTTTAACTCTGCTGGCTTGATTCGATATTCGCGGCCAACTTTAGTAGGTTTCAATTTACCGCTTTTTATCCACCGCAAAAGAGTGCGTTCAGAGACATGAAGATATTTCGCAGCAGCCTCCAAAGTAAACCAGGGGGCTTCAGCTTTGGAGACTTCTAGTAGTTGAATCTCAATCAAAGCGCCTTTCCTGTCAAAGCCTGCATAGACGTTCTCAGCCACTTCTACATCTTTGGAAATTCGGCCATCGTTCAAGACAATGGCCATCGCATCTGCCTGTTTGTCATAAGTAATTTTCATCGTGGTCTCCAATTTACCATCGTGGTAATAACAATCAACTTTGGGCTCTCTACCGAAATTGAAACAGAAATCAGGTTGTCCTTTCTCTCCTTCAACTCCCTAAAGACCCAGAACTTGTTTGAAGAGTCCCTAGTAATAACTCTGCCAGTTTCAATAACGTTCAAAACATCTTGTTCAGTGAGACCTCTCAAGGACATCTGGAGTCTGGCGTGATCTGTAATGACCACATCATATTGTTTTCCCTGAAAAGTTACTGTCATCTGAAAACAGTATAGATCATTTGTCATTGTTTGTCAATTTTTTAAATGACATTATATGACACTCCAATTCGGCTGTATTTTCAAATCTTTTGTAACTAGAGGAATGTTTTAGAAAAATAATTTTAATTTTCAAATATATTTCGTTAATTGACTGCTTAAGGTGAATCGATGTCCTTAGCTTTTTAATGGTTTAGTTGATTTAGTAGATTAGTGGTTTAAGTCAAACCAGCAGGAGGACACTGACCTATAAAATTTATTTTGAAGAAGGTTGCTTGTTTGATTTTTGCCTGAGTTGGGTTTGATAATAAGTGTATGCATATCCAATGGGGATCAGTAAGAGTAGTCCGGTCAGCAATCCCGCAATATATTCTACCATTTGTTTACCTTTTTAGTTCGTTCTCGCCATACTTCAAAAATAAGACTTACCCCTAATGATAGCATACTTCCTATGGCTACGACAATCCCGTGCTTGTATCCCATGTGGTCATGATCCAATAGAACACCGAAGACCAACAAAAGAATGGAAATCTCTCTAAAAACATCACTTAAAATCTCCCAGATACTTCTACTTCGATCTTGCTCCATCTGAATGGCCACCTCACCCAAATGGCAAATGCAAAACGTGCCGGACGGTCTAATGAATTATAGGGTAGTTTGGCTAAAAAATTAGTCCGGACCCGGACGGATTTCCGGATTGACAGTTAACCCACCAAATGAAAGGCTTTTTAGTAACTCATTTGAACTAAAAAAGAGGGTCTTAAATGAAAAACGTAGGCATTGTCGGAATAGGAACAATGGGCCATCAAATCGGTTTGATTCTTGCTACAGCGGGAATCAAAACGACCCTCTGCGATACCTCTGATACCAAAATAGAAACGGGCTTTAAAAAAATAAAGACCTTCTTAGAAAAGCAAGTTGCCAAGGGCAAGTTAGACAAAACTCAAATGGATAAAGCCCTATCATTAATTTCAACTTCAACAAATATCACAGAGTTAAAAAATGCCGAGTTGGTCATTGAGGCCGTTCACGAAGATATGCAAACCAAAAAAGAAATTTTTAGAAAACTTGATGAGGTCTGCTCACCCCAAACCATTTTTGCTACAAATACGTCAACACTCAGTGTCTCCGAACTGGCCGCCGCGTCGGGCAGGGAAAAGCGTTTTATTGGGACCCATTTTTTAATTCCCGCAGCTCTCACTAAAGTTGTAGAAATCGCGCGGGGTCTGCATACCTCTGAAGAAACCATATCTTCTGTTTGTGCAGTCTTAAAATCCTGTGGCAGAGAAACAGTCATTTCTCAAGACAGCCCGGCATTTATTATTAATCGGCTCTATATTCCACTCCTCAATGAAGCTTTTTTTGCTCTGCAAGAGGGAGTCGCTAGCGCTGAAGAAATAGACAAGGCATGCGTAAAGGGCTTGGGATTTCCATTGGGACCGCTATCCGCCAGTGATGCCTCGGGGCTGGACATCGTATTAAATTGCATCGAAAGTCTAAGAACCCAGCTGGGTGATAAATACAGACCGGCCCCCCTTTTGGTTAAACTAGTTAAAGCGGGGCATCTAGGTCGCAAATCTGGTCGGGGAGTTTACGACTACTCAAACAAGGAGTAAAATCCTTCTTGGGAAACAAAACAAATGCAGTAGTAATCATTGACGCCGTAAGAACTCCCATCGGAAAGTATGGCGGAGCCCTAGCCTCAATTCGCCCCGATAAGTTAGCAGCTATTGCAATCGAAAAACTCATGACAAGAAATCCCATTGACCACACGCAGATTGAAGAAGTCTATTTTGGCTGCGCCAACCAAGCCGGCGAAGACAGCCGAAACGTCGCACGCCAAGCACTATTGCTCGCGGGTCTTCCTAACACCATCGCTGCCACTACTGTGAATAAGCTATGCGCCTCAGGTCTTGAAGCGGTCATCGCAGCCTCACGGGCTATTAGTAATAAAGACGGATTAGTTTATATCGCAGGCGGTGTTGAATCCATGAGCCGAGCGCCCCTTGTTTCAAGTAAGGGAGACGGCGCATTTGAAAAGGGTGGCTCTACGGTTTACGATTCTGTTTTGGGATGGCGATTTCCTAATCTTGAGTTAGAAAAAAAATTCCCTCTAGAATCACTGGGACAGACAGCAGAAAATATTGCTCGAAAATATTCTATTTCAAGAGAAGCCCAAGATGAGTTTGCTTATTTATCCCATGTGAAAGCAGTTAAAGCTTTAGAGAGCGGGCATTTTAAAAATGAAACCGTCCCAGTATCGGTGCAACAAGCACAGGGACTTGCA
>JAHFAE010000104.1 GCA_023250675.1 Oligoflexia bacterium | reverse complement strand
AAAAAATATGATTACTTGGGTATTTGTCTTTATAATCTGCACAAATACACCCTGAATCCCAGAAAGCAGACCACCTGATCCTGATTAACCGATCCCATGTTACCAGCTAACAGATCAGTTGCCACTGGCCAATATACCGCAACACGGCCAGTTTTACATTGGCTTTCTAAAAAGTTGAAAAGTCATCCCAAAAAAGGATGAAATCAGGTTTTAATGGATGTCCTCGGTCTCATTGTATTCGGAGGCGTTCTTATGGTTGCAGCGGCTTTTATTTCTTCATATTTTGAAAAGAGGGCAAAAACCCGTAAGCACCCTTGGACCCCCTAAAGGTCGTATGTGATTCCAAAGCAACATTAAAAAACGGGGTTCAAAAATGAACCCCGGCTACAATGATAACAGTTAATATCTTGAAATAAGTTTAGTGGCCGGAGCCCGACCCAGAGTCCGATCCCGTACGACTTCCGCTACCTCCGCCGTCGCGGCCAGAATGACCACTCCCAGAAGAATCACCGCGTTTGCTGTCAGAATCGCCACTATGACTCGAATCTCGACCATGGCCGCGATGATCGTCATTCATACGGTCGCCCATTCGACGTCCCTTTTGTTTATGTTTATGGTGATGACCGCCGTCATTGTCTTTATCGCCATCTTCCATTTCCTTAGCTTCGTGATTGACCATGGTGTCCACATCTTTTTTGGCAGCTTTCTTATCAACCTGTTTTTCATTTTCGACTTCACGCGCTTCCGACACCTCTTGGTCTGCCGCCTTAACACTTTCAGTAGTGGCTGCCATGACCTCATCGGCATGAAGGCCTATTGGTAATAGGGCCAAACTGAAGATGATGTAGTATGCGAACTTACTCATTGGAACCTCCTCCGTCATACGGGCGTATGCCCGAGTTTAAGTTTTATCTTTAAAGAGTATGGCTATGGTTTTTTCCGAAGCCAATTGAAAATTTTCATCTAAAAATCGAATCAATATCTTCTTTGAGCCAGATTCATTTGCCATAATTACAATAGGAAAATCAGTTCTACCCAATTTTTTCTGCCATCTCAATTTGAGTTGATCTTCACTGTTTAATTCAGGGTGATTCTTTGAATAAAAATGGACACCTGGAGGCAAAAGAATATGGACGTGAGCCGCTAATATTTCTTTTTGGACATCCACTTTGACTAAAATCGGAGTCTGAGTCTGAGCGCTATACCCTGTTGTATCAAACAAAACACCAGCCATTATCATCAGAGCCAGGGCAGCAAAAGCAAAAGGAAGAACCCAATTTTTTCGTTTATGATTTTTGAGCCTTGCTAAGACCACATGTTTTAAATATGGATTGGGTTGAATTTCCCAACTTTTGGCGACAGCCAGTAACTCCTTGGATTTATTCTCTAATTCTAAATCAATTAAATTAGACATGAAATGCTAATTTCTCCATATTTTGGGTCACTAGCCCTACTCCTATAAGACGATATTGGCCCCTAAACCCGTTCAAAAAAAACTAATAAAATTCTGTCTTGCTCGATGGAGCCTAGAACGCAGTGCCCCTTCTGAAATATCCAATATTTGGGCCGCTTCAAGACTTGAATACTCTTCTAGGTCGACAAGGAGCAAAACTAACCGTTCGTCTGGACTGAGATTGACCAAAGCCTCCCTTAAGCGAATTAAAGTCTCAGGCGAAGTATCTTTACTAACATACTTGTTGAGTTCTTCTATCGGTTCATGGGCTCTGTTCTTGGGACTTTTAAGATGATCTAGATAAAAGTTTTTTGCAGTCTTAAAAAGCCAAGACCTAAAACTTTCTGGGTCCTTCACTTTATTAATGTTTTCTAAAACTTTGATTAAAGTTTCTTGGCAAAGGTCATTTGCCAACTGAGTATTACCGGTTAGAAAAATGCAAAATTTAAAGAGTGGATTTTGAACCTCCTCAATGAGGCGAGTCATCGAATCGGTATCTCCGCTTTGAGCCTTAGTAATGAGGGAAGGATCAACGATATATTTCACGGCAATATGTCCCAAGCAAGTCCCAACAGTACTATTGATTTGTTGAAGTTTTTGTCCTCGGCACTAGTGGGGCCCATGGTTGAATTATTCGAAATATTCTCAAGCGAGAGAAAGGCAGAAAGGCTAGGTTTAAGAAGATAAGCCAGTTTTCCGTAGAGGAGAAGTTCTGTATCTTTTCGAATTGGGTTTTTAAAATTTTTTGTTTTAGAAGTGCCGTTGAATGTAAATTCCCAAAGATCCGCAGGGGACCACATAAATATTATCCCCGGCCCGTATCCGTCGTATGCCAATGGCACTAAGCCTCTAGTTAAAACCAGATCACCCGAATCTTCTATTTCGTAAAAATAAAATGCATTGGTGTAAACTCTCACACCACTGTAGCCCAAGTAAACTTTCATGGTTTCTGACTTGCCATTCAAATAGTCAAAGTTAGGAGAATCAGACGATTTATTAATGGCGAAATCAAAACTGGTTCCTGTTTCAAAATCATTCCAACGTTTTTGTGCTCTTAAATACATTGCAGGACTTGTCAAAAATGGATTTCCACCTAAGTATTGAAGCGAATACCGGGGGGCGCCTTGAAGGAGCCAATCATTTTCTTGGTAGGTAAATAGAACTTGAAGAGTATGGTTCAATAATGTTTCTGATGGGTAAGTCGGAAAATACTCCCAAAAAAGTTTATAATTAATTCGTGCCGACAGATTTTCTTTTTGTGCGAAAGTGTATCCTGAACTAAAAAATAGATGGTAAACAGAATCTGATAGACTCGGTTCACTTTTCCCTGTGTTTACAATATTATTATTATAACCAACGTCCGACTCTAAGTAGGCAAAATAGGGTGCTTCCTTTTGCCATAGGCCTTCGCGAATCTGTTCCAGGAGGTCTTGGGCACGGTCCCGCAGATCTCCCGAGGGTGCCGTGGCCAGAACTTCGTTGAATTCCTCTTTGGCTTTTCTGGGGTTATTCGTTTTTAGATAACTCAACCCCTTCATCATGTATGTGCGGGAGTCTTCTCCTTCTTTACTAAGAGATTGGTCAAATTTTGCTTGGGCTTCAGGGTATTTGCCTTCGTGGTATAGGTTTATTCCTTCTACTAGAAAATTTCTTTTTGATGACTCTTTTGGCGACAAATCAAGGTCATCAAGAAAATTTTCAACTTGAGAGTAAAGGTGAGGAGCCTGTTTTTTCTCAGACTGTTTGCTGTCAATCAGATCTTCTAGTATATCGCGGGCTTCTTGAAGTCTATTCATTTTAACGAGAGTTTTTGCCAAATAGAATTTAGCAAAAGGGGTCAAAGGGCTCTTAAGAACTATCACTCTTTCATAATTATTTTGAGCCTCATTGAAGTTCCCCAATTGAAAGTTTGAATTGCCAAGATTAAACCAATAGAGTGCGTTTCGAGGGTTCTTACTCACCAAAGCTTTCAATATGCGACGGCTTTTCTCAAAGGACTTTTCTTTAAAGCAATTAATGGCTTCATGAAATTTTCCGTCTTCCATCGTATTTTTCTTTGATTGTGTCGATGCCGCATAAGTCTCCGGGCAAAAAATATTGTGGGAGGCCGTCAGCAGGGCTGAGAAAAAAAAGAAAGGTGCTAGTGTTTGGCAAATCTCTTTCACGAGAGGGTCTAGCCGAGTATTCATTTTAAAAATTTAACAGAGATTTGGTGGCTTGTCTTAAGTGTTCCCAATGTATTGCATATTCAAATATATAGCTGCGATCTTTGTTCCAGTTTCTTTTTTAGTTTGGTATTTGGAATTATAGGCCCCCGGACTTAAGCCTGGGGTAGATCCAAGCCAAGTTGGTGGAGGTGAGGGGGATCGAACCCCTGACCCCTAGCTTGCAAAGCTAGTGCTCTCCCAGCTGAGCTACACCCCCAAGTTTGCGGGATCAATTATTATTTAACAGTGCCTGCCGAGGTAAACTAGATGAGTTGGTGTGGGCTGTCAAATAGAGTATTAATAAGACGAGAGTTCTGCGCTTTGTTCCAAAGTCTTCTTTTTGTTGATATGAATACTATTTGGGGCAAATGATCTGAGACAATTAAATATTTAGACTGAACACAGTAATTGATTTGAGAGGAAAATAATGAATTTAACGAAGAATCATGAAATCGTCGGTAGATCAGAATGGATAAAAATCCGGGAAGAATATTTGAAAAAAGAAAAAGCCATGACAAAGGGACGGGATAAACTCGCAGCCCAAATTCGTGAAATGCCGTGGGTAAAATTAGAGAAAAAATATACCTTTCAAACATCAGAAGGACAGAAATCTTTTGCCGATCTATTCGATGAAAAATCGCAACTTGTCGTCTATCACTTCATGTTCGCACCTGGATGGGAGGAGGGCTGTAAAAATTGTTCGTTTTGGGCGGACAATTTCGGATTAGCGCTTCCCTATCATCTGCCCCACCGTGATGTTTCATTTAAAGTCATTTCTCGTGCACCTCTCAAAGAGATTGAAACATATAAAAGGCGAATGGGCTGGAATTTTGGCTGGGTATCATCCAATGGGTCCGATTTTAATATTGATTTAAGGGTTTCCGACGGTAAAGACGAAGAGTCTCCAGGAATGAGCATTTTTTATCGCGAAAAAGAAGATATTTATCAGACCTATTTTACTACGGGACGAGGACTTGAAGTTCTTAATCCCACCTATGGAATCCTAGATTTAGTCCCCAAAGGGCGTGACGAGGCGAAATTAGAATTTACAATGGATTGGGTAAAGCGTTACGACGAGTACTCAAAGTAAGGACTGAGAACGTTCCTCTAAACTGAAATCACGGAAACAACGGGTGAAAACTTGGGCGCCAAAATATTTCTAAATCTATCTTAGTTTCAATAGCTTAAAAGATTTAAGCAAATTGCAATACTTTGTCACTATACTCTCCAAGATGGTGGATTCCCAATTTCTTTGGGAATTAGATTTACTCCGAACAAAAAATTGTCGTTAGTTGAATGATGTAAGATTAAGTCAGGCAACTCAGGCGACGAGTTTCGTAATTCCTTGAAAATCGTCGTGTTTCTTGTTGACTAATATTCTGAAAAACACTATCTCTCGAGGTCTTCGCTTACAAGCTTGCTCTCTGAAAACTAAATAGCTAGTAACAGTTTTGGCCAAAGTGAGTTTCTTTGGTAGTTCGAATTTAATTAGCGAATTATAAAGAATACTAATTTTCAAATTAGTTAAGTACCCGAAGCAACCAAACTCGAAAAGTAGAAGTTGTTTCGGTGAAATAGTTAATTGGAGAGTTTGATTCTGGCTCAGAACTAACGCTGGCGGCGTGCCTAATACATGCAAGTCGAACGCGAAAGTCCTTCGGGATGAGTAGAGTGGCGCACGGGTGAGTAACACGTGGGTAATCTGCCTTAAGATGGGGAATAACTCCTCGAAAGAGGAGCTAATACCGCATAAGACCACAGTCACCAAGGTGACAGGGGTTAAAAGTGACCTCTATTTATACGTTATTGTCTTAAGATGAGCCTGCGCACTATTAGCTAGTTGGTAGGGTAACGGCCTACCAAGGCTTCGATAGTTAGCTGGTCTGAGAGGATGATCAGCCACACTGGAACTGAGACACGGTCCAGACTCCTACGGGAGGCAGCAGTAGGGAATATTGCTCAATGGGGGAAACCCTGAAGCAGCAACGCCGCGTGAGTGATGAAGGCCTTCGGGTCGTAAAGCTCTGTTGTACAAGACGAATGAGGATATGGCTAATATCCATATTCTGTGACAGTACTGTGTAAGAAAGGACCGGCTAACTTCGTGCCAGCAGCCGCGGTAAGACGGGGGGTCCTAGCGTTGTTCGGAATCATTGGGCGTAAAGCGTGTGTAGGTGGTCAGGTAAGTTGGATGTGAAAGCCTTGGGCTTAACTCAAGAAGTGCATTCAAAACTACCTAACTTGAGTATGGAAGAGGGTCGTGGAATTCCAGGTGTAGTGGTGAAATACGTAGATATCTGGAGGAACACCGGTGGCGAAGGCGGCGACCTGGTCCTATACTGACACTCAAACACGAAAGCGTGGGTAGCAAACAGGATTAGATACCCTGGTAGTCCACGCTGTAAACGATGGATACTTGGTGTTGAAGGTATTGACCCCTTCAGTGCCGGAGCTAACGCGTTAAGTATCCCGCCTGGGGAGTACGGTCGCAAGATTAAAACTCAAAGAAATTGACGGGGGCCCGCACAAGCGGTGGAGAATGTGGTTTAATTCGATGCAACGCGAAAAACCTTACCTGGGTTTGGCATCTCCTGAACGCCGTAGAGATACGGAAGGCCCGAAAGGGACAGGAAGACAGGTGCTGCATGGCTGTCGTCAGCTCGTGTCGTGAGATGTTGGGTTAAGTCCCGCAACGAGCGCAACCCTTATTTTTAGTTGCCAGCATTAAGTTGGGCACTCTAGAAAGACTGCCAACGTTAAGTTGGAGGAAGGCGGGGATGACGTCAAGTCCTCATGGCCTTTATATCCAGGGCAACACACGTTCTACAATGGCCGGTACAAAGCGCAGCGAAATCGCGAGATGGAGCCAACCGCAAAAAACCGGTCTAAGTTCAGATTGGAGTCTGCAACTCGACTCCATGAAGTTGGAATCGCTAGTAATCGCGGATCAGCATGCCGCGGTGAATACGTTCCCGGGCCTTGTACACACCGCCCGTCACACCATGAAAGCCTATTGTACCAGAAGTCATTGTGCTAACCGTAAGGAGGCAGATGCCTAAGGTATGGTCGGTGATTGGGGTGAAGTCGTAACAAGGTAGCCGTAGGGGAACCTGCGGCTGGATCACCTCCTTTCTAAGGAGTTATTTATGAAGACGAAAGTTTTCGAAGTAATGACTAGGTCGATACAAAATATGACTAGCTGTTTAGTTTTGAGAGAGTAATTAAGTGAATGGAGCTCGGAAAGCGGGCTAATTAATTTGGGCCTGTAGCTCAGTTGGTTAGAGCACACGCTTGATAAGCGTGGGGTCGAAAGTTCAAGTCTTTCCAGGCCCACCACTTAAAATAAAAAAGTTTCTCCCCTGGGTTTCCCAGGATATGGAGAGCGATCTTTGAAAATTGAATATGTGATCATAAACGGTGGTTTCATGCGAATGAAATCAAATTCGAATTATTTAGGTTAAGCTACTAAGGGCGTACGGTGAATGCCTTGGCACTAAGAAGCGATGAAAGACGTGGTAAGCTGCGATAAGCCTCGGGGAGTTGCACACGAACTTCGATCCGGGGATCTCTGAATTGGGAAACCTACCAGCTAGTCTGGTATCCATAGCTGAATTCATAGGCTATGTGAAGCAAACGGAGGGAACTGAAACATCTCAGTACCTCCAGGAAAAGAAATCAACCGAGATTTCCAAAGTAGTGGCGAGCGAAATGGAAACAGTCTAAACCTCATGCATGTTAAAGCGTGCGTGCGTTGTGCATGAGGTGTCGCGGGACTCTTATCTGGTGACGCATAACTAGAACAAAGTTACCAATCCTCCTTTTATTAGAACACTCTGGAAAGGGTGACCAAAGAAAGTGATAGTCTTGTAAATTAAAAGAGTGAGGACTTTGAAGAGTATCCCAAGTACCACGGGACACGTGAAATCCTGTGGGAATCTGGGTGGACCATCATCCAAGACTCAATATTACTTAGTGACCGATAGTGAACTAGTACCGTGAGGGAAAGGTGAAAAGCACCCCGAGAGGGGAGTGAAATAGTAACTGAAACCGTATGTCTACAAGCAGTGGAAGAGCAATGCGTAAGCAAGCTCGACCGCGTACCTCTTGCATAATGAGTCAGCGAGTTAATGTCACCAGCAAGGTTAAGCCGTTACAGGTGTAGCCGTAGCGAAAGCGAGTCTTAAAAGGGCGATTAGTTGGTGGTATTAGACCCGAAACCCGGTGATCTACTCTTGGCCAGGGTGAAGCGTAGGTAAAGCTGCGTGGAGGCCCGAACTCGTGGACGTTGAAAAGTCCTGGGATGAGCTGAGAGTAGGGGTGAAAGGCCAATCAAACTGGGTGATAGCTGGTTCTCCCCGAAATATATTTAGGTATAGTCTTGGAAAACTCTGTAGTGGAGGTAGAGCACTGAATGGGCTAGGGGTCTTACCAGATTACCAAACCCAATCAAACTCCGAATGCCACTAACATCTATTCCAGGAGACAGACTGTGGGAGATAAGTTCCATAGTCGAGAGGGAAATAGCCCAGACCGTCGATTAAGGTCCCGAAATGTACGCTAAGTGGTGAAGGTTGTGGGACTGCTCTGACAACCAGGAGGTTGGCTTAGAAGCAGCAATCCTTTAAAGAAAGCGTAATAGCTCACTGGTCGAGTGGGCCTGCGCCGAAGCTTTAACGGGGCTCAAGCGTACTACCGAAATCGCGGCAAAGCAGCACGAGCTGTTTTGGGTAGGGGAGCATTCTATCGTAGGCTGAAGGTAGACCGACAAGGACTACTGGACGAAATAGAAGAGCTTATGCTGACATAAGTAGCGAAAAAACGGGTGAAAAACCCGTTCGTCGTAAACCCAAGGGTTCCTGGGCAAGGTTAATCCTCCCAGGGTTAGTCGATCCCTAAGTCGAGGCCGAAAGGCGTAGATGATGGAAAACAGGTTAATATTCCTGTACCACTGTTTTAGCGTTATTGATAAGGGAGGACGGAGAAGGATATGCCGGCCTGCAATTGGATGTAGGTGTAAGCCCGTAGATGGTGTCCTTGGAAAATCCGGGGCACGTTAACATCGAGAGGTGAATGCGAGGGATTTAGTTCCCGGAAGTGGCAGATTCCATGCTTCCTAGAAAAGTCTCGTATTGAGCTAGAACAGTGATCGTACCGTAAACCGACTCAGGTGGGTGGGGTGAATATCCTCAGACGATTGAGTTAAATCTGGTTAAGGAACTCGGCAATTTGACACCGTAACTTCGGGAAAAGGTGTGCCTTTCCGTGTGTAGCTCCTCGCGAGTGAAGCATAGGGAGGTTGCAATTAAATGGGAGTACCGACTGTTTAACAAAAACACAGGGCTATGCAAAGTCACAAGACGACGTATATGGCCTGACGCCTGCCCGGTGCTGGAAGGTTAAGAGGATTTGTCAGCGTAAGCGAAGCAGAGAATCGAAGCCCCAGTAAACGGCGGCCGTAACTATAACGGTCCTAAGGTAGCGAAATTCCTTGTCGGGTAAGTTCCGACCTGCACGAATGGCGTAACGAGTGCTTCAGTGTCTCAACCAGATGCTCAGCGAATTTGAATTCTCGGTGAAAATGCCGGGTAACCGCAGAAAGACGGAAAGACCCCGTGAACCTTTACTGTAACTTGGCAGTGAATTTTGAGCTTGCATGTGTAGGATAGGTGGGAGCCTTTGAAGCCTGGGCGCTAGCCTAGGTGGAGGCAACCTTGAAATACCACCCTTGTTGGCTTGAGATTCTAACCTGCGCCCGTAATCCGGGCGAGGGACACTGTCTGGTAGGCAGTTTGACT
>JAHFAE010000164.1 GCA_023250675.1 Oligoflexia bacterium | reverse complement strand
AAATTTTTTCTTCGAGCGCCCTAAATTCACTACTCACTCTGTCATTGCACAAACCAAAACATTCAAAAGTCCTGTCCGGAGCATGCTTGCATGGCCGGTTAGCCGATCGATGACGGATCCGGCGATCAACTAGACAAGCTTTGATGGCCGGCAAGGGTTTGCATCAATGCAGCTGTGCAAACTGCAAGGCCACTGACGACAAACTCCTATGAACGTCATAAACCAGAACAAACAGTTCTTTACAAAATCATTCAGGAAAATCTTGAAACCTTTCTAAGCCTAGTCCATGAAGAGTGTGGGCGCCCTTTACCAGACTTTATAGAGAAGGAATTTCGGGAGTATCTCAAGTGTGGCGTCTTAGCCCATGGATTTTTGCGGACTAAATGTGAGAGCTGTTGCCATGAGAGTCTTGTGGCATTTTCATGCAAGCGTCGTGGGTTTTGCCCAAGTTGCGGGGGCCGTCGAATGTCAGAGAGTGCCATACACCTGGTCGATGAGGTCCTACCCATAAAGCCCATTCGTCAGTGGGTATTAAGCTTTCCATTTCAGATTAGACTCTTGTTGGCAATCCGCCCAAAGATTATGCGCGAAGTTCTCAACATTGCGATTAACACGGTATCAAGTCATTTATGTAAAAAAGCAGGATTCAAAAACTCAACTGCTAAAACAGGTGCTGTGACCCTTATCCAGCGTTTCGGTGGTTCCATCAATCTTAATGTTCACTTTCATATGCTCTTCTTAGACGGGGTTTATGAACTTGATAACGATGACAAACCATCCAAATTTCACATAACTAATACCCCCACAATTAATGAGCTGGGTGAGGTACTTGACAAGATCATCAAACGAATTACAAAACTTCTAGAAAAACAAGGCATCATCACCCGTGATATCAATAGCCACTTACAGATCAATCTTACCGAGGATGATAGTCTTGCAAAACTCCAAGCAGGGGCAGTCACCTACCGATTCGCTCTTGGCCCCAATAAGGGTAAAAAAGCCCTAACATTAAGAGTCCTTCCAGAAACTGATCATACTGCCAATAAGGGATTGGTCGCTAAAAGCTGCGGTTTTTCACTTCATGCAGGGGTTTCAATGACAGGTGGTGAGCGCGATAAGATTGAAAAACTTTGCAGATACATTGCCAGACCTGCCGTAGCCCTGGAGCGGCTATCACTAAACAGTAGGAATCAGGTCGTCTATAATCTCAAAAAACCCTATGATGACGGTACTACCCACATCGTTATGACGCCACTGGAATTACTTGAACGCTTGGCTGCAATTGTACCAAGACCTCGAGTGCACCTGACAAGGTTTAGCGGGGTTTTTGGTCCTCACTATACGTATAGAACCCTTATCGTCCCAAAACCAAAAGTAATACAACAGATAGTGCCATCTGAAAAACCACATGACACGGTAGGGACAAATTCTCGAATCAGTTGGGCAAAGCTATTAAAGAGAGTATTCAATGTGGATGTAGAAATCTGTCACAAATGCGGTGGTCAAAACAAAATAATCTCAGCAATTGAAGATCCCAAAGTAATAAAAAAAATCCTCACCCATCTCAATCTACCAACCACTCCACCAACCCCATGGCCTGCAAGGGGGCCACCCCATTCTCATGATCACTTCAATCAGCACAATCACTTCGATCTTGCTTAATCACCAGATCAAGCTCTTGGCGTAGCTTTATAGACATTTCTAGGAATTTCAAAAAACAGGTAGAAACTTCTTCAAAAAACACCAGATGGCCATTGCAAATAAGAAAAATTCAGTTCTAAATCAGAGTTCAGGCTACGCAACTGCGCCAGCAAAAAAAGTTCATACATGATAATTGGCTTAAAATAGCCTTTATTCTTCCTATCCTCGGATATATGGCAAAGTCCCGAGTTGTTCATCGGGTCCAACCCCGACGCCACCACCTTCTACTATTCCCGCTTCAACACCACCGCCCCGGGCAACACCGCCGCCGGGAGTTGCCTGTATTCCCGATTGTTCTAATCAACGTGCTTATTGCCCAAGCCCCAGTGTGGTTGTGCCTGACGGTTGTGGTGGTACATGCCCTGGTGGAGGAACTAAGCCCAATGATTGCCCAGCTAACGATTCTTATTGCGGCTACAAATGGGATAGTTGCGGAAATGACTGTGGCTTTGGTTCGGCCATGGTTTCTGAGGCATACCCGTCGCCATTGCGTTCTGAATGTGCCACGGATGATGATTGTGGTTTCAATAGCTGTAATATTTATTACGGTTGCGATTATATGACTGGATGCGAGAAGACCTTTACGTCTCAATGCAAACCCATTTATGTAAATTACCACGGAAGTACAAACATCAAACCAGGGCAAACAACAAGAGTGGATCATATTTGTGTTACTAATAGTGAAAAGTACTGCTGCTGCGGAATGTGAACTCTTTAGACAGCAGTCAAAAACCCCTATAGGCAAATCCATTAGAAACGAAATAAACCCCCTGTGAGCCGGCACCCTTTGTGAAGGGTATAAGCTATGTAGCGTGTTTACCTAGGGGGTAAAATGAATCTGCGA
>JAHFAE010000017.1 GCA_023250675.1 Oligoflexia bacterium | reverse complement strand
CTCTGATGTTACAGAGATATTTTTTAATAATTTTGTAGAAGGGGTCTACTATTATAGAGCGAACCCCACAATCGACGATTCACCTACAGACAATGGTACGCCCGTAGCTTCTACGCCGACGGCAGTGCCAACTCCGGTTCCAACTTCAGGCCGAGTCAGTGTTTGTATAACATATCAGGGGTATCCAGTACCGAGCGCCATAATTGCGCCAGGTGGCTCAAACCCTGTAATGACAGGTGCCGATGGTTGTTTTACTGCTGATAACATTCCATTTAATGCGTACTCTGGAACAGTTTCAAAAGACGGAATCACGGTTCCATTTGCTCTCACATTTATGCAGGATGGGCAGGTCATTTACTTAAACTATTGATTATTGATTTTTTCTTTCAAAAGTAGGCTCAACTACAGTTTTAGTAAATATGTCAAAATCAGATTGTTTTCGGCTCCAGGGCCACAGGCAAACATCACCGCTATTCTGATATTGGCATGTCTATTCCTATGCAATTCTACAAATTCCGGTAAAAACTTGATTGTCTAAACACTGATCACCAAACCAACAAGTTGCCACTTTTAAGAGTGAATCAAGCAACTCGAGTACTTAGCCTACTTTTTAAGATCCCCGTTATGAAACTTGACAAAAGTTTCTACGATTTCTAACTGCAATTTCCATCGTAACTCCTTGAATTTCCGAATCATATTCCGTGGCATTAAACATGCTTTATTGGAAGGTGCGCTATGCTGCGCGTAATGGTTAACGGGGCAATAACAAAAAACAGGGGAAGAACCTTGAAACAAATTCGCAAATCTTCAATTCAAAGGGCAAAGATTTGGCTTGATCCTAAACTGATGGTAGCTCTGATTTTGCTTGGGGTCACATTGATCGTATTAAAAGGCAACAAACACTCATCAAACAAAAGCGAATTGGCTGTCGAAAATTCTGAGCCAGCGATTTCAAAACAACTAATTGAGTCTACTGCGCAGAAACTTCAAGTCGTTCAGAAAAAACATAATACTAACCTTCAAACTTTTTTGACCGAAAAACTGCATTTAAATAAAGTGCAATTAGTAAAATTTCAAAACACGTTGGAGCAATTTAAGACGAGACATATCACTGTTGCCAACTCACCCCAAATTCCAACTGAAAATAAAAGAAAAATTTACGCCAGTCTCTCGATGCAACAGGAACACGTTTTGAGAAAAATGCTTGGTCCTGCGAATTACAGAAAATACGGTGCTTTCAAAGAGCAAAGCTTAAGAGAATACCAAACCATATTGTTACCAAATCCAAATAGCCAAAACAGGGGATCATAAAATGAAGTTAGTACAATTGAAGAATATATTCTTAGTCTTAGCCTACGTTTTCTTAATATCGGTTTCATTTCAAAACGAAGCTAAGGCATCCGCTGACGGGTGCGCAGCCGATTTTTGTTGGATGGATGACTATTTTACCTCTGGATACTGGGCATGCGTCGAATCAAACTGTTGCATGGACGAAGTATTGGGCTGTAGTAATTCATATTTTCCAGCGGACACCACCTATTATTTTGAAGATTGTTTAGCAGATTACGGTGGATGCTCTTTCGCAGGCACTGATTGTAATTCATTTCCAACTCGATCAGGTGCTTTTTCTTATTGTTCACCCATAGCCTCTAGTGGCCCACCTACGAACGGAGGAATTACGTCGCCTCCATCAGAGGCTAGCTGTCCTCCAGGAATGACTTTGAATAGCCACGGGCTTTGTGAATCACCTGCTGTGACATGTACCGGAATCGATTGTACGCCACCTCCCGTAACAGGTGAACCAGTATCATCTATATATTGCTATATACATCCTACCGATCCGCGGTGTCCTATTGCTGGCGCACCAGAAACTGGTACCGGCGGCGGGAGTCCATCACGACCACCGTTGCCGTGCACAGCATACAAAGACAATTTCAATGGAAACGAAATCGTAAGTATATCTTCTGGCGGATCCCTTTGCGTGGCTGGAACAAGATATGAATGTCCTCCTTCGTTAGGCAACCAAACCGTATGCATGGCCGATAGAAATGGCTTACATTTGGACGAAATAAAAATGGGTATTCTAGATCCTTCAGGTGGCAGATTTAGATCAGGTCTAAAGGCATTAGAGGCCGCCGAGAATTTGGCGAAAGCGGGACGCATTAGCGGCCTCGCATCAGGTGGCAGTGCCGCTGATAAAGCTAAAACTGCCGTCGAAATCATCAAAAAATGGATGGTCGGATTCGGCGAAGCTGAACCCCTTAAGCAAGCAGAACTCGTAGATCGAGATCTCAAAGTGGCCCGCATAATCTCAGACTTACCTGCAATTGGTCAAAGGGTAGATGACCCAAGCATTCGAGGTCTAATTAATGGTTTATGGACTTTTTCTGAAGACGGCTGGAGTGCTCTGACAAGTAGACTCAGTCAATGGGGGTTCAAATGAAACCGGGA
The DNA here is from genome assembly GCA_023250675.1 of Oligoflexia bacterium. Taxonomy (GTDB): domain Bacteria; phylum Bdellovibrionota; class Bdellovibrionia; order JABDDW01; family JABDDW01; genus JAHFAE01. The sequence continues at coordinate 37,887 of JAHFAE010000017.1, read as the reverse complement.
ATGAAGTTGAGCGTTGCATTGACTTTGTTGCTTACTACAATTTGGTCAACACAAAGTTTAGCAATTGACCTTAGCCTAACAGTAAAAATTGAAAGTTCTGGGGCTCCTCTCCCAGATGCTGAAGTCCATGTTTTTTCCTCTGACGGGCAGACACTCTCTATGTCAACTAATAGTGAAGGGCACGTTTCGTTTAGTAACCTAGCCCCTGGTAATACATCTATAGAAGTGAATTACTTTGAAACTTCAATCTATTCTCGAAATTTAGAGATGGCTGAAGATTCAGCGAATTACGATATTAATGTAACTTGGCGCTTTACCGAAGATGAATTTGAGTATGCCATTTATAGTATTCTAAAAGAATATGCACTTCTTGAAACTTATGTCCCTATAGAAGAAATCCAGACCGGAGATGTGCCGCCGGTGAATACTCAGCCAGCAACTCCACAACCCGAACTCGTCAATGGCGACGCCACGGGCTGTTCGATTGCAGCGGGCGACTCCGATTGTGCCGTCAATATTTGGTGGGAAGTTCGCAATGCGCCCAATGCTGGAATCTTTTACCGAACTTCGCAAGACGGGCCTTTGTTAAGATCTGATTGCGGTACTACTTCACCATGTGTCAGAAAAGTTCCTGCTGGAGAATACTTCATGGAACTTCGTGCGGATATTAATGATCCCAATTCAAAACTTCTGGCTCAAAAAGAGATTAGTGTAACAAAAAGTCTAAGTGCAAAAATTTGTGATGCGGTTGCTATTCCTATGCTTTGTCCAAGTCAAAATCCAGCCCCGGCGCCACAGCCGCCTCCGCAACCAGCTCCAGTTTCGACACCTACTCCTGTTCCAGTGGCAACTTCAGGCCACATCACCGTGTGCGTGACATATCAGGGTTATCCTGTTGGTGGAGCAACCATCACTCCCACTAACGCACCGCCAGGAATCACCGGTGGAAATGGCTGTCTTGCAGCCGATAATATTCCGTTTGGGAATTATTCCGGTACCGTTTCAAAAGACAGCATTACAGTGCCGTTTTTCTTAACATTTTTGAATGACGGCCAAACAATAACTTTGGCCTATTAAAAAAGTCAGATGACTAAATTCTTAACAGTTAATGAGATCCAAAACCAATGTATCCCTACAAGCAACGGGACCACAGATTTTCATGTCCATGACTACAGCGATACGTTTAACACTTCTGTTGCTGATTTTTTAATCTTTTACAACCCCATCTTGAAAATGTCCCTGAATTGGTTTCTACCGCACAAAGATTCATTATTATTGTTGCCAACTCTCAATTGTCTAAAGGCGGAATCATTACTATCAACGGAGTTGCGAGTATGGTTACGGATTATCAAAACCAAGTTGATGATCTCTTATCTAAAAATCAACTTCCTCAAGTTTACGAACTAAGTGGCCCCCTTAATTCAGCCGATCAAATCTTAAGCAGCTTAAAAGTTATTTTTCCAAAAGACGTTATTGCTCAAGGGGGCCTCATTGGTACCGAGACCGGTTGCGTTCGAAAAAATGACCCTGGCAAGTTAGGAGAATATCGTAACGGGGCCATGGTCATTCAGCTCCTCGATGCCGCCAAAGCGAAGATTGATCCTATGACTAAAGTGGCCACATCTGACGGTGGGTTGCTCTGGGAAGCCACAGTATTTTATCATTGGGGTGGCGGCTGCTATTGATTTTGATCCTATTAACCTCGACACCAATCGTCCAAATCATAGCCAGATGTCTTCCCAAAATTGGATTCGAATAGCGGAAATACCTTAAAAACCAATCCAGCTAAAATTTAGACGGCAAGGGCAAGCAAAATACCTGGCATAACTCCTGTATAGGTCAAGATTGTCACATTTACTTTTAAAGGAGTTACAAATGTTTAAAATTACACTCGCCGTTTTTACTCTCATGTCAATTTCAGCCTTTGCCGAAAACGAAGATCTTGGTTCGGGTTTGACAAACAAATATAATTCTCAAATAAAACGCAATATAGAAGCTAAAAGGCAGGCCCAAAGAAATCACGTCATCGCAATGAAACAGATTCAAATTAATATTAAGTTGTTAATGGCAAGCAACAATCTAAAATGGGCGGCGCAAGAAATGCAAAGTACTGATGCAGATTTACGAAAAGGATTATTCGCATCTACAGAAGAAAATACCGATAAGTTTATGCTTTTCGTAACAAATACTGCAGTAAGTTTCCTAAACGACAAAAATATCCAACTCAGTCTCCCTAACACAATCATTAACAAGAAAAACTTACTTGAGACCTACGGTAAGATTTCAAAATCAGTTAATTTCAGTAACGACAATATTCGAATCCATGTGTATCCACCAGTAATGCCCGTAAATTATGGGAATAAAGTGGAAGTGCCGAGTTCAAGACCAATTGCTCGATAAACCATAGTTAATTCAAATGGGCGTGGCCCTGAGAACTACTTAAGATTTTGAATTGCCTCATAAAATTTGGCTAGATCTGATTTAAAAGTAGAAGGTGGATACGTGGCACTTGCCACGTTTCTTTTTGAGTTTATCTTTTGACTAAACTCATTTAAGACTGCCGGTAATTTCATCGTAATATTTTTTAATTGTATGAGCTGATCCCCATAGACATAGGTGTTTTTATTTTTTTCAACGATCCAAGACACGGCCTTTTGATCTTTGGCTAATTCTTTACGCCAAGCAGCCACCCGTTTGTTCCAAACTTGTTTGGTCTTGGGATTAAGATGCTTACTCACTTTTTGGAATTCAGAAGTAAAACTAGAGTATTTTTTTGATAGATTTTTTCCGCCATTTTCCAGAAGCGTTAGCTCTGTTTTTCTTTGCTTGGTAAGAGACATTTGGTACTCACTTAACTTCTTATTGAAGTCCTGATCATGTGTGCCAATTGCCAACGGACTATGGGTTACCAATCCGCCGCCAGAAACCGTCATGTTGTAGTCCCCGTAGGGCAATTGCTCTTGCGCCAGATCAAGTATGGTGGGCTGATTAAGTTTTATCACAAATCTCTTAGTTAAATGAAAACTGGGAAATCTCAAAATAGATCCATAAGGTGCAACAATCTCAGCCACCATATCTGTACCCGCAGGAAGATCCGTTTGAATTGTCACTTGAAGACCAAGATTGGCCATCTGAAGACTAAGCGAATGTGAAGAAATGTTTGCTATGGCAGAGGCGCCTATATTCTGAGCAGGTGGCCCAAAACCAATGGGCTCGGGAAATCGCCGAGGTGCTTTGCTGCCGAGAAATTTGAAACCCACCAGGATAAGCGGAATACCAAACACGGCTCCCAACCCTGCAATTGCATATTTTTTGTATGGCACTTTTTTCTTATTCGATTTTTTTCGAACCGGTGGCATGGTCTCCACTGCTTTCACTACCGAGTCTTGAAATCCAAATTCAAAACATTCTAAGATAGGGGTCCATTTTGTAAACCCCGTTCGAAACACCAGATCGGTAGAGGTAAGGTGCCCCCCTTTTAATCGGTTTTCGATATCAATTTGTGAATAGGGCCCCTCAGAAACGCCTTGAACCGCGATATGCCAAATTTTATCGTCTCTCGAGTCTGCCACATCAACATTATCTGGGATTTAGTACCTATTTTCGACCAGTAATTTGCTATTCGAGACCAATTATTCATGTTTATAAGTGGGGGGGGGCCAAGAGCCGAACACGGCAGTTCATAGCAGCGGGTAAGAACCTTGCCTTTGGCCCAGGAATCAAATCCCCGGAGAATCGCAAATCGCTTGAGAATTACAAATCGCTTGGCAATTGCATCGGTGTCAAAAGTTTATACACCTGTGGAGCGCTCTATGACCCCACAGTTAAAAAGGGCGCTAGGATCAAAAATAAAGCCTTCCCCCCTGGTCTTTTCTTTGCTCTATTGCAGTGAGTAGGAGAATAACAATGAAGTTGGTTTATTTAGTGTCTTTACTAGTTTTGTCATTGGGCGGGCGCGCCTTTGCGCTTACAGAGCTTGAAACTGAGTTAGCAGACTTTCAGGTTCAACTCCAAAACGATCAAGCTCGAGGTAAACCCGGGTCCATCTCAATGCGCAACAATCAAAAAGTTCATGATAAAATCAAAAAAACTTCATTAAGTCCCATGGTCATATCTAAATCCGACACTGCAAGCATTCAAACAACAAAGCGAGCAGAAAAATCAGATTTAGGTGCCACTGAATCTCAATCAGCCGATGCAGAATTACAAGTTGCCAACACCGAAGCCGCAATCGAAAACAATACTAAAACCAATAAGGAGCGCTCTGCAGAAACCACTTCCGAATCCAAAGCAAACACTTCAAAAGGCGAACAAAAAACTTTAAGGACTGACATTGAGGTAGAACATACTCGTGGTACCTTTGAAACTCACACAGAACGCTCACCCCTTATTTACAGATTTTCAGCCGTGGGATTGGGTTCACTTTCAACTTTTGATGGTCCTGATGCTAATACCGTAATCTCTGACAACGTTGGTACTCCCTACAATATTGGCCCATCTGCTTCTATGTCTGCAGATATTAATTTAGGATCCAGAAATTTCGTCGTTGAAATGGGAGCTCAACAACTCACCATCGGTTCCACGACCGGGTACAACTCCCCCACTACTTCATTTTATAACTACTCCACTGTTCAAAAAGTGACGCTATCTTATATTGGCGTACCAGTATTTGGAAAATGGCTCGTGAGTGGCGAACATCAAAGTTCATTTTTTATCAAGGCTGGCGCCACTCCGATTTTTCTTACCAATTCTATAATCGAACAAACCAGCGGCTATCCTTGGACAAGACGTCTCGGAGAATTTAATTCAACCGATGTATTATTAAGTGTAGGCGGCGGATATAGTTTAAAACTTTCTAATCATTTTCATGTTGTCGTAGAGGCTAACTTTTACCAAGGCGTGATTTCGGTTTCAAAGTACTACGATATTTTTAACACCGGCGCAACCGTTGGAGCAGGTCTTTCTTACCTACTGTAGGGCACTCGGCAAAGTGTTAGTGATTCTTCTAGATTCAAATCGGGATTAGAATTTGCCATGGCCTCGGTTACACAAGCCACAGGCGAAGTAGAATTAGCGTGAACACAAAGTCTCACACTCTGATCTTTAGAAATACTTGGATAAGACAAACCAAAAGCTTCCATCACACAAGACACGGGACCCAAGGCATTTGGTGCACGCAAACAAAGCTGAATCGCTTGAGTTTCAGTGAGATCGGGATTAGTCATTGTATAAGCTTCTTTGAGGCATGCCACAGGAGCTACGGACAAGCTCCCCACACATAAATCTATGGCTTGGTCATTTGATAAATAGGGACCAGAAAGTTGATAGGCCTCTTTAAAACATTGCACGGGAGCTGAGTTAAGTGAACCCTGACAAAGTCTTAATGCTTCTCCTTTGGTCAAATCAGGATGACTCATGCTGTAGGCATCTTGCACGCATTGAAGAGAGCCACCTAAAGACAAGGATCCAAAAGCCATAACCCCTAAAATAGAAATTAAAAAATTATTCATTGTGTTTATCCAATCCTCTCACCACATCGCAATTTCCAGAAAATGCATGTCTCTCTGCCCTTATTTTTGGAGCAACCATCATCATGCGACGAAGGCCAGGTAAATTGAATCGTATTAACTCCTGAAGCTGAGCATTGCTCGGGCTATGTGTATTGCCCATTTCAAAAAGCATAGACCAGATACCTAGCTTCCAAAAAGAATAGTCTTCAAAGGTCCCATCAGCGGGATAAAGTTCTTTTGTGGAATTACCTACTAAGTAACCACTTTCAATGGTAGCTGCTTTGCCTAGTTGAACAAAAATATTGTCGTAGGGAGTTTGTGTGTCTTGAGTTGAAATTCCCCAAGGGTAAAGAACCCCAGGGAAAAAAGTGTGAAGCGTTGAGGACGCAACAATTTTATTTGCTTCAATAAACTTCGCAAGCGACGCAGTAGATTTTAGCTTGAAGGGGCCTTCTGTTCCACAAGGTCCTGGGTAATCTCGGTTGGGATCGTAGGTCGAAGCACCCAGGGTCTCTCGACGATTTCCTCCGTTGTAACCAGAGATGTTCAGCACAGGAACCACAAATACCGTTTGATCCGCAATAGGATCCCCTGCCAAGGCGTCTCCAAAATAACCTGCCACTACTGTTGACCCATATTCATTGCCATGATGGGTAGCCACAACTAAATTGTGAGTAGGCCCATGACCAATCTCTAGTCCATAAATGAGATCTCCAGAATCAGATTGTCCCACCACGATAACTCGCGCGTTTTTTGGATTCTTTTCTGCTGAATGCTTTAGCATTAATTTGATTTTTTCGTAGGGCGTTTGTGCAAAAGCGATCGATGTGATGGGCAAGGTGGTGGCCAAGATCGAAATTAAAATCATATATAAATTTTTCATAGAGCCCATAACTATTCTCCTATTACATGGCTGTAAAGCAAAAAAAAGCCCTTAACATTTTACTGTTAAGGGCTCAATGTTACTGCAATTTCAACCAATTAATTCAAGTCTGTAGTTAAGACCAAATCTTGTTTGCCGTTGAGCCAATCTTGAACCAACTTCCAATTCATCGCAATATGAGCTTTTTCATTCTTGAGGCTTACATCAAACGTATTTTGCCTTTGATTGTAAAAAGCCTTTTGGACCTTCATCACGTCGTCATTGGAGTAACCTGGAATCTCCTTAAATCGACCGGCCAATGTTTCGTTAATCAAACCCAACGCGTGACCTTCGTAGGCCGTTTCAACGTAGGCGCGGTCCCTAAATAAGATGTCCCAGAAATGGGTTGGCAAATAGAACTGAAATGGAATTCGAATAAAATTAGTCAGCCACTGAGAAATCACTTGGCTGTTTGGCATAATATACCTAACAGCATCGGTGAAAAGTTCTAAACCAATTCTTGATGCTGACTTATACCAGGGTGCTGAATCATAGTAATGCACCGACGGGTGATGGGTAATCCACTCCCGTCCGATGACGAGAGAGAAAATCCCTTTTCGCTTTCCTTTTTTGCAGACTGTTGCGAAACGACCATCCGTCCACACTTGAATGTCATAGCCTTTCTTCTTCAACCAATCTAAGTTCTGCTTTCTGTATTTTTCTTCATCAGCAAAAACTTGACGGCGCTTTTTAGGACCATTGGTGATGTCATCGGTGTTCAACATTTTATTGAGATAGACCATGGTCACCGTGAGATCCACAAATGCCCGAAGTTGGTTCATGGGAATATCGATCTGATATTCCCCTCGTAATGCACTCTCAAGAAGGGCTCCCAATTGGTTTTCATGGGCATCCATTTGGGATTCTAAATTATTCGTTACGCGATCAAGCATAATCCCTAAGATAACACCAATCTTCCCGAGAAAAATTTCGGCGTATTGGGAATTTGAAGACAAATCCCTTAGACTAAACTTATAAGCTAACAAATCCAGCGGGTTGGTGTAGTTGATAACCCAACCTGGAAGTTTAGGAGGCTTAATACCTTTATCCGGCGAAAAGACCATGGTGAATTCTTTAGTTTGATCACTCCAATCCATTCTAAATTGGGAGAGAAATTGATTAGAGTTTGCATAGGGAATGGGTGATCGATAAATGATTCTGCTAAATTTTTCAGCAAAAGCAAGAAATCCTTTTTGCTGTTTCTCCGTTGTAAAGAGGTCTCCCAGAGTGAAAGATGCTGGCAAAAACCCTTTTCTTGATCCTTTGCCTGATTTAATTTGCACGCTGCCATGGTTTGCAATCCAAGCGTCGTTAAATTCTAAGTTGGCAAATTCTTTGTACCCCCGAACCACATCATTTTCATTGGGAGCGGGTAAAGTGTCTTTTTCTGCACCATCAATGTGATCATAAAAATCTTGGTAATTTGCCTCATCTTGGGCATCGTAAGCAAGTTCGGATTCTGGCTTTACTTCGCCGTCATTTTTCAGCATGTCTTTTGGACGTTCCTTTGCGGCCTTATATTTATGAAATATGTCGCGTAAAGAAAAACGCCCTATACCCATAGCCCCCAAGATCATGTCCTTGGTGGTGACTTGATCAAGAGCTAGGTCAAAGACCACAACCGGTCGCCCGCTGGGATCAAACAAAAATACGAAACGATCGCCTACAAAAAATGTTTGAGGACCACCCGAGGCCTCCATCCATTTTTGATTCACTTGCTCTATGGTCGGTGCCTTTACGTATTTAGAACTATCAATAATTTCTTGCCAATTGCTGGGCAACTTCGCCCACACCGAAGTGGCGAATACAAAGATAAGTAAAAATGCCAATAGATTTTTAATCATTTAGTTCCTCCCTGAAACTTGCGAGTTAAGATCAAATTCCCGACCCCACTAACGCTACTCAATGGTTTTCTTGATGACAAGCCCATCGTCAGGGGACCGAAAGTCCCGGGACATTTACGGCACTTTGTCTAGTGCATTGCTGGCCCCTGACTGAATTAAAATTCTCCAGTTTTTTCAACAACTAGTAACATATTGTAGATTCGTTTTGACTCTATTTTTGAGTCAATTTGAAACCAAATTCCCAGACCTTGGCCTAGGCCTAAGTGGAGAAAATAATCGTTCTCAATTTTGTTATCATAATTCAAATTACAGAGGTAATTGCGCCCCAATTCCCAATTCTATCGCCGCTTTGTAAACAAGAATGGCTGTGGCCATATCGTCTAATGCAATTCCCAAATTGATCGCCAAAGTCCTTTGATTTGTCGATAATCGACCTTGTTTTTTGCCTGAAACTATTTGCCCGATTTCAATTTCAACATTTGGAGTTTTTTTGAAATATCCTGATTGTCGATAATAATTGAGCTGGGGAATGTCGTCGGTCACAATGAGATCCATCTGCATTTGAGCTTCGCCTTGCCAATAAGAATCAAAATCTACCGCACTGGCAAAAGCTCCCTCATCAAGCCAATTTTTTTCTATTACTGGTTCAGGATTTTTAAGTATGGGTCCGCTTGTAACGACCATGTCAAGGCCAACCACTGCATCTTTAGCTGATTTTACTGGTTCAATTTCTACGGCTAATTTTTCTGACATTTCTAGAGCAAAATTTTTTGAAACTTCAGGGTAGATGTCAAATGCTTTTACTTTTGAAATTTTAAACACTTTAGAAATGGCCTCTAAATTATCCCGACCTTGCACACCACATGCAATTATCCCAATGGTCGAACTATCAGGTCTGGCCAAATACTTAGCAGAAACCGCAGTGGCTGCTCCTGTTCTCTTGCCTGTGATCCAAGTGCAATCCATCACAGAAATAGGGATTCCCGTTTTTGGATCATTTAAAATAATCAGTCCATTGATATAAGCAAGTTTTTGAGATTGATTTTGTGGAAACCCCGAGACCCATTTCAGACCGGCAGCTTTAGCGCTTGGCAAATAAGCGGGCATGGCATGAATAAAAGCATCGCTCAAAGGGTGAATACCGGGTTTAGGGGGCATCTCTGTTCGGCCCAAGGCCTTTTCTAAAAACATTTCTTCTAAAGCTTGAATGATGCGCGACATAGGTAAATCGGTTTTTTCTACGTCGGCTCTAGATAGATAGAGAAATTCTTGGCTTTTCATGGTTTCCTCACTATTGAAAAAGATGTAATTAAGCAAAGCTGCATGTGATGTCAAGCATGGGGTCAAAGTGAAAGTCTTAGTAACAGGCGGAAATGGTTTTTTGGGAAGTACTCTGGCACGTAACCTCGTTGATAAAGGCTATGGTGTTCGGATTCTTCACCGAAAAACCAGCGATATGCAATTACTTCACGGGCTCGCCTACGAATCGGCCCTGGGTGACGTGACGGATTTGGATTCAGTCGATCGGGCATGCGGTGACATTGATTTTGTTTTTCATGTGGCTGCTTTGATTTCATATTCCCCCCGCGAGTACCAAAAAATGTACGATGTCAATGTAGGTGGAACCGAAAATATCATCAAAGCTATTCTTAAAAACAAAGTTAAACGCCTCATTCATACAAGTAGTGTTGCGGCTGTAGGTGCAAGCTTTGATGAGACACCGTTGAACGAAAAAAGCATCTACAATATGGGCCAGTTTGGGTTTGGTTATTACGATACCAAAAAAGAAGCAGAAGATCTCATCGGCCAATACATTAAGACAACAGATTTAGACGCTGTGATCCTTAACCCAAGCCTCATGTATGGACCCGGAGACTTTTTAAAATCTTCAAGATCAACCCAGCTTAAGGTGGCTGCGGGAAAGATACCTTTTTATTCCTACGGCGGTATAAATGCCATTGACGTCGGTGACGCCGTTGAAGGTCATATTCGAGCTATTGAAAAAGGAAAGCGGGGCGAACGTTATATATTGGGAGGGGAAAATCTAACGATTAAAGCTCTTTTTGCTTGGATCGCAGGATTTGACGGCCATAGGGCACCATGGATTCCCCTACCTGATTTAGTAATGCGCTCTGCGAGCAAAGTTACAGGACTAATTTCTCAAATCGGTTTGAAATCGAATTTGTCTTCAGATTCATTGTATATCTCGTCTATGTTTCATTGGTATGACACTTCAAAAGCTACTAAGGAATTAGGCCTAGTCACCCAATCACCATTTAATGCAGTTCAAAAAAGTCTAAGGTGGGCAAAAGATCATGACCTCTTCTAGCGCGAATAAAAAAAGACCTCTTTCCCTCCTTACCCTTTCACTTATTCTCTTAGCGCCTATCCTGCTGGTTTACTTTGTTGCATTTAGCTCAGGTTTTTTTAACCTTGATGACCCGACTATTTTGATCGAAAACCCTGTGGTCATTGCCTTTGATCTTACAAAAATATTTACAGATTTAAGGGTTGATTACCTCCCCATGGTTTATTTTTCTTACGCCATAGAACATAGCCTCATCGGGCTGAACCCACTGTACTACCATATTGATAACGTTTTATTGCATTGGCTTAATTCTATTCTTGTTTATTATTTCGTTTTTCAAATCACGAAGAAGAATTCTTTCATTTCAATTTTTACGGCTTTGGCGTTTGCGCTCCATCCCACCCACGTTGAATCCGTAACATGGATCACCGAAAGAAAAGATGTTTTATTCACTTTTTTCTTACTCATTTCTTGTATCCTTTATTTAAGAGAAAGCCCCTACTCCATCATCACTTATATACTTTCGTTAATGTCAAAAATGATGCCCATTACATTTCCTGGGGTGCTTATTTTAATTGATTGGTTCAATGAAAAACCCATCAACAAGAAATCATTGACAAGAAAATGGCCGTTTTTTTTAGCAGCTTTAGTTTTTTTAGCTATTAACTCATATGTTCATCGCACCACGGTTCAAAAAATTTCTACGGATTCATTGATAAGTGGTTTTACTTCTATTCCTTTTTATCTCTCAAAATCTTTGATCCCTGTTGGGCTTTCTATTTTTTACGAAAAAGGGGCCGTGCCGTTTAACATTGTAGATGCGATTGCCCTTCTTATATCTATTTTCATTATTGTATGGGTTTGGAATCGAGGAGACAAAAGGCTTGCACAATTTGGTGCTCTGTTTGCTTTGATTGCTATTTTCCCGGCCCTTGGATTTGTGCCGTTTGACAATTTGGCCAACCGTGCGGACCGTTATCTTTACCTATCCAGCGTTGGCATCTTTATGGTCTACGGTGCATTCTTAGACAGTATTTTTTCGAAGATGAAAATTCCAGTCGTCGTTGCGGCGGGAGTTTACATTTCAGTTTTTGGTATTTTAACGTACAATAGAAATACCATTTGGCAATCAAGCGAAATGCTCTGGGAAGATGTCGTAAGAAAATACCCTCAATCAAGTTACGGCTATAACAACATCGGCAAATTATATTTTTCACCGACCAATATTCCTTTTGCCAAAACCGAATTCGAAAAAGCTTTGGCCCTAAATCCAAAACTTGTTGAAGCACATCTTAATCTAGGCATTGCCTTAGCTACTGAAGGAAAAACCGAAGAAGCTTTCGTCGCTTTTGAAAAAGCCAAACAACTTGATCCAAAAGATCCAAACGTCTACAACAGCATTGGGTCTGTGCAGTTAAAATTAGCTCAAAATGATGACGCTCAAAGAAATTACGAAAAGGCAGTTGAATTAGGGCCCACAAATATTGAAGCCCATTACGGTCTGGGCATGGCCTTTTCAAAAAAGGGAATCTATAGCCGCGGCAAATTACAATTTTCTCGAGTTTTAAAACTTGATCCCAACCACGCTGATGCCAAAAAGAATTTAGAAATTATAAGCCTGCTAAAAGACCGTTAGTAGCGATTTTTTTGACGGCCTCTTGTAAGTGACTGGCTACGGTGGCGTAGCTTGAGGTTTGCACCTCTAAATTGTTAAAATGCAGCGGGTCCCCGAACTCAATAGAAACGCGGTGAGGCCTAGGAAACTTGGCCCCCTTTGGGTAAGCTTCGTATGCACCCCGAATCAAACCCGGTACTGCCAAATATTCTTTGCCTGCCAAGAGTCGACCCACACCAGGTTTGAATTGAGCCATCAACCCAGAAACGGACCTAGTCCCTTCCGGAAAAATAACTAAATTGCCGCCTTCTTCTAGAATTTTTTCACAAACTCTAAAACTTCGCTCCACCCTAGCTTTACGTTCAAATGGTACTCCGTTAAAGAAAATACGAACGATAAATGCCTTAAAAGGTGTGTTAAAAAAATAATCGTCGGCAGCCACCGCATAGGTCTTATTTAATTCAAACAGAGGTCGCGACGACAAAACAGAAAGTAGATCTAAATGACTTGTGTGATTGGGAGTGAAAACAAGACCCCTTTTTTTCGTACCCATCTTTTCTCGCCCTGTAACACGAAAGCCAAATAAGAGCTTCATCAGGGGCCTCACAAAAAGGCCATGAACGATGAGTCTCAAAACATTATTCATTAACGAATTATTTTTTCTGTAGTCAAAATCGGCTTTCACCTTTTGGACTGACAAAACCGATTCGCCGTCGGACATCAATTTAAGCAGATCGGCAACTTTCAATATTTTTTCAAATTGGTTGTCAGGCACAACTACAGATTTTTGAGTTTCAAGAAGACTCACAATTTCCATAAAAGTTAAAGAATCAATTCCCAGGTCGGTTTTGAGTTGGGCTTCCCTCCAAATTTCAGTTTTTCGCGTTATGGCTGCAAGTTTTTCTGAGAGCCACTTTTCATCTGGGTTTTCAAGATTTAAGAAAGTTTGTACACTTTGATTTGCCCCATCGTTACTTACCGAATCCAACTTGCCACCTAAGATTAATTCTCGAATTACGTGTTTTTTTATTTTTTTAGTCGGAGTTTTTGGAAACTCTCCATTTAAAATCCTTACGATTTGAACCCTTTTATAGTCAGCCAAAACTTGGCAAAGCAGATTCACTTCGTCGGTCAATTCTTTTTTAGAATAATAGCCAACGGGGTTTGGAGAAACCACGGCATAGATGGATTCGCCCTTGACCGAATCGATGCCAAGAACAGCGACTTCATTAATTTTGGGAGATTGCCTTAGAATTTCTTCGATTTCTTCGGGGTAAACGTTCTTACCATTGGGAGTGACGATCATGTCTTTTATTCGACCCGTAATAAACAAAAAGCCATTTTGGTCTAATCGTCCCAAATCTCCTGTATGAAACCACCCTTGGCGAATGACTTCTGCCGTACTTTGAGGATTTTCAAAATACCCGGCAAATACACTTTTTCCTTGAACGCAGATTTCTCCGTCACCAGACGGGTTGGGACTATCAATTTTAAGTCTTAATGACGGCACGACCTTACCAACGGATCCGAATCGATGATTTTTGTATGTAGTAAAACTAATAATGGGTGAGGTCTCTGTTAAGCCGTACCCCTGTAACATTCGAAAACCCAGGCGTTGAAATCTCAAAATAATTTCAGGGTCAATCTTTGCTCCTCCCGAAGCGAAAAATTTTACATGGCCCCCAAACGCTTGGTGTACAGTTCTAAAGATTATTTTACCTAAGAAGGGAAACCTCATCACGACGGGGCCCAGACTTAAAAAAACTTTTCGAACAAACGATGGAAGTTTTTTGAGTTTACCTTGAATGTTTCTATCGATGATTTCAAAAAATAATGGAACTGCCGCTAAAAGAGTTGCTTTGTGAAGTCGCATTTCTTTTAAAACGTCATCGGGTTTGAGACTATCGGGGTAACTGATCGTAACCCCTTTAAGAAGTGCAATGATGAAACCGGCCGTTAATTCGAACATGTGGGAAAGAGGTAAAATGCTGACGGCTCGATCCCCTTTCTTGCCCGGAATAATATCAACGCAGTCTAAGATATTGCATAAAATATTTTCGTGGGTAAGCATGACGCCCTTAGGCTGACCTGTTGTCCCCGATGTGAAGATCAAGACGGCAGTCGACTTAAGATTGCTTAACGAAACACTGAATTCTGATTTGATTGTCGTCTCTATCTTTTCGCCTAAAGATTTGAAATCCAGACTTCTCAAATCACTGGCGCCAAAGTCCCCTTTCTTCTTCAACTTCGATGAAACATACAGAATATCCACTTTTGCGGCGTTTAAAATATTCTGAACTTCGAAATCTGTGAGTATGTGCATAATTGGAACCAAGGTGCCCCCGGCATGCCAAGTCGCAATAGCCACAATGCACCACTCGATTCGGTTTTCGCCCCAAACTCCGATTTTAAAAGGGCCGTTTCTAAACCTTTTTTTAAGTGACGATGACAATCTTAAAACATGCTGATTGAACTCGTTATAAGTGAAACTAGTTCTTTTTTCATTGTTCTTAAGGGTAAAAGCGGGGGATTCACCATGCTCGGCGGTTCTTTTTAGAATATATTCACCTAGATTATTTACGTTTGTCATGGGAACGGATTTTACCATATTTTTATTGTTTGCCTAAGAACAATAGCTTGATACAAGGTTTCCCGTAGGGCGGTAGGTGAAATGTCATTGAAGATTTCTGCGATTTTAGTGTTGGTCATACTGTCTACAAATTTTGCAAATGGGAAAGTTTTGCAAATCCTCCACACCAACGATCTCCATTCATTTTGGGAACACGGTTTTGACAAATCAAAAGGGGGCTACGCACGATTAAAAGCGATGATGGATTCTCTTGAAGCCGAAGGAGACTCAAAAGGATGGGTCACCATTCGATTAGATGCTGGAGATTTTTCGGAAGGATCTTTGGATTTTTTTGCAGGAAATGGCAGCTACAGCTATCGCCTTGCTAAAATGCTCAATTATGATGTCGTAGCTCTAGGCAATCATGAATTTGTTATGGGCCTTAATGCTTTGGCGGCCCACGCAAAAATTCCAGAAGAACGAATTCCCCTTGTGGCAAGTAATTTCGAATCGCCCGTAGATATTAACCTGAAACCCGGTCGAATTATTTATCGTAGCGGTCTAAAAATCGCTGTGGTAGGCGCCACTACCGACGAAAAAGAATATCGATGGGGAGCTCTTCCAGCCCTTATAACGGCCCCCATGGCCCCTGTGCAGCATTGGCTTGGCGAACAAAATGCTGACATCAATATTGCGCTGAGCCACTTGGGTCTTGATGCCGATATCAATTTAGTTCGGGAGTCCAAATTTATAGATTTAGTCATTGGCGGTCATACTCATGACGCCCTTGAAGAACCTGTCTACGGGCTCGATCCCGATAAAAACATCGTTCCCATTGTACAAGCTGGCTCCCATGCAGAGTATTTGGGAAGAATCGTCGTCGAATTGCCTCAGAAGGGTTCTCTTTTATTAAAATCCTATGAACTTTTACCCATGAGTCACGAGCTTCCCGAGGACCAAACAATTAAAGATGAGGTGAACCGAGGCAAAAAAGAATTAAATGCCCTGTTTTTACCCCTGAAGTTAGACCACGTTATTGGGGAGATTACCCAAGACTACGTTATTGCCGATCCCAAACTAACACCCCTTGCCTGCTACGTCGCTAATACCCTAAGAGAAGCAGTCCAAGCAGACGCCGCTTTAGATTTGGGTGAACTCTACGGCAAGGGATTAGCACAAGGGAAAGTAACGGTAGGTGACATTTTAAACCTGCAACCTCATCGCTATGATTTTGAAACCAAAGGATGGACAATTTATACATGTAAGTATACGGGTTCTACACTTAGAAGCCTTGTTAACCTGGCTTTTAGAAAAGCTGAAAATGCCATTTTACTTTCAGGAATTGCTCATAAAAATGTTATCGGACTTCGCATTGATGGGAATAGAATCGTTGATTCTAAGATATATAAAGTGGCTTTTTCAGAAGGGGTGGTAAAAGCGGCCCGACACCAATTCTATGTTAACAAATTCTTCCCGAACTCCTGCATAGATACCAAAATCGTCATAAAAGATGTTATACTCCAGAAAATTATGAGTGAAACTGATTTCAATTATAGGCTAGATCGGTGTTTGCAAGACAGGGCTCTATAATGATGCGCCTTTTGGTCCTTGCTTTAGTTTTAGTCTTTTCATCTAACAGTTTTGGTTCGACAGACGATCTAAGATCTCGAATAAGCCGATGGATTTTTGGTAAATCTACGATCTCACCTTACGAAAAGTATGTTCGCACCCAAGCCGTGCTTCATTATTTTGGAAGTCCCGACGAAGGCAACTCCCAGGCTTTTCTCAATGATTTATCCAGTCTTCAAACTTACGAAAATATTCGGGCCCAACTAAAATATTTTGACCCGACCGGGCAATTCACTTCATTCGCAGATTTGCGCGCAAACCAACTGATTGCATACAAAGATCCAAATTCAAAAAAAATATTGGATTTTTCACTGCCCCTTTCTATTAAGAGTCGGTTCTCTCCCCGAGATATTAAAAAATATCAATCTCTCAATGGCCTTCGAATTGCCATTGATCCGGGCCATATGGGAGGAAATTATTGGGATGGCTTAACGGGTAAGTTCACCCACGACGATCAAGAGCATTTCTTGAGTGAAGGCACCCTTGCCCTTCAAGCAGCTCTTTTATTAGAAGCCAGACTAAAACAATATGGCGCCCAAGTTCTTCTTACCCGCAGAACTCTTGGGCCCGTGACAAATCTAAAATTTGACCAAATTGATGTGGGCAAATGGGCTCAGTTTAAATTAAAAGATCAAACTTTGCTGCCTTGGTTTCAAAATCTTATTTCAAAGTTTCCTGTGGGTGAAGGTCTTTACAATGGGTTTCAAGCCGATAAGAGTTTTCAAAAATTATTTTCTGAAGATATGCGCAAAGACTACTTTGTTTCAGTATCCGACTTGGGTGCTCGCGCCCAGATCATTAATGAATTTCAACCTCAAATTACCTTGGTCATTCATTTTGATACCCATGAACCCCCAAATGATCCAACGGCCTTGAGCCAAGTACCCTATGATTTTGTAAAAACTTATGTTGCAGGGGCCTTTGAACCCCAAGAGTTTGCCTCAAGAAAATCGAGACGGCTTTTTGTAAGACATATGGCAGACCCAGAGCACTGGAGAGAATCTATAAAGTTAAGTAGATCTATTGTTCAAAACTTGAAAACTACGCTTGGAATACGGGCAGAATCGGTATCTGCAGGAACCACCGTTCTCATTGAAGATGGAGTGATGACAAGAAATCTCTTCTTAACTCGAGAAATATATGGGACAGCTTTAAGTTACGTGGAATGCTTATACTATAATGACCCTATAGAATTTTCTCTTCTTGGGGCTCAAGACCACACCATAAATATTGATGATAAACTGTTTAGCTATTCGAATCGATTGGTTCAAGTCGTTGACGGCCTAGAAAGTGGAATTTTAGCTTTTGTAAGAAAATAGCCGGCTAGCGTTTGGTCTAGTTCTTCACTCTTCTGATAACACAAATGTAAAAAGACATTAGTCTTAGGACCAAGATGTTGTTAGTCTCAAATTCGTTCCATCAGTAATTACTAACCGATTTCGCATCACTCACGGAGGAGCGTATGTGTAAAGGACTTCTACTTTCAGGATTATTAGTTTTACTCGTTGGTATTTCGCCGGCCAATGCCGCATCTAATGAAAAAGATTGGACCTTTCTGACCTTCCTAAACGGGCACAATAATTTAGACAGTTTCGGGGCTGTAAACATCAATGAGATGGAAAAAATCGGGTCTACTAAAAAGGTAGACGTCGTAGTTCAGTGGGCCAGTTACAGTGCTCAAACAACAAAGCGGCTGTATGTAGTCAAAGACAGCAGCGCTGAAGTTACATCTCCCGTCGTTCAAAACATGCCAAAAGTAGACATGGGTGATTACAATAACCTCATCGAGTTTATTCGATGGGGAGTTCAAAATTATCCTGCAAAACACTATTTCGTAAATGTATGGAATCATGGAGGGGGCTGGCATCTGCAAACCATGTTGAGGGGAATGGGATTTTTTGGAACATTTGGATCAGACCCCGCAATAATCACTCCATCAGACATCAGCTGGGATGAAATTTCTGGCCATTACATAACTACTGCCGAGCTTGGTTTAGCTTTAAACGAAGCTGCTAATATCATGGGGCACAAAGTTGATATTTATGGCAGCGACGCCTGCCTTATGG
Source organism: Oligoflexia bacterium (assembly GCA_023250675.1). Lineage (GTDB taxonomy): Bacteria > Bdellovibrionota > Bdellovibrionia > JABDDW01 > JABDDW01 > JAHFAE01. The sequence continues at coordinate 19,424 of JAHFAE010000017.1, read as the reverse complement.
CTATGCCCGAAGTTGCCAGCGAAATGGGTAGCTCTGTCGACGTATTCATTGGTTCAGAAGAAACAGAACCAGGACTTGGCTGGCCCTACGATGGAATATTGCAAGGTTGGAACGCTCTAAAAAATGCTACACCCGCCGAAGTCGCCAAAGTTCACGTTAAGGAGTACTTAAAGTCTTATCAGGGCGGGACCCACGGGACTTCTCAAGTCACCCAATCAGCCTTTGATATGTCCTTTCTACCCAGAGTTGAATTTGCCGTAACGGAACTTGGCAAAAATATTATTGGACTCAGTAACGAAGGTAAATCTGCCGCGCGCGCAGCTATAATATCGACTCTCCATTATAATAGTGGAGAAAATGACTACAGCGATATTCTTGAATATGTTGGCCATATGGAAGCAGCAAATATTAATGGCATCAGGTCTGACGTTTTAAACCAAGTCAAAGCGGCCGTAGGCCAATTTGTCATCGCTAACGGCGTAACGACCAAGTATGCCGATTCCCACGGACTCTCCATATGGTTACCTAATGCGCCTGAGACCTACGATTCGCTGGTAGGCAGATATGTAACCTTGAACTTTGACAAAAATACTCAATGGTCAAAGGCGCTTGCCGAGTTGATGCAAGCTCAGTAAACCACTTATTCTTGATCAATACTCAAACCATGACCCCATAAGTCATGGTTTTTTTGGCACTCGAAAAAGACAAACTTCTTTAGTTTCTTAAAAATTTAAGGTACCAATCGGACCGGCTTTAGGGAGCCTCAGGGGTTAATTAAGATGAAAATCGCAGTTTGGCTCATTGTTGGATTGGGCTCTCTTTTATCCGTCTATTCTCGCGCTGAGCAGCTCAATGCTAAATACCTTCAAATTCTACACACCAATGATCTGCATTCTTACTGGGAACATTCTTCGAAAAAAACCCTTGGTGGATTGGCCAGAATTAAATTTCTTTTAGATCAAATGGAAAAAGAAGGGGACAAAAAAGGTTGGACCACGATTCGTATCGACGCCGGTGATTTTAGCGAAGGCAACATAAATTTTCACGCCGACAATGGAGACACAAGCTTTCGAATTATGAAGGCTATGAAATATGATGCCATTGCGCTAGGCAATCATGACTACATTACGGGAATTGCTGATCTCAGAGATCGTCTTAAAAAAAGCGATCAATCCATTCCTGTCATTGCAGCCAATTTTGTCGTACCTGCCGACTGGAGTTTGCCTCCGGGTTTAGTCCTAAATCGGGGAGGTATGAAAATCGCCATTGGAGCGGTCACTACCGATGAACCTTATTTTAAGTGGTTTGCCAAACCTGCAATTATTACGTCTCCTGTTAAGGCACTAAGAAAATTTATTGAAGTCCATAAAGACGCAGATATTCGCATAGCTCTCACACATATTGGCTGGGAACGAGACTACTATTTGCCCGAGTCAATTCCTCAATTAGATGTCGTCGTTGGTGGACATACCCATACGCTTTTGCGCAAACCCCTAAAGGTGATGGGAATATCTGGTAGAAAAATCCCGGTTTTCCAAACAGGAGCCCATGGAGCCCATATTGGTCGAGCACTTTTTCAGCTTACCCCAGGCAAGCCTGGATCTGCAAAACTTATAGACTACAAGATGGTTGAAGTTCCCCGATCTGCTCCCGAAGACCCTGTAGTTAGAGAGCTCATCAATAAAGGGCTTGTATCTTTGCAAAATAAATTCAATCACCGTCTTGAAACAGTGATAACCCATGTTGCAAGAGACTATTACACTCACAAAGTGAAGGCCCCAGTCGTGGGCAATATTTTAGCTGATGCCATGAGAGAGGCCGCCGGCACCCAAATCGCCTTTGACTCGGGCAAGCTTTACGCAGACCTATTAGAAAAAGGGTACCTCACATTTCACGATGTTTTAGATATATCACCTCACCTCTATAGTTGGTCTTCGCCAGGTTGGAAGGTTTATAGATGCGAAGAAACGGGTCATCAGATCAGAAAAATGTTGATCGCCTTGGGGGCACTTTCTAAGTCTATTTTTGTTTCTGGAATGGAATTTGATCTGCACTTAAAAGTCTTCGTAAGTAATATGAAAATAAATGGCCAACCTTTGGACGACAACAAAATTTATTCGGTGGCAGTGTCTGAGGGCTTGCTCCGTGGAACTGATGCCTTCCCCCGAATGAAATCAGTGACTTGCAGTCGTCCTATTGAAACTCAAATACTCATGCGAGACGCTATATTTAGAAAGCTTTCCAACGTTTCATTGATCGACAACGACATACTGGGACCAATCAGAATTCACGGCCCCAAAAATGATTTGCCCAAACTGAATTTGATCCCTGATACCTCTCTTTAAACTTGTGAAATTAATCTAGATTTGTTATTTCTTCAATGGGCCCACGGTGAGGTATCGCTTGAATAAATTAAAAATTTTCTCCGGCAATTCAAATCCCAGTTTGGCTGAAGCTATTGCCAGTGGCGTGAATGTGCCGTTGGGCAGTGCCGATATTAAACGGTTTAGTGACGGAGAGGTAAATCTTGAAATTCACGAAAACGTGCGCGGATGTGATATTTTCGTCATTCAAAGCACGTGCAGTCCTGCTAACGAAAACTATATGGAACTTTTTATAATGCTCGATGCTCTAAAACGGGCCTCAGCTTATAGAATTACTGCTGTTATTCCCTATTATGGTTATGCCCGCCAAGATCGAAAAGTTGCCCCAAGAGCCCCTATTTCTGCAAAATGCATGGCCGATCTCATTACGGCCGCAGGTGCTGATCGAGTATTGTCAGTTGATCTTCATGCGGGCCAAATTCAGGGTTTTTTTGATATTCCTTTTGATCATCTCTTCGGAATGCCTGTCTTATTATCTTATCTCAAAGAAAACGTGACCGGCGAAACAGTCATCGTAAGCCCCGATGCCGGGGGAGTCGAGCGAGCCCGGGCTTTTGCAAAGCGCCTCGGGGCATCAATCGCCATTATAGATAAAAGAAGAACCGCACCCAATGAAGCAAAAGCCCTTCATCTTATCGGCGATGTGGATGGTAAAAATGCCATCATTCTAGACGACCTTATTGATACAGCCGGCACCCTGACACAAGGGGTTGACACCTTGCTATCTCATGGGGCAAAAAAGGTATCGGCGGTTGCCACCCATGCGGTCTTATCGGGACCGGCCTTGGGGCGGATTAAAGATAGCCAGTTGCAAGAATTAGTGGTTACAGATACTATTCCGCTCGCTCAAGAAGCTAAAGAGTTGAAGAAAATTAAGCAACTAACAGTGGCCCCGTTGCTGGCTGAAGCTATTAAGCGTATTCATGATAACGATTCGGTGAGTTCGCTGTTTATTTAAGAGGAGTCCCATGAAAACCATAGAATTAGAAGTTCAAGGTAGAAACGAAACTGGTAAAGGCGCAAACCGCCGCTTAAGAAAACAGGGCCTAATCCCAGCCGTTCTTTATGGAGCTAGCAAAAAGAATTTCAATATTCAAACAAGCACAAAAACCATGACCCTTTTACTTACAGGTCATAACGAAAACGCTATCATTACCTTGAAAAGCAATTTGGGCGATGTGAATGGCAAACACGTTTTGGTTAAAGAATGGGACCGCGACGTCCATACGCGAAATCCCCAGCATGTTGATTTTTATGAAATCGATTTGAAAAAATCAGTTCGAGTTAAAGTTCCATTGCACTTTGTCGGAAAAGCCAAAGGTGTCACCGAAGGTGGTTTGGTTTCGCCCATCGTGCGAGAGATTGAGGTCGATTGTCTTCCCACTGCCATTCCTGAATTTTTAGAAATTGATGTTAGTCACCTTGGAATTGGCGACTCCGTTCACATTGAAGAAGTTAAAGTGCCCGAAGGTGTTACAAAACATTTTGCCGATAATTTCACAGTGGTCACATGTACCTTTATTAAAGAAGAAGTTATCGTTGTGCCTGATCCAACCGCCACTGCCGTCGCCGAACCCGAAGTTATTGCAAAGGGTAAGAAAGATGAAGAAGGCGAAGCCGCTGCTGGCGCTGGGGACAAAAAAGCCGCCGGTGGAAGTGGCGCTGCAGCCCCTGCTAAAGGCGCCGCTCCTGCAAAAGGTGCTGCTCCTGCTGCTAAAGGCGGAGATAAGAAATAACATCGAATGTGGCTCGTCGTAGGGCTTGGTAATCCTGGTCCCAAATATCTGATGACAAGACATAACGTGGGATTTATGGCTGTGGATTTCTTGGCTAAGGGTATTGGTGTACGAAATGAAGCTGCCAAATCTGAATTTCAAAGTCACACCATCGATTTTCGGTGGGAAGAAACTCCCGTAAAACTTGTTAAACCTCAAACTTTTATGAACCTTTCGGGCGAAGCTGTTGGCGAGCTTATGCGTTTTTATAAAGTTGAGATGGATCATCTATTAATTATTTTTGATGATTTAGATACTTCCTTTGGGCAAATCCGACTGAAAAGCAGTAGTGGTGATGGCGGGCATAATGGACTTAAATCCTTGATTCAACATCTTGGCAGTACGGAGTTTATGCGCATCAAAGTTGGAATTGGAAGACCCGTTCACCCTGACCAAGAAGCCGCCGATTATGTTTTGCAAAAATTTAATCAAACAGAACAAGAAAAGCTTGCAGAGATTCTCAATATTACTGTTGATGCGGTAGAGTCTGTGATTTTTGACGGCCCCTTAAAAGCCATGAATACTTTTAATACAAAAAACAAAGGCGAAGAATAATGGGATTTAATTGTGGAATCGTAGGTCTTCCTAACGTGGGCAAGAGCACTTTATTTAATGCCCTCACTTCAGCTAAAGCCGAAGCTGCCAACTATCCGTTTTGTACCATTGATCCCAATGTGGGTATTGTTCAAGTTCCCGACCCTCGCCTTGATAAAATCGCCAGTCTCATCAAGCCCCAAAAAATTATTCCTACTGCCATTGAGTTTGTAGATATCGCAGGTCTTGTGGAAGGTGCTAGTAAAGGCGAAGGACTGGGAAACCAATTTCTAGGACATATCCGGCAAACTGACGCAATTATTCACGTGGTGAGATGCTTTGATGATCCCAATATCATCCATGTTTCAGGATCTGTGAATCCAGAGCGGGACATTGATATTGTAAATACCGAATTACTTCTTGCAGACTTAGAAACCGTTGAGAAACGCTACGCCAAAATAGAAAAAGTGGCCAAGATGACCGCAGACGCGAAACAAAAGGTCGAAGCGTCTTGCCTCAAAAAACTATTAGACGCTATTCGGGCGGGTAAGCCCGCACGTACAGTCTCTTTGAATGATGAAGAAAAAACAATTGGTAACGAGTTGCATTTGATAACCCAAAAACCTGTTCTTTATTTGGCAAATGTTGATGAAGCGGGAATGAAAACTAAAAATGATTGGGTTAAACAAGTAGAAAAGCGTGCCGCCGAAGAAAATAACGTCGTGGTGCAAATATGTGGCGCCTTGGAATCAGAAATTTCCCAACTACCTCCAGAAGAAAGGGCTGATTTTTTAATAGAAATGGGAGTAGAAGAACCTGGGCTCCATAGGCTCATTCGAGCCGGTTACAAACTTATCAATCTCATAACTTACTTTACGGCGGGAGTTCAAGAGGTTCGGGCTTGGACTATCGTTGATGGGACAAAAGCTCCACAGGCAGCCGCAGTTATTCACACTGATTTTGAAAAAGGGTTTATTCGTGCTGAAACTTACAATTGCCAAGATCTATTTAAGTTACAAAGTGAAGCCGCCATTAAAGAAAAAGGCCTCTATCGTTCTGAAGGCAAAGAGTACGTAGTCAAAGATGGCGATGTGCTGTTTTTTAGATTTAATGTTTAGGGACTTGTTCTTTCGGCACCAGTTCCAAAAGGGAACTAGAAGTTACACTCTGATCTACATTTAATTTACAATTGAAACTTTTTTGCCCCGGCACAACCATTGCTTTTGGGGACAGACGTTGGTTTGTTCGTATTATGGCGATGAAATATCGTTCAAGCCTTGTGGAATTTGTTTATCGCCATCTAGGAGATCTAAAATGAAAAAGTTTTTGTTTGCTGCAGTATTATTTGTGAATTCTATGGCGTTTGCCGATGTTCAAGAGGTTGTAAGATATACATGCAATCCATTTGAAATCGATGGTCAAAAACTTATAGGTTCCCTTTCCCCGCGCATCGTTGAACTTGGAACCGGCGTTCAAAGTCGAACGTTTTATGCAGTAAAAACACAAGCCTTGTCCCCGACTGCCAAACCCCGCTATGAGGTTCTTAAAAAAGTTTCATCGGGAATCGAAAATTCTGAATTCACAGGCAAAAGCTACGACGTGTCTTTTTTCTTTGCAGCGGGAGCTCGAGCTCAAATTCGCGTTAAAGGCAGCAAAGCCGTTGCATCTTGTGTAGCCGCATTTATTAATTTAGATCGTCGCAAATAATAGCCACCGAAGCTTTGAGGTCACTGCGGCGTCGGCACGCCCACCTGGCATTCGGGGAACCCCGAAAATTGCCATCCGCCCCTAATGTCGCCGCCTCCGTAACTCCAGAGCCTCGTGGGTTCCGAATCTACTTTTGCTAAGCTTTAGATGCTTCGATTCCCCGTTATCACATACTTTAATCTAGCGAATTCGCGGTAAATCTTCAAAAATACTGTCTAGCCTTTTGACAGGTTAAAATTCCTAAAACTGGCTCTGGTAGCAAGTCTCAGTCATTGATATAATATATGCATAGGGTGAATATTTGATTAAGAAACTTATAGATGCCATCAAATCAATTTTTAAGCCGCTCAGCCAGCCTATCCCAGTTCGCGTCAAAAATACAAACAGGCAAAGATAATTTGGCTCATTCGGTTTTTCTAAATCCATCGCCCAAAAAATGAAATGCCATCATCGTGAAGAAAATGACTAAACCTGGAAATATTATCAAGTGAGGGCTTGACCTCATGGTCCGCCATCCCTCCCCTGCCAAGACTCCCCAGCTGCTATAGGGGGGATGAAGACCGAGGCCCAAAAAACTAAGAAAACTTTCGTAAGAAATATGAGCGGGAATTTGAGCGGTCAATATTACTAAAACAGGCCCCACTATGTGTGGAAAAATATGTCGCATCAGAATTTCTTGGGGCCTTGCCCCGATTCCCCTGGCCGAAACTACAAAGGGCATTTCACGAATCTGCAAGACTTGCCCCCTGACGATTCGAGCTACACCTAACCAGCCACCAATACTCAAGGCCGCCGTGATTGAAAAAATAGAATGCCATTCTTCATCCTTGAGCCACCGAATAGAATTAAAATACACTGTAACCAAAATCATAAGTACCAGTGCTGGAATGGCTTGAAAGATATCCACGAATCTCATCATGACTTGATCAAATCGCCCACCGGCAAAGCCAGCAATGCCGCCGTAAATTCCGCCCATTATGAGAGCTAAGATAGTTGTGAACACGGCAATACCCAAACTGATTCGACCGCCGTAGACCACGCGAGAAAAAAGATCTCTTCCAAGAGGGTCGGTCCCAAACCAAAAAGTAGAATTGGGAGAAACTAAAATATTATTTGCATCTTGAACTTCAAATGAAACTCTAACTATCCAAGGGGCCGCCACTGCGGTAATGAGTAATAGCAAAAGAAAAAAAAGGGCCAGGGCTTTTGATTTTCTCATTTTATTACGATCCGGCCATCGACCTTGATTAAAACGAGATCCATCATCAAATTAAGGAGGACTAAGAGCAGTGTGTAAAAAATGGCTAACGCAATGACTAACGAATAGTCCCTGTTAATAACTCCGTCGACAAGCACGTTTCCCAGACCCGGAATGGCAAAAAGAAGTTCGACGATAAAAGTACCAGAGATAATACTTGCCCCGAGAGACCCCGAAATACTAAGCAAGGGAACAAGACTGTTTTTAAGGATGTGTTTAAAATAAATTTTGGTCTCACTCAATCCTCTTGCTCGAGCGGCACGCACGAAATCAGACTTTGTTATTTCTACTGCACTTGCTCGAATCAATCTTGTAACCAGAGCCAGGGGTCTAAGTCCTAAAGTCATAACGGGTAAAACAAAACTTGCTGGTCCCTCTAAAAGGGCAGGGGCAAACCAATCAAGTTTCAAACTAAATACCAATATTAATATCGGTCCCACTAAAAATGCAGGCAGACATATTCCGCTAGAAATAAAAAAAACCGCGACGCCGTCCCATCTTGTTTTATACAGGTAAACAGAGAAAAGGCCTAATGGAATTCCGATCAAATAAGCAGAAAAAAGAGAAACAAGACTAATCTCTAATGTGGGCCAAAGGGCATCGGCCATGACTTCACTCACATTTTTATTTGCATAACGAAAAGATTGGCCGAAATTAAACATCAAAGCATTTTTTAAATAGTTAAAATACTGAATAACCATTGGTTGATCGAGGTTGAAAAATGCCTCTTGTTGACGTTTTTGTTCTAGAGAAATACCTTCTTCGCCGTCAAAGGGCCCCCCCGGCAATGCCCGAAGAAAAATAAACGTCAGTGTGATTACAAAAAAAACTGTAATCAGAGTCTCGCTAGCTCGTTTGAAGATATAACCTGGCGTCATTGAAAATGAATGCCCTGAAAGGGCAACATATTCATGATATTCACAGGGAAATCCCTGACGTTTTTTTGAACTAAAACATAATTGGTTCGAACATAGAGAGAAATGAGGGGCAATTCCTCCTCTGTCAAAATATGTTGGGCCCTTGCGTATAATTTTTCACGGGCCTCTGTCTGGTCCGCTATAGCTGCCTTTTGCACGAGTCCGTCGTAAATTCTATTCTTCCATCCTGTCAAATTATTTCTAGATTTACTTGTAAAAACACTCATAAAACTATCCGGATCAGGAATACTTGCTAGCCAATGGCTCACAAAGAGGCTCGGAGTTTTTTCTTCTTTAGGAGCCAAGGTGACGCCGGGCTTTATGTCGACTATATAGGTTTCTAATCCTAAATTTTTCTTAAGTTGCTCTTTAATATTAGTCGCAACTTCACGACCTTCGCCATTGAATATTTTAATATTAAAGGGGCCTAATTTTTCCATATCCCAACCTGATTTTTTTGCAAGATCCTTTGCTGCATCAGGATCAAATCGAACCCCCCTATTGCTCTCAAAACCAAGTAACCCAGGTGGAATAAATCCCCCCGTTATCTTAAACGATCCAGAAATCTTAACAACTTCATCTCGGTCAACGGCCATTCCAATGATTCGTCTAAAAATGGGGTTTGTGAGAGGTTTTTGTTTTAATTCAAAGCCCATATAAGAAATATCAAGAACCGGAGTACGAAGGAGCTCAAGCTTATTTTTCATTTTTTTCAGTTCACTTGGATCGATGTCGATAACAGCGTCTACTTGTTTATTGTCAAAAAGCTTTACAGCTTCGTCACTTTTTATATCAAGGAGACAGAGAACATTTTTAATTTTCGCAGGAATAGGATAGTGAGGATTTTTATATAAACTTATGGATTTATTTTCTTGTGTCTCACCCACCTGATAGGCACCAAGTGTCACGAGATTCCCAGGTACTGTCCAATGAACCTTGAGCTTATCAATGAGATCTTGTCGGACAGGAAAGGTAGAATGATGCGTAAATACAGCTGGGAAATAGCCCACGGGGTTGTCAAGAACGAACACCAGTGTTGTTAAATCTGGGGCACTGATCCCCACTTTTGAGAAGTCTTGAATTTCACCCTCGTAAAAGGCTTTGGCATTTTTGATATTATAAAGCATGGGCGCCCAAGGAGATTGCAACTTTTTTGTGAGAACTCGCTTAAAAGAATTTAGAAAGTCCTCCGCCTTAAGAATTTGACCGTCTGACCATTTTAAACCCTCACGAATTTTAAATGTGTACTTTTTTCCATCGTCAGTAGACTCCCAACCCATGGCCAAAACGGGGACAAGGGTAATATTTTGACCTCGAATTTCAAATCCCGTAAGCCCTTCCATAATGTTCATTTCAATAATTTTTGAAACTGAATCACTTGAAAGATTCCAATCAAGGGTGGTCGGCTTGTTTGGCAAAGCGATCACGAGCGTCTCACTCTTATTTAGATCTGCACTGGCCAATATTCTTTGAACATCTGATTTTTTCAAACTGCATGAAATAAGAGTGAGAACCAAAAGTGGGACGAGAATTGCGCGACGGAGCATAGCTAGTCATCCCAAGATTCAGAAGTGGGTTTGGGGCCATCGAAACGCATAGTCGGTTTTCTTGCAAGCCAAGCAAGGGGGTTAGACTTTTTTGAATAAAGTGATTGATAGATAAAATAATTTCGAAGAACTTTTTTCACGTAATTTCTGGTTTCAAGGTACGGAATGTGCTCGACAAATTCGTCCATATCTAAATCACCAAAATCTTTCATCCACCCAAGAACTCGATGGGGCCCCGCATTGTAAGCGGCTACTGTTAGCGGCGTATTGTTAGACATCGTCTTGTTGAGACGTTTCAGATACCGAGTTCCAAAGATAATATTATTTTCTGGAGTCAATAGGGTCGAATTTTTGTAATCAAAAAATCCGATATCCTTTGCAACTCGCTTTGCGGTGGCGGGAATAAGTTGCATAAGGCCCATAGCTCCAGCGCTGGAGTGAATATCAACTCGAAAGCCGCTTTCTGCCCTCATAATACTCCAGATTAGGGATTCATTTACGTCAAAGCGTTTAGAACTTGAAGATACGACTTCAGAGTAAGCTTGAGGAAAGGCGTATGTCCATAATAGTTTTGCGCCGTCAATTCCCTCTTTTTCTCTTTGCTGGCCAAAAACGTCATCGGCCAAATATGCTGAGCGAAAGAAGTCTCCTGCTCTCATGTACTCCTTCATCAATGATTGAAGGTAAGAAAGTTTTCGAGTGTGCCTCTCGATTTCTCTAAGTTCCAGCTGTCCCCAATTGCCATATCCCAGATCAATGAGGGCTCTCGCTCGATCGAGGCGAGCTATGAGTGCAGGCTCTTTAAGATTTGTAAAAACCTGAATTGGTTCTTTAAGTTCATTTTCATATTCTGGCTGTTCAAGATCAATTATTCCTGATTCTTGTAGCTTTTCAGAATTATGATCTTTTCCACCTAGGCTATTGTCAATGCTTGCAGTACCTCTGGTTGGTTCTTCGTAGGGTTGGGAGAGATCAACATTTATTTTTCCTGAAAAATCACCTAAGCGCGCCAAAGCTGCTCCTGTGTAATAACCCATTCGCTTGTTGCCAGCGATTTGTGAAAAACCTTCTTTGGCTTCTTCTAAACTACCTTGGCGAAGCTGTGCCATGGCTTTCCAGTACCTCATTTTTTCTAAATCAACAGGATCCGCAAATCGTCTGTTTTTAGATAGCGAGGCAAACTCTCTTACGGCTCCCTCGTAGTCTGCTTTGAGGTAGCGAATCCAAGCTAAATGCCAGCGAGCGTCCCATGCTAGTTTACCCCGGTCCATTCTCACAACTTTTTCAAAGTGCCTAGAGGCACCATCATAATCTCGATATTGATAACTCATAAAAGCTGCTTGAAAGAGAGCCTGCTTTCCAAGCCGTGAGTAGGGACTCAAATTATACGCGCGCAAATACCCCATAACCGCGGCAGAATAATCATCGGTTTTGGAATAGCCTTTTGCTAAGAGCATTTGGGTTGTAAAATTTCGTCCAGTGATATCTTGAGCAGTAAGAAAGTGGCCGACGGCATCTTTTGTTCTGCCTTCGGCTAGGGCAAGAATGCCTTGTTGCATTTCTAAGTGCGCCACTTCGTTGGGATGAGGGTTAGAGTCTTTTCGAAGTGCGGTGACCCAGTCTCGCAATTCATTTCGTATTTGATCAAACTCTCCGGCTAACAAAAGTTGCTGGTAATGTCTTTCTCGCTCGCGAAGGCTAATATAACAACGAAGGACCCGATTCCCGACGCGAACGTCAGAGAGGTTAAAACCCCATCCTTTTTGCAAAGTTATTGCTGGGAATCGAGTGTAGAGTTTCAAAGCTGAATTGCAAGCGAGTCCCATATTTCCACGAGATAAAGAAAGTTCGAAGAGTTCATATAAAATATCGGGATACTGGCGTTCGTAGCGATGGGCATGTTCAAGATGAATTAAGAGATTATAGGCCACACCCCAGTGCTCTTGTTGTTTTGCAATGTGAGCCAGTTCGATTTCAGCATTAACTTCTTGGGTGCTGGCAGGCCGGTACCAACGGACTTTTTCAAAAAACTTTTGAGCTTCTTTTAGATTGTTAAACTGCTTTTCGATGAGTCCGCGAAAGTAAAGGGCATAGTCTAAAAGTTGCGTCTTAAGTTTTATAGCCTCATCAAAATTTTTTGCAGCAGTTGGAAGATCCCCGGCCTGGAAGGCCTTGACACCGATAGAAAACGCAGTTTTAGCAGGCGAGTCCGCAGGCTGGGCGTGGGCCCAAGATATTAAAATGAGGGACAAAATGACCATAAATCCTATATGGCGATTTTTCATTGTTTTCATCTTTATTTTAGCACAGCCAGCATGCTAGTGAAGAGCATCATGGCGAAACAAAGAACTATTTATGTCTGTCAAAATTGTGGCGGTCAGAGCCCCAAATGGCTTGGCAAATGCCCCGAATGTGGTCAGTGGAATACTCTTGCTGAAGAAATTTCTGGAAAAACCGATGTCACCAGCGATTCAGTGCGAGGCCTAGGTCGGGGCGACATCAAAGCAGTTAGTCTTTCAGATGAAATGACCCACAAAGAATTGGCGCGGGTGACATCTGGATTGAATGAACTAGACCGGGTCCTGGGGGGAGGAATCGTACCTGGGAGTTTTACTTTAGTCGGTGGTGACCCAGGAATCGGCAAATCAACCTTGATGCTTCAAACTACGAGCAATTTGGGAAATAAAGATAAAAAAATTCTCTACATATCTGGCGAAGAAAGCGTATCTCAAACCCAAATGAGAGCTAAAAGGTTGGGAGCTTCGTCATCGAATTTATTTATTGCAAGTGAAACAAACTTAGATGTGATCTTAAAACTAGCAGAGCAATTAAAGCCATTTCTCATTGTTATCGACTCTATTCAAACGGTGTTTCTGCCAGAACTTCAATCGGCCCCTGGTTCTGTTTCTCAGGTTCGAGAATGTGCGGCAAAACTTATGTTTCTTGCAAAGACAGATGGGGTTTCAGTTTTTCTTGTTGGTCATATAACAAAAGATGGGAGCATCGCCGGCCCCAAAGTTTTAGAGCATATGGTTGATACAGTTTTAAGTTTTGAGGGCGATACCAATCATCAATATCGAATTTTACGGGGATTAAAAAATAGATTTGGCCCAGCAAACGAAATGGGCGTTTTTGAAATGACGTCCACAGGCCTTAATGAAGTGGCAAACCCGTCAGAATTGTTTTTGTCGGAACGGTCTGAATCTGCAGCGGGAAGTGCTATTTTTTGCACTATGGAAGGCACTAGACCCTACTTAGTCGAAGTTCAAGCGTTGGCCAGTAGAACAAATATGGCTATGCCAAGGCGAACTTCCATCGGCGTAGACCATAACCGAGTGCATTTGCTTCTTGCGATTTTGGATAAGCATCTTAATTTAGATCTTTATGCACATGATGTTTTTGTAAATATTGCGGGAGGAATACGCGTCGCTGAGCCCGCCGTGGATTTGGCTGTGGCGGCAGCTTTACTCTCGAGCCTCAAGAATTATGCCATTCCCAAAAACCGTTGTTTTTTTGGTGAATTGGGTTTGACCGGTGAGGTGCGTGGAGTGAATTTTCCCGAACTAAGAATTCGAGAAGCCAAAAAATTGGGGTTTGAAAAGTTTTTTTTACCTAGTAATAACAAGCGGCATTTAAAATCTGATAAGAGTGATCAAATAGAGTGGCTTGAGTCCATCAAGGATTTGACTTCTACTGAGCGCTTCTAGCAATTGACATTATCTCAGTTACACCCAAGCGAATCATCATGACAGCAATTGCGGCCAACAAAAGTGAAAAAACTTTTCCAACTGCCGTGGCCCCCGCTTCTGTGATAATTCGAATGACTTGGCCCGAGTAATTAAAGGCAATCCAAACAATAAAAATGTTTAATATTAATGCAATGAGTGTCGCGTTGTATCCGTTGTTGCCCACACTCAAAAGCAAAGTCGTTAAGACACCAGGGCCAATAATGAGGGGCATACCGATGGGTACAACTCCCATGGTTTCTTCTGGATTTTTTCTGGCCTGTCCCTTGTCGCTAAATAAAAGGTCGGTTATGGCAAAAATGAGAAGTAAAATTCCTCCAGCAATTCTAAAATCAGGAATAGTAATTCCAAGAAATCTAAAAATTCCCTTACCTAAATACATAAAGACAAGGCTAATAAGAAAAGCAGTTACGGCGGCTTGATTGACTATACTTCGTCGTTTGTCGACGAAGACTTCTTTGGTCATAGCCATGTAAATGGGTAATATACCGATGGCGTCGATTGCGAAGAACAATGGAATAAATGCCGTCAATACTTTTTCAAACATGACGAAATTTTAACTTGGATTACGATCGGCTCGCAATAATTAAACCACTCTAGTTTTGATCAAAACTCAACGTCTCAGGTAATCAACAAATTAGTTTTAGGCTCTGATACCTGAGTTCAGCTCCGCGCGTTATGCCTTTTCAACAGCTTGAAGCCAATGCGTGAGCCGTATTTTTCTATCACCGGTTTTCATTTTAGGTTTGAATTGTATATCTTTAATCCAAATTTTTCTAAGGTCAGAAAAGTCTTTCCAAATTCCTACTCCCAAACCTGCCATAAATGCTGCTCCGGCCGAAGTAGTTTCAACATTTTGGGGCCGAATACAAGATACGCCTAAATAATCTGCTTGAGTCTGCATTAATAAATTATTGGCTGACGCTCCACCATCAACTTTAAGAGATTTTAGATTTTTCTTAAGATCTTTTTGCATAGCAGTTAAGAGTTCAACATTTTGCATGGCCATACCTTCTAATGTGGCCCGAGCCATATGAGCTTTCGTTGTACCCCTTGTAATTCCGCAAATAACGCCACGACCGTCGGGGTCCCAATGGGGCGACCCTAGCCCTACAAAAGCAGGAACAAATTGGACACCGCCTGTGTTTTCAACTGAATTTGCAAGGTCTTCCACTTCGCTACTGGATTTAATTATACCCAAACCATCACGAAGCCATTGAACAGCCGCCCCGCAAATAAATGCTGACCCTTCAAGTGCGTAAGTCGTTTTGCCATTGAATTGCCAAGCCACAGTCGTAAGACAACCAGACTTACTTGTGATTTGTTTTGAGCCTGTGTTAAGGAGTAAAAAACTGCCCGTCCCGTAAGTACATTTTGCTTCTCCAACTTCAAAACAGGCTTGACCAAAAAGAGCTGCTTGTTGATCACCGGCTATTCCTGAAATAGGAATGCCATCGCGTAGGCCACTCATATTTTTTGTATGCCCAAAAACCCCGACGCTGGGTTTGATTTCAGGCAATACTTTTGAAGTAACGCCTAAAATTTTACAAAGTTCGTCGTCCCAATTAAGAGTTTTAAGATCCATCATAAGTGTGCGAGAAGCATTACTCACATCGGTTGCGTGAACAGATCCATTTGTCAGACGCCAAAGTAAAAAACTGTCAATGGTGCCAAACGCCAAGTTACCAGCGGCGGCTGATTGCTTTGCGCCTGAAACGTGATCTAAAAGCCAACGAACTTTTGTGCCAGAAAAATAAGGGTCTAAAACTAAACCAGTTTTGGTCTTGAATTTCTTCTCGTGGCCCGATTTTTTAAGTTTTTGGCAAAAATCAGCAGTTCGGCGATCTTGCCAAACTATGGCATTATGAATTGGTTTCCCTGAAGATTTATCCCATAAAACCGTAGTTTCTCTTTGGTTGGTGATTCCGATGGCTGCGATTTTATCTTCTGATATTCCAGCAGTTTTGATGGCGTTGCCAATGACCGTCGTCACAGAGTGCCAAATGTCTTCGGGGTCATGCTCGACCCAACCGGGTTGGGGAAAGATCTGCTTGAACTCTTGACTGTCCTTTCCTACGACTCGACCTTCAGTGTCGAAGATGACCGCACGGCTCCCTGTTGTACCCTGGTCTATGGCTAAGATGTATGAGCTCATTTAACTATCCCTTCATTTTTATGGTAAAATAGCAATAACCTATGAAAGCCTTTTTTGACAAGAGCGAGAAAATTTTTGATCTAAAATCTCTGCAGACCGACCAACTTCTGTTTCGTGTCATGCCTCGTTTTGTTTTAGAGATTATACGAAAGTATTTTCGCCTCGAAGTTGAAGGGGCAGAGAACATTCCTCGTCGGGGGCGCTGCATTGTGGTGCCTAATCATTCAGGTTATGCGGGTTTTGACGCTTTTATGCTGGGCAATGAAATTCGAAATCAATCAGAACGAGTGCCAAGAATTCTCGCACATCATCTCTGGTTTATTAATAAAGCAACGGCCATCCCCTTAGAAAAAATGGGTATTGCTGAGGCGACGATGAACAACGGGCTGGCTTTACTTCAAAAAAATAACATTATTATGCTATTTCCTGAAGGGGAGTACGGCAATTTCAAACCCACACGAAAAAAGTATCGTCTGCAAAAATTTAAACGTGGTTTTGTCAGAATGGCGTTGATGTCAAAAAGTCCTATTTTGCCGGTGGTTATTATAGGTGCAGAAGAAACCCATATTAATTTAAGTCAGCTCAAGTGGACTAAATATTTAATTGGCACAGTGTTGCCTTTGCCTTTAAACGTGATTCCCCTACCTGCAAAGTGGTTTATTAAATTTTTAAAACCAATTCATTTAGATTATCCGCCAGAGGCCGCCAATGATAGAGAGCTGGTTCACCGCATATCAGAGCAGGTGCGAGAGAGTTTGCAATTTAATATCAACCAAGAACTACAAAAGAGAGTGAAAATTTATTAGATGAAGATATTGATTGTCGGTCTTGTATTTATTGTCATTTTTGGTTTCTTTTTATATGGCGCTAAGCGTGGCGGCTTTGGGGGGGGAAGTCGCGAAGTGGCTTCGGCTTCAGATTCGACAACTAACTCATCTCGCGGTCAAAAAATAAATTCTGCTACTCAAGCCAATGGTGAAAGTGTAACGGAGCAACAAACTCAATCGGTGGTGGCGCAAAATACTTTTTCGCCACTTAATCCCGCTTCACGAGCAAAGGTTTTAGGAATACTTGAAAATAAATATAAAACTCATTTGAATGTGACGTCGAATTCAGCAGGGTACAACGCGGGGATTCCCCATCGCCTTTCCGGCACGGTGAATTATGAAAAAGAAGAAGGTGAGAATAATTTTGCGATGATTCAAAGGTTTTTAAATGAATTCGCACCTGTATTGGCCATTGATCACCCCGAGCAATTAGAATCAGGCGAAACACAAATGGCAACATTGGGGCAAATTACTGTTTTCAGGCAATCTTATGGGGGTGTTCCTGTGGACGGAGCTCTCATTCGCGTGCATCAAGACAGCCAAGGTAGCATTTTTATGGTGAATAGCAGCTATATGCCAAATGTAAGTTCAGTCGATGTGACCGAATTATTTTCTTCAGATAAGGCCACGCAGTTAGTTAAAGATGATATTGCAAAAGACGCAACAGGGGACCCATCTCAAGCCGCCAAAATATCTGCGCCCCTCAAAGTCATCCACCAATTTAGAGAGGGCGGTGTGGTCGCGGCTTGTTGGAAGATCACTGTGAGCCAACCTTGGATTGGTGCAAAAGGAAGTGGGATCTACTTTATAAATATACGCTCTGGGGTTTTTGAGCGACTGCCTGGCGCGGTTGAATAATCAAAATCATTTGATTTTACAGTTCTTAAGGCCCCGGTAGTCCGATAATTCTAAAAAATGTAGCGATGCCAAATCCGCATTGTCGCGTGTTCATCTCGACCGGGCCACATACTAGAGCTTTGGGGAAGAGACCCTTATCTGAATATTGACACATTTGTACCAATATGACATATAAGTGTCAAAATGAAGAAAAGAGAGTTGTCCTATAAGGGGGAGATGTTTCCCAAGCTTTTGTCCCTCACTAGAAAAATTAGTAATGAAGTCCTTGAACTTGAAGAACTTTTTTTGCGAATCCTTCAAATTCAAAGTGTCACAGTCGCTCAGATGGCCCGTATTTTAGGTTATAGCCGTCAACATATTCAAAGAATTGCAGATCGACGGGTCAGAAACGATTTTTGTGCCTATAGGGCTAATTTCCACCATAATAAATCGGATTTGTTGATTCTGACAGCTAAGGGCCAGAAATTCCTAGAAGGGAAGGCCGAGGATTTTGAGAATATGATTCGACATCGAACTCATGGGATTTCAACAGAAAATCTTGGTCTTGCTATAAACGTCTTAGAACTTCTGACTCGATGACACTCCAAAATGTAGCGATGCCAATTCAGTAAGGCCCAGGCATCCTGACTTTTCGGCTTTCCAAAAGACGATGTCTGCTCTATTTAAATTGAATCCCAACTGTTTACCAAACTGACAGCTGTCTAAACTCTCGCTTCACTTTACTCGCGTAATAACATTGGTTTTTTTTAAAACCGCTCAATACATGCCTATCCCCTAGCCATTTTTACGATCACTTAGAATATGTAACATACTGAAATAACTAAGTAATAATTTGGCTAGGCTCTTGCTCTACTAATGATTAACAAATCAAGTGGGGGAGCTAAAGTGCATTTAAAAAACAAACTCGCGTTACTAACAATTCTGACACTAATGAATTCAGCCTGTAATAGCGGCGTTAATATTCCGCAGAGACTAATTAACAATGCAACTTTTAATAGTTTTTCCCAAGACTCTATTGGGTCGGGAATGGGAAAGGTCTTCTTTAAAAATCCATTATTCGGATCTGCAACTCCAAACGCTTACACAGTCGGATTTAATAACGGCACCGGAGTCTACTTCACTTTGCCTGCTTCAATAATAAATTTTGACAATAAACTTGTTACTGTGAACATCGATGGAACACATAACGGTAAGCTAGTTAACAATGACATTTCTGTCCTCACCGGTGCAATGAATGACAATTCAAACATCGTACCTTCAAACGTTGGTTTAGCCCGCCCCAATGCAAATGGAGATTGGCTTTTTTCTACGGTGGGCGATGGCAATCGTCAGTTGGGGCAACTTATGGCTTATTACTGGATTGGCCGCGAAAAAGATCAAGCAAATGCCACCTTAGCAAATAGCTGGCATGCCTCGGGCAAAAATATTTCTATCTATTCTAAATGCTACGATGCGAATTCTAGATTCTCTTTAAGTACTGGTGCCGGCCTCAATGCTTTTTGGGAACAAAATGACAAATACGTTTGCATGAGTTATTTAAACGGGTTCGAAGCCGCTTACGACGCCTCTATTTATGGTCACGAAATGGGCCATGCCAATATTGATTACGGCACCAAAGGGCAAATTTCGGTCGGCAACTATTCATCATTATGTACAAGCGGCGGAATCACGTTTGAATGTTGCCCCACTGTTGACGGTTGTGCCGGAGCTATTAAC
>JAHFAE010000103.1 GCA_023250675.1 Oligoflexia bacterium | reverse complement strand
CTGGTCATACATGGAATGTGCAAGGTTATGTGAGCAGGCCAACTTCTGTCTCCGAACATTCACGTGAAAGAGTCTTGCTCTCTGTTACAGAATCAGGCAACTCAGTTCCTGTTGATTGGAAACACCGATAACAGATAACTAAATTTTAATGCTTGAGAGTTCTTTCGGCCGCGGCACCCATATCGTCGTTGCCTCCAAGCCCAATTCGAACAATGGAACGATTGAGTTTGAGTTGATATTTCTCAAACTCATGTTGTTCTAAATCTGCCCGCAAGAGTTCTTTTTCGGCATTTGCTTTGGCCTCTCGGGCACGATTTAAATCAATTTCGCCGGCGGTCTCCGCGGTCTCTGCCAAAACAGTCACACGATCATGAAGAACTTCTAGATACCCCCAACTAATAGCCACCTTTTCATAACTCCCTGAACCTTGAGTTTTATATCTCAAAACTCCAGTGCCTAAAGTGGACATGAGCGGGGCGTGACCTGCGAGAATATCAAGCTCCCCACGGTAGGCGGGGACAAATAAATCTTCCACCACCAAATCGGTAAGGAGCTTTTTTGAAGGTGTAACTAAAGAAAGTTTGAGCATCAATTACCCAGTTTCTTCGCTTTCTCCATGGCATCTTCAATAGTACCGACAAGATAAAAGGCCTGTTCAGGCAAGCTATCATGTTTACCTTGAAGAATTTCATCAAAGCTTCGAACCGTATCTTTGATGTCGACGTAGCGACCAGGGATTCCAGTAAACTGCTCCGCCACAAAGAAGGGTTGACTCAAGAATTTCTGAATCTTCCTGGCACGACCGACAATGAGTTTTTGCTCTTCACTCAATTCATCCATCCCTAAGATTGCAATAATGTCTTGCAGATCTTTGTACGTTTGAAGAGTCTTTTGAACTTCTCGTGCCACCCGATAATGTTCTGCGCCAACTACGGCGGGCTCAAGAATTCTCGACGTTGATGCTAGGGGATCAACCGCCGGGTAAATCCCAAGCTCAGAAATTTGACGACTCAAATTTGTTGTGGCGTCTAAGTGAGCAAATGTTGTTGCTGGTGCGGGGTCTGTATAGTCGTCGGCAGGAACATAAACCGCTTGCACCGACGTGATGGACCCCTTGTTCGTTGTCGTGATTCGCTCTTGTAGTTCACCCATTTCTGTAGCAAGCGTTGGCTGGTAACCAACGGCTGAAGGAATACGACCCAAAAGGGCTGAAACTTCAGAGCCCGCTTGTGTAAATCTAAAGATATTATCAACAAAGAGCAAAACGTCTTGTCGCTCCTCATCTCTAAAATATTCCGCAACCGTAAGTGCACTTAGCGCAACTCGAGCCCGTGCTCCTGGCGGTTCATTCATCTGACCATAGATAAGGGCTGTTTTGGCAAGCACTCCTGACTCTTTCATCTCCATCCAAAGATCATTGCCTTCTCTTGTTCGCTCACCGACGCCGGCAAATACAGAGAAGCCGCCGTGTTCAGTGGCGATATTTCGAATCAGCTCCATAATCAAAACAGTTTTACCAACGCCGGCGCCGCCAAACAGTCCGATTTTTCCGCCCCGACTATAGGGGGCCAAAAGATCCACAACTTTAATTCCCGTCATAAGCATTTGAACTTCGGTGGACTGTTCTTCAAAGGTTGGCGAAGGCCGATGTATGGGCGCTGTTTTTTTTGCATTTACGGGGCCACCTTCATCCACTGGTTCCCCGATAACGTTAAGAATGCGGCCAAGGGTTTCTTTACCAACGGGCATCATAATCTGTTGACCCGTGTCTCTGACTTTCATTCCTCGAACAAGGCCATCAGAAGCATCCATAGCAATAGTGCGCACCGTGTTTTCGCCCAAATGCTGTGCAACTTCTAGTACCAAGTTGTCGGCTCGATTATCAATGCCCGGATTTGTTACCCTGAGTGCATTGTAAATTGCCGGCAAGTTACCCGCCTCAAATTCCACGTCCACGATGGGACCCAAAACTTGTTTAATTTGACCTTCTACCATTGAAAATCTCCTCTTACTTCAGGGCTTCTGCGCCGCTGACAATCTCTACTAGCTCTTTGGTAATAGCTGCTTGTCTAAGTTTATTATACGTCAATGTTAATCTCTTAATCATTTGGCCTGCATTTCGTGTAGCGCTGTCCATGGCCGTCATTCGCGCCCCATGTTCTCCCGCGATACTCTCTAACATGCATCGATAGGTTTGAATGGCAAAATGCTTTGGCAATAATTGTCTTAATATCACTTCGGCCTCTGGTTCAAAAATATAGTTAGAGCCTGCAAAGGCATTGATACTCTCTTTTATATCCTCTTCTTCAGCATTGATGGTTTCTTCTTTATTAAGGGGTTGAATGGGAAGAAGTTTTTCAGCTACTACTTTTTGGCTTATGGCCGATTTGAACTCATTGTAAACAAGAATGACTTCGTCGTAGCCACCCGCTGTAAACTCATTCATCAGCCTATCGGCAAGCTTTGCTGCCAGTTCATACCTGATTTCATTGACAAGATTAATCATTGTTTCTACGGTACGAACATCGCGTTTTTTAAAATACTCTGCACCCTTTTTACCTACAAAAATAAAATTTATGACTTCGTATTTGCTTTTATTTTCTCTATAAAATTTCTCAGTAAATTTTATGACGCCGCCATTAAAGGCGCCGCAGAGCCCACGGTCAGAAGTACAAACCACTAACAAGAGTTTCTTGGGCTCTGGGATTTGGGCCATCAACGGATGATTAAATTCTCCGCTCATCGCTAGTCGAGAAATAACCGAGTGCAGCTTGTAGGCGTAGGGTCTCGCATTAATAATGGCATTCTGAGCACGGCGAAGTTTTGCAGCCGAAACCATTTTCATGGCCTTAGTAATCTGCTGTGTGTTCTTCGTACTGGATACCTTTTTACGGATATCCTTCATACTCGGCATCGATTATGCCTCTTTCTTATTGGGATCAAAAACGGTCTTAAATTCTTTTAATGCTTCATTGAGACCTTTTTTCAAATCATCAGATAAAACTTTCTTTTCGGTGATCTCTTTGAATAAGTTGGCATATTTTCTATCTAAAAATTCTGAAAGTTTTTTCTCAAAAACACCCAAGGTTTTTGTTGGAATGTCGTCGGTAAACCCTTGTGTTGCGGCATAAACAATAACGATCTGTCGTTCAACAGGCATGGGTTGATACTGGCCTTGCTTTAGAATCTCAACAAGTCTTTCGCCTCGAGCTAGTTGATTTTGAGTTGCCTTATCCAAATCTGAACCGAATTGAGAAAAAGCTGCCAGCTCTCGATATTGTGCTAAATCTAATCGCAAGGTTCCTGCGATTTGTCTCATGGCCTTAATCTGCGCACTGCCACCAACCCTTGATACGGAGAGACCAACGTTAATAGCTGGCCTCACACCTGAGTTGAAAAGATCGGTTTCTAAAAATATTTGGCCGTCAGTGATGGAGATAACGTTTGTTGGAATGTACGCCGACAAGTCCCCCGCTTGGGTTTCAATAATGGGCAGGGCCGTTAGACTTCCTCCACCCAATTTATCGCTGAGTTTTGCTGCCCGCTCCAAAAGTCGACTGTGAAGATAAAAGACGTCTCCAGGATACGCTTCTCTGCCTGGAGGTCGTCGCAAGAGCAAAGATAGTTGTCTGTAAGCTTGGGCTTGTTTAGTGAGGTCATCATAGACAATCAAAACATGTTTGCCACTGTCTCTAAATATTTCACCCATGGTAACGCCTGAATAGGGGGCAATAAATTGCAAAGGTCCCGGATCAGAGGCCGTTGCAGAAACAACAATCGTATATGCCATCGCATTATGCTTTTTTAATTTTTCTACCACTTGGGCAACGGTGGATTTCTTTTGTCCAATGGCTACATAAATACAAATAACTCCGCTGTCTTTTTGATTAATAATGGTGTCAATGGCAACAGCCGTTTTACCAGTTTGTCTGTCTCCAATAATCAATTCTCTCTGACCCCTGCCGATTGGAACCATGGAGTCGATGGCCTTGATTCCAGTTTGCAGAGGCTCCTTGACGCTTTGTCTGGCCACAATTCCTGGGGCTTTAATATCTACTTTTCTGAAGGTTGACGACTTAATGGGGCCCTTGCCGTCAATGGGAACTCCCAAGGGATTCACAACTCGACCCAACATTCCATCGCCCACTGGAACTTCAAAAATTTTCTTTGTTCTCTTTACCGTGTCGCCTTCTTTAACATGTTCGAAGTCTCCAAGAAGCGCCACGCCTACATTGTCTTTTTCTAAATTCAAGACAATGCCCCGAAGGTCATTTGAAAACTCCAAAAGCTCTCCTGCCATGGCATTATCAAGACCGTAGATTCGGGCAACACCGTCTCCGATTGTCAAAACGGTGCCTGTCTCGGTCACCTCGATTTTCTTACTATATTGTTGGATTTGTTCTTTAAGAACCCGACTGACTTCTTCGGCTCTAATTTCCATTAATGAGCTCTCCTCTGTTTTAGCGATTCTTTCATTATACGAAGTTGGGTTTCCAGGCTATCGTCAAAAGTAAAACTACCTACCTGGGCAACCATTCCTCCGAGCAAACTCTTGTCTTCGTGATATTCTAAAACGGCTTTTTTACCGGTATAACGAGAAATGGTTGTTTCTAAGCGAAGTCTGTCTTCAGCAAATAGTGTTGTCGCACTATAGACCTGACCCCGGGCAACGCCTTGAGAATTATCTACCACCGCTTGATAGGCCGAAACGATTTGCGGCAAAAATTTCATTCGTCTTTTCTTTACAAGAAGAATCATAACGCCTTGAACTTCTTCTGTAGCTGTTTTTTTTTGAAAAAGCGCTTGTAATACCTTTACTTGCTCTTCTGCCTTTACAACCGGAGAACAGAAAAAAAATTTAACATCTTCCTCTTTTGAAATAGCTTCGTTAATATTTCGAATCTCATTCAAGACTGTTTCGACTCGCCCTTTTTCAAGGGCTTCGCTATAAAGAGCTTTTGCATATCTTTGTGAGACTTCTTGATTTCTCATTGAACGGCCTCAATTTTTTCAACAAACTCTTTTTGCAATCTCTTCTGATCACCCTCGGCAATTGATTTAGTTAATAAGACATGGGCCCCATCTAAGGCTTGTTGCAAAACCTCTTCGTACAAATGAACCTTGGCTCGTTCGATTTCATTGGCTGCCGCACGCTGCGCTTCTACTTGAATGGCCGCTGCGACTCTTTGGGCCTCTTCGATTATTTTTCGCCTTGTTTCTTCACCGTCGGCTCTAATTTGCTGAAGAATTTTTTCGGACTCCCGATTTAAATTTTGAATTTTAACCGTATATTCTTCGTGTTTTTTTTCTGCTGCTTCTTTTAGGAGCTTTGCTTCGCGAACAGCTCCAGCGAGCGCTTCATACCTTTTGTTGAAGAAGCCCGATACCTTTTTTCTACCAATGAAAAACAAAAGAAGAACAACTCCAAAAAAATTAATAGCTTGGTAAAAAACTATTTGAGGAATTCCGCCTTCATGGGCGGCCCCTTCATGCTCCCCTCCCAATACTATGGAGCAAATCAAAGTTAAAACCATGAATAAAACCAACTTTGATATTTCACCGAATTTCATCGCGAAAAGTCGCTTCATCGAAGTTCTCTACCTAGAATTCGACTCGCAATTTGACTGCTTAAATTAGGAATTTCTGCCTTAAGTGCATCTCTTGCAATGGCAATTTCAGAAGTCACTTTTTTCTTAGCCTGATCCATCATCTGATTTGATTTTGCTTTTGCCTCGGCCAGGAGACGCTCCTCTTCTTTGGTCCCCTCGAGTCTTAGCTTGTCATAAACTTCCGTAGCCGCTTCGTTTTGTTTTTTCATATGACCCTGGTAGTCCATTGCAAGTCGATCGGCAGAAACAGTTATTTTCTGTGCCTCTTCAATACTTCCGCCCGTATTTTTTTCTCGATGCTCTAAATTTCTCAAGAAGGGCTTAAATAAATAGCGAGACAAGAACACGTAGCAAATAAGAAAAAAAATCAGCTGAATCCATACCGTTTGGTTAAGACCGAGCTGGCTTAATATTTCCATGACGGGCGTGTTTTACATAAAATAGTGAAATCAGGTCAACAAAAAAGTCTTTAAAATCAATGGTTTTAGTTGTTTTGCAGCATGTTCGTGGAGCCTTCAAAAACAACCCCCTCATCGATCCTTAAGCTGGGCGTAGTCACGGTTCCGCGAATGATAGCTGGTGGATGAGCAACTACTTTTTCTCTTGCCGAAATGTTACCAACCACCGTGCCAGAAACAATAACAACTCCGGCGTCGATTTCGGCTTCGACGCGGGCCCCCTCGCTGATGACCAAGACATCGTTAGTGAATATTTCGCCTTTGAATTCTCCGCCAATTCGTACAGTTCCCTCAAACGTGAGCTTGCCTTCAAAGTGAGCGCCTTTGTCGATGACCGCATTGATGGTGCCCGTCTCAGTCATGGGCGGGAGGGGCATCTTAATAAGGTTAAAGTGGGCCATTATTTCTTGATTCTTTCAATAATTCTTGAGAGATCCTCGTCGGTATAAAATGTAATTGAAATTGCCCCTTGCCCTCTCTGGTATTGGATCTCCACTTTTGTACCGAGTGTTTTTGCAAGATCATCTTGAAGGCCTTGCACAAGTTTTGAAGCAACATCAATTTCTAAGGAACTTTCTACTGTCGCTTTTCTTTTAATAACACCGTTAATAAGTTTTTCTGCTGCGCGAACTGTAAGTCTTTCGCTGTTTATTTTTTTAGCCAATTCCTTTTGTTTTACTGGATCAGTTAACGCTAATAATGCCTTTGCATGGCCGATAGAAATATCCCCTTGAGCCAACATGAGTTTCACTTCTGGCGCTAAACCCAAAAGTCTTAGTGAATTAGCAATGGTTGCGCGGTCTTTTCCTACTTTTGTGGCGATTTCTTGCTGACCTAATGAAAATTCGCTCGCTAATCGTTGGTAGGCTTCAGCTTCTTCAATGGGGTTTAGATCGTGTCTTTGCAAATTTTCAATGAGCGCCAGCTCTAGGCTCTCTTGATTTCGAGCTTCTTTCAAAATGACCGGGACTTTATCGAGGCCCGCAGCCTGAGCGGCCCGCCATCGTCTTTCACCCGCAATGATTTCGAAATGATCTTTATCTATTCGTCTTGCGACGATGGGCTGAAGAATGCCTTTTTCTCGAATAGAATCGCTGAGCTCTTTAATTTTCTCAGGTGAAAAAACTTTTCTCGGTTGATAAACATTGCTAGTAAGTTTTTCGACATCAACTTGCCAAATGCGGTTAGGGTCAAGAGTTTCTGTTTCTGAGATTTCAATTAATTGTGGCGTGGGTTTTGGAATAATCGGAGGCCCCGAAATACTGGGGGGCCCGTTGGTGCTACGAAATTCTTCTATGAGGTCTTCACCGAGCAAACTTCCCAAACCACGTCCCAAGGGGCGTTTTGGATAATCTTTACTTTCAGCCATTAATTGCTCCTCCCTGAACTCGTCGAACGAGTTCGTCGGCCAAATCGCCATAGCGTCTCGCCCCTAATGACTTGTCGTCATAATCGAGAATGGATTTTCCGTGACTGGGGGCTTCGCTCAATCTCACGTTTCTTGGAATTACCGCGCCGAAAACCTTGTCCCCGAAGTGAGATTGAATTTCATTAACCACTTGGTGGCTAAGATTGTTTCGAGCATCAAACATGGTCAAAACAATTCCTTCAATTCTTAAATCTGGATTAAGCCGTTTTTTTATTAATCCCGCCGTATTGAGAAGCTGACTTAATCCTTCAAGGGCATAATATTCACATTGTAAAGGAACCAAAAATGTATGTGCCGCAGTTAAAGCATTTACTGTCAAAAGGCCCAGTGATGGGGGGCAGTCTATAATGACAAACTGATAGTCATCAGCCACCAAAGCAAGTGCTTCTTTTAACCGATATTCGCGACTCTCTGCGTCAACTAGCTCAATTTCTGCTCCAATGAGGTCGCTGTTAGCCACGACTATGTGGAGGTTATCCATGGAGGCCTTGGTGACTACCTCTTTGATAGTCTTTTGACCAATCAAAACATGGTAAACGTTCCTATCATTGAACTCATGGCGTTTAATGCCCAGTCCGCTGGAGGCATTTCCTTGCGGATCAAGATCAATGAGCAGTACCGACTTACCTTTTTTTGCTAGACTTGCTGAAAGGTTAACCGCCGTTGTGGTTTTGCCTACTCCACCTTTTTGATTGGCTATGCAGATTACTCTACTCACAAGCCCTCCCGTGCAATAGTGATTATCTAATGATTATTTAAACCCTGTATATATTGCAAGCCTTAAAAATGTTCCACGTGGAACATTTTTAAGTTTCCAATGATTTTTGCCGATTTTTAAGTCATGCAACGGCTAGGTCTATTCTTGGCATTTCTACTTGTAACTGGGTGTAACCGCCCAATCAAAAACCCAGAGAGGGTCGATCCAATATATATGGATATCAAGAGTACCTCTGAAGAGCTCTTGGCAAAAATTAGGTTTCTGGAGGGCGCATCGGAGAAAGCTAAAAAAGCTTATGAGGAAGCCCCGATACGAACAGGTATTCGCGAAGACGCCCAGAATAAATATTTTAAACTAGTTGAAACCCTTCAGCGTACATCAGAGCAGTATAGGTATTACTCAACCAAGCTTGACGCTAGACTTAAGCATGACACTAAAACTTATCCTGAATACTTTGAAAAGAAGCTCCCCTGGCCCAATCCTGAAGAGTTTAAATCCTATCTTACAGACAAGAAGCTAAAGACCGCTTCAAGAGAATGGGACCAAGAAAAAAGAATCAAAGAGCGGCAAGCCCGAATCGCAGCATCACTTGCTCCGCCCCCAGGCGAGCATGGAGAGGGTGGCGAAGGCGGACACGGCGGCGGCGAGCACGGTGGTGCGCCACCACCAAAGGCTGAACATGGATCTTCCGGCCATCATTAACCAAGGTTATGTCTCGTGGCTATAACTACCGTTCTTTTTCCTTTATTTTCTGGCAATTCGTATTGGGATAATTCGGAAATGTTCCACGTGGAACATTTTTCTGAATTTGGTCCACTAACTTCATTTTTCCAATCGGGACCTTTGAAATGAAAGAACGTTCCCTTCTGTTGAAATAGCGCTTCAGTAATTTCTAGGCTTTTTTCAATTGGAGCAAAGCCTCTCGCCATGGCTACATTAACGGTGTTTTTCTCAAGGTCTTCGACCCGACAACAATATGTTTCTAAATTCTGGATGCCCTGTGTAAGGGCAACATTTTTTATAAAAGATATCTTTCTCTGGTCTGAATCTACACAATGAATTTTTTGTTCAGGATCGAGAATGGCATAAACAGCCCCCGGAATTCCGTTGCCTGATCCAAAATCCCAGATTTCTTGACAACCACTAGTTTCGCTCTGAATTATTCTAATTCCCTGAATAGCATCGGCAATGTGAATGATGTCTCCGTTTTCAATTGAACCAGCAGAGATAAGATTCATTTTTCGCGTCCATTTTAACAACTCTAAATGATAGTTTTTTAATTTTTCTAATACAGGCATAGAAATCTCTGGAAAAAACTTAGGAATTCTCCAGTTTTCAGCGGGCATTGATATTGTCGCTATGGGTCAAAGTGTTTTTTAGCCTTTTATTTCCTTTTAGATTTATTAGGAGGGCTTGAATTGCCGAAGGATTTACTCCAGAAATTCGGCCTGCCTGCCCAATTGTTTCTGGCCGAATCTTAATAAGCTTTTCTTTTTCTTCATTAGAAAGGCCCATAACCAAATTGAAATCAAAATCTGTCGGAATCTTAAATTTCTCAAGCCTTTTGGTGTGTCCTAAAATTTCGGTTTGTCGTTTTATGTACCCTTCATACTTAATTTTGATTTCTACTGATTCTAAGATTTCAGGGTCAAGAATGATCTCTTTATCAAAAACAACAAGATCTTCTATTTCAATTTCTGATCTTCTCAAAATATCTGAAAGGTTTGCTGGCTTCATTAAATGAGCCGAACCCAAATCATCTAAAATATTTTGATTTTCTTTGTTTGG
Source organism: Oligoflexia bacterium (assembly GCA_023250675.1). Classification (GTDB taxonomy): domain Bacteria; phylum Bdellovibrionota; class Bdellovibrionia; order JABDDW01; family JABDDW01; genus JAHFAE01. The sequence goes on along the minus strand of JAHFAE010000103.1, from coordinate 34 downwards.
CACAACAACGAAGGTCTCAAGCCTTTTTTCTAGT
>JAHFAE010000102.1 GCA_023250675.1 Oligoflexia bacterium | reverse complement strand
CCAACACCGGTTCCAACACCAGTTCCGACTCCTGAGCCAACACCAGTTCCGACTCCTGAGCCAACACCAGTTCCGACTCCTGAGCCAACACCAGTTCCGACTCCTGAACCAACACCAGTTCCGACTCCTGAGCCAACACCAGTTCCGACTCCTGAGCCAACACCAGTACCGACTCCTGAACCAACTCCGACACCTACTCCAGAGCCAGCACCTGTAGCTAGAATTGATAGTGCTTCTGTCGGACCAATTACAAATATGACTTCAATTCAAATTATTTTTTCTGCAGATCAACCCTCTGACTTTATGTGCAGTATAGATCAAAGTTCCTATTCAAACTGCAACTCTCCCGCAGCATTCCAAAACCTACCCGACGGCTTCCATGATTTTGCTGTCGTGGCGATAAATGCAAATGGCTCGAGTCACGATCCCGCTCATTACAATTGGACAGTAGACGCCACCGGACCTTCGGTAACTATCACAAATGTCAGCCCAAACTCTCCGGTTACCAATTCAAAAAATATTACTTTTGAATTTGTCGCAAGCGAACCATCCACCTACGAGTGTACTCTCGACAACAACACAACCAATTGCTTTAGTCCCACCAGCTACGCAGACCTTGCCGACGGCAATCACCTCTTCAGTGTCAACGCAAAAGACTTACTTGGCAACATTGGCAATACAGCGAATTATTTTTGGATGGTGAAGACCTCTCTACCCACGGTAGTTTTTGCAGAAATTTTGCCAGGCGAGAGTCCCTCGAACATTACCAATCGAACTTTTTACTTTAACGGGTCCGCCGACACGACTAGCTACATGTGTGCACTTGATGACCAGACCGCAAACCCATGTCAAAGCCCCTTTATCGTTGAGAATTTAACAGATGGTCTACATCATGTTTCTGTTTGGGTTTCAGATAGTGTCGGCAATGTCAGTTTGCCCGCCATTTCAGAATTTATTATCGACACAATGAATCCAAACGTATTTATTACTTTTACGTTTCCCAATCACTTTCCAACCAACTTTACAGATATGATGATCTCGTTTGCATCTGAAGAAACCAAAGATTTTGAGTGCGCCCTCGATCAGGGCACCCCTAGCCCATGTGCTACTTCTATAAGTTATCAAAACTTAAACGAAGGTTCCCATCATTTTGACGTTTACGCCATCGATGCAGCAGGAAACAAAAGTTCATCGCCGGCTCAGTTTAACTGGGCCATCGATACGACTCCTCCGGTAATTTCATTGGAATCAGCAATTCCGTCTTCTCAGTCTCACAATCAAACCAGTCAGACAATTTGGTTTAAAGTTAATGAGCCCGTGGCAACTCTTCTTTGCTCTTTAGACGACGGTACCTCCTCTGATTGCTCAGGTGGAAACGTTTCGTACTCCAACCTCTCCAACGGCTCCCATAGCATTGAGGTCTCAGCCACCGATCTTGCTTCAAATATGGGAATGCCTTTAACTTACAATTTTAATGTGGATAGTATCGTTCCTAGAGTAAGAATTGATTCGACAGACCCGAATCAATCACCCACAAACCTAAATTCAATGGCTTTAAATTTTAGCTCTGATAAACTCTCAAGTTTCAATTGTTACTTAGATAGTAATAATATGGGGCCCTGCACTTCTCCCGTTAGTTTCGCAAATCTTAATGATGGAATTCACACCTTTGCCGTTCAAGCCACAGATATAGTTGGCAATCAAAGTGATCCAGCTTCTTACGCTTGGGTTGTAGACACCATCGCACCGATTTCACAAATTCAATCCCATATGCCAAATTCTTTAAATAACAACTCTACATCAATGACGATTAATTTTGCTGCTAACGAACCTTCAACTTATCAATGCTCTCTCGATGGCGCAGCAGAAGTTTCTTGCACAAGCCCAGCAGTCTACGCGGGGTTGCCTGAAGGGGCCCATATATTTAATGTGCGCGCCAAAGATTTAGCGGGCAACGCCGAGCTCGGTGGAGCTCTTTTTAGTTGGAACGTAGATCTCACCATTCCAAATACGACAATTACTAATGTAAGCCCCAATGAATCACCAAGCACTCTGACTTTTTTCACCGCTACATTTATTGCAACCGAAGTTTCTACCTTTGAGTGCCAAATTGATAATTCAGGTTTTGCACCTTGCACAAGCCCTATCACCTACAATAATTTGCCCGTAGGAAGTCACCAGTTTCAAGTGCGCGCCACCGATATGGCTGGTAACATTGATCCCACTCCCGCTACATACCAGTGGTCAGAAATCTATCCACCTTTGATCGCCTTTAATTTTAGAGTGATAAATATAACCCAAACATCAGCAACTCTCACTTGGCTCACAACCGTAGCTTCAGATTCTCAAGGCGCATATTTATTAACACCTGGAAACACATTTTTACTGACACCCATTAACCCGTCCCCAGTCACAAGCCATGTGATTCAATTGACTGGACTAACGAGTAATGGTTTTTACAATGTCTTTGGAACTTCTAAAGATGCCAACGGACAACAAACTCAAACCGCTCAATTGAGTTTTAGAACACTGAAGTAGAACACTCGTAAGGTTTGGTTGGGGTAAGGAATCTGTTGTGGGACTTGCCCCTAACCAAGCTTGCCCCTAACCAAGCTTGCCCGTAATGTCGCTCAAAATGAGCCGCAAATTGCTCTTATTCACGCCACCGATTACCTGCCTTATACACTTGAATCTATTGGTGTTTTTAACTTTTTTCAGTTGAGCATCTGAACCATATACAAAAAAACCCCTCTTAATGCCGGTGGCACGCTTGCATAATGAAATCAAAGTTGTGTACGCGAAGGGAGCACCTTTTATTATGAAACTTATGATCTCGTTTACCTATTTAATTTGGCTTTTATTCGGCAGCTCGGTTTTGGCCGATAAAATTAAAATTCTCAATGAAAGCGGCGAAGCGGCTCAAGCAAGACTTGATCTCATAGTGAAAGCCCAAAGCGAAATCAATATTGAATATTTTATTTTTGGATACGACAGTATCTCCCTTGGCGGTTTGTCACTTTTAAGAGAAGCTGCTCGAAACCACAAAACAGTTCGTATGATTATCGACGCCCCTTGGATGTACATTCCACAAAATATCATGGCATACCTCATGGACGAAGGAATTCAGATTCGAGTATTTCACCCCTTCAGATTTACGAAACTAAATTGGATTTCTCGACGCATGCACGACAAGTTACTCCTCATAGATAGTAGTGAAATGCTTACCGGAGGTCGTAATGTGGAAAACTCTTATTTTGGTGTAAGCGAAGATCGAAACTATGTTGACCGCGATATTTACGCCAACGGCGCTGCTGCTAAAAAAGCAAATGAATACTTTGTTCAGCTCTGGAATAGCCAAGAAGTTTCTCAGCCAGATTTAGGAATATTTTCAAACTCAAATCGAAACAAATCCTGTGTATCAGTTAAAGAATCATCGCCCCGAGCTATTTGCCGCCGCGAAGCTTCTAAAATTTCTAAGGGTCTCGTTGATGCCAAATATACTGTCGATGGCGCAACAAAGACTTTGTTAAACAGCAAATTAGTAGATATGAAAAATCATAGGGACTGGGAGACCGAAGCAAAAGAGATTGCGGAAGTAAATTTTGTGCACGACCGTGTTGGCAAAACCGACGGTCATCAGGGCACGGCTAGCCAGCTCATTTCACTATTTCAAAATGCGAAACGATCTATCACCATTGAATCCCCTTATTTAGTACCGACTAAAGAATTTATTCAGCTGATCACAGAGTTGAAGTCTCGAAGTTCCCAGAGGCCAACAATTCGTATTATGACAAATTCTCTCAAATCCTCTGACAATATGGCTGCACAAGCCGCTTACATTAAAGAGAAAAAACACCTCATAGATTTGGGTATTGAACTCTGGGAATATCAGGGGCCCGAATCTCTCCATGCCAAATCTGCAGTTATCGATGATAGTATAGGAATTGTTGGTTCATATAATCTTGATCCACGTTCCCAAAATTTGAATACTGAAGTAGCCCTTGTATTTAGAGATCAAGAATTGGCCACGGCCTTACACCTAAATATGAATCGCCATTTGGAAAGAGCTACCCATATAACTCCTGGGAACGAATATTTAAGGAGCTTAGAAATTCCCCGAAGTCTGCCTAACGATAAATTGCTTGAATTGTGGCTTCTTCTGCCAGCAATGAAAATTCCCCTGATTTACAATCAAATGTAAGAATTTCTTTAGTGAAATTGTAGAGTTAAATTTTAAGGAGACTTAGAAAAAGGAATTAAATCCAAAAGCCTAGTCACACGCTGAACACCTACAAAAGTAGTTATTTGGACAGACGAGGGAAGTGGAGAGCCAATAAAGGTGATTTCAGGCTTTTTCAATTCCAATGCAAGATCTCCGCTCGGATATACATCGCGAAGCTGGTTTACGGTTGATTTGTCTGAATATTCATATTGCATTTCAATCACCGCATCCCTTAAGTTTACAATTGTAACACCAGAATCAGTAACGACTGCTCCACGCGGCGCGCTTCCCCCTGAATCAATCGGGAAGATTTCGCGTACAATAATTAGATCAGGAATTTCAATTTTCTTTTCTAGAATTTTAGCACTTCCCTCTTTCCTATAAATACGTACCGAGTCCGAATAAAATTCGGAAGTTTCTTTCAATTGGCGAAACCCTGATCCTGCCTCTGAAGATCTCGAAGTGTAAATTGTTGCGATATAATGAGTCACGCCGCCTGATTCGGCTATGTCGAAGCCTAGAAGATTTCTATTTTCTGTTAAATTAGGTGCAAAAACCCATTTGTGATTAGATTGAATAAGCGCCGAGCACATTGATGGATAGGCCGCCGGGGCGTGTAGGCCTATCACAATAATAAAATAAACTGCTATTTTTTCAAAACTCATTTCGGACTCCAAGTTTGTCATTTCATTGGCGTAGACTCAATAATTCACTTCAAGAATCGCACCAAGCGGGCGCGAGCCAGAAACAACACTGATAAGTCCCTGTCGAAAAACCGTCTGTTTTGTTAACACTCGTTATGCCATTTTTTGACACCCTCGATTCTGAAAAGGTTCGTGAATTAACAAGAGATTGCTCGTGCAGACTTGCAAAACATCTTTGAACAGGATAAAAAATCCGACATATGCTCACAGATCAAATATGTCCACGTAGCTCAGTTGGATAGAGCACTAGTTTCCTAAACTGGGGGTCGCAAGTTCAATCCTTGCCGTGGACACCAAATTCAGGGGGTCCGTACCGGACACCTAGTTTATTCAAATTTGCATTATTAAGCTTCTTACAGCATCTTTCAAAACTATTTATTAGCGGCCATGTTGGCAAGAATATTAACTAATTCGGTGTCACTTAAGATTCGAGCGTTTTGGCAGGTCCCGCTACTTCCTGGAAATATATCTGTGCATTTCATTTGGCTATTGGCTGATGTAGCAATTCCTTTTGAAAGACTGCAATTATGCATAGCTGCGTAGTCATTAATCAGATTTAAACAACTATGAGATGACATGCAAACTCTGGTAGAAGCGCTGTTTGACCCAAGTTCCAATGTTCCCGATAGTGTGATCTTCTGGTATGGCCCAGCTAACATGCATTCTACGACATCGACCTCAAAAATTTCAGTATTTCGAGGCTCTTCGTTTTTTGGATCTGTGACGACAATACCCGGAGTTTCAGGCGCCACAGCTGTGGGTGACCGACCGATCCCTGAAAACGCTACCTTACCGCAATTTTGGTAATGAACCAAAGTGAGTAGAGCAAAAGTTAAAACCAACATCACTCGTTTATTCATTGAATTTACCCCCGTAAATACCCCGTAAATTAGGTCGTTTGGACTATTTAGATTCAATAACAGTGCCGGCTGAGATAGCTAAAGTTTTGTTATAACGACCAATTGGTGTAGTGAAACCAATCAGTTGGCTAAGGATTTTTCATCACCCTAAATACAGTTTTTGAAGAATAAAACAGGCTAAATTCGCACTTTCATGGACTTTAGTCACGAGGCCCAGCCAATATAGCCTCCTATCTTCTTGTAACTTATATCATTACGCTGTTATCCTGCCCTTAACACGTTGAACAAAACTTCTAGAAAGAGGCCTGATGTTCTATTACCTAAGTTGCGCCCTGATTTTTGTATCGGCCTATGTTCTAAATATGACTTACATGTCGGTTTTCTTTCACCGCGCTTTTGCCCATAAGGGTTTGATTCTTAAGCCTTGGCTTCGCCAATTTGTTATTCACACCGGGAACTGGGTCACGGGTCTTGATCTCAAAGGCTGGGTTTGCATGCACCGCATGCACCATCAACATGTGGACTCCGAAAAAGATCCTCATAGTCCTGTCAACGACGGGGTTTTTGGAGTTTTCTTGTCACAACATTATTCGTTTCAAAGAATCCTTCGAGGATTGATTGGCAATCGCCGCACATTTAATTCTGTTGTCGAAGATTTGAATTTTCCGGTGAGTTGGCTCAATCGCCGGCGCTACTGGCTTCTACCTCTAGGTCTTCATTTCTTGATTGGCGCAGGAATTTCGTATTTTAGTGGTGGTATTCTTATTGGTGCTTGTTACTGGATGGGAATCGCAAGTCATCCCATTCAAGGTTGGCTTGTTAATTCACTAGGTCATTACGCTGGGTACAGAAATTTCGATACTAAGGATCATTCAACGAACAATACCATGGTGGGTCTTTTGGTTTTAGGTGAAGGCTATCATAATAATCACCATCATCAGCCTCAGTCAGTGAAGTTCTCCCATCGCTGGTTTGAATTTGATTTGGGCTACCTTATTTGCCGCATCTTAAGAGCCATTGGGTGGGCAGAATTTCGAAAAGATTTGGCTACGGAAAACCATATTGTTCTTGGTGCTGTCGATGATAGTTTAGGTTCTGTCCTCTCGCGACTTTCCCCCGAAAATGCAAATTTAGATTCAACGCTTGATTTAGTATTGCCGCAAAAAAGAAAAGAAGAAGAAGTTATTTAAGCACCGGCCACATTTCGGCGACGGCTACAAAATTTCATTCAAAATTCTATTCTGAATCCTCATCTATTAATCCCAAATGTTTAAATAGCAGCGCAATTTGTTTTCGCATTTTCGGAACACTCGAAAGAGATGTAATAGTGCGCATGGAATCTCGCACTGGTTGAAGGGGATGGCCACCATATTGCCCGGGCTCAGTTATATTATTATGAACTCCGGATGCGGCAGCCAGTTCAACTCGATCACAAATATTGATTCCGCCTCTTACCGTGCAACGACCACCGGCAATAAAATGGTTGCCAATTGTAGTCGAACCTGCCACGGCAAAACTTGCTGTGATCACACAATGTTTGCCAATAATGCAGTTGTGAGCGATGTGACAGAGTTTATCTATTTTAGTACCTTCACCAATGCGAGTGACATCAAAAGTAGCTCGGTCAATAGTGCAATTGGCACCTATTTCCACATCATTTTCAATGACGACCTTACCCATTTGAGGAATTCGATGCATTCGACCATTTTCATCGGGCGCAAATCCATAGCCTTCTGACCCAATAGTAGAATTGGGGAAAATTACACAGCGCTCACCAATCTCAGTTCTTGGTCCAATGTAGAGATTTGAAAAAAGATGACAGTCCTTTTTAATTTTAGCATCAGCCTCAATGATAACACTTGCATCGAGCCGCACTCCATCGCCAATATGAACATTCTCACCAACAACTGAATAGGGACCGACAGTGACATTGGCACCTAGTTTGGCTGATAGCGCAATGATAGCCGTGGGGTGAATTTTGTTGCTTTGCACCAACGGCGTCTCTTCTGCAAAAAATTCATTTATGATAAGCGCCATGGCCAACCTGACATTGGAAGTGAACAGAAACGTTTTGTTTCCTAAAATTTCTGCAGATAAACTTTCAATGGCAGCTTGATTTTTAGTGCTAGTTACGATGGCCCCTGCTGCACTAGCCAGGGTTTTTTCTTGAAATTTATTGTCGACTAGAAATACAAGACCTTGCTTTTCAATTTGATCTGGCGAGGACACTTTTTTAAGAACAGTTTTCTCGTCACCCTTAGTTGAAGAAATTAAATCTGGAAAACGAGATCTAATAATTTCAGGAGTGACTTCAAGCATCTCTCTAGTCCTTTCAAAGTTTTGACACAAACTATATTAAATTTTTTAATTTGGCGCTATCAAAATTAAGATTGAGCACCCTCCGGTACTTTCTGTTTATTTTCTCAAAACGGTCTGGCCCCGCTCGAGTCCTAGGAACCATGGAGAGTCTCTACTCCCTGCGATTATAGTGAGAAAGTGTCTGGCGGGGGACTTATTTGTAGGAGAGATCAAACCCTTCAAGATCACAAGCTCCCGCATTGGTGTCAATTTGAGAGTCCGTGTTGAAGACAAAACTACCGGAAGTATTTCCAGAAATAGTAATGTCGCTGGAAAGTTTAAAACCATGATTCACATCCGCCGCTGATGTCGGCGGGACCCACGCATTTGTAAAAATTCCTGTGCAAGCTGAGTCAGAACTTAACGTTCCACTGCAAGCTGAATTTCGAGATACGTACAAGAAAAGCTCGTCGCCTGTTGTGTCGCTGACAGAAGTGCCGGTGCAATTAATTATTGCACCAGTAATTGGATTCTTTGACGTGTTGACTGAGTTGGATGCAAGACAAGTATTAAAGGTGTATTCGTGCCCGGAAGTACAATTGGCCCCATCACTTGTAGCTGGAGTGAATTTAATGACCGCATTTATTTTTATGATAAGGCATTTGTAAGTGCCGGCTGCTACAGCGCCGGTCCCAAGGACAGGGCTTTGGTTAATATCGACCTCCGTGCCATTGGCATCCGACGATACTTGGACAGGACTCGTACAATCGGCACTTGTTGAAAGCCATACTCCGTAAATAGTAAGTTTTGTAGAAGAAGAATTTACGCTTACAGCAAACGCTAAAGAGCTGAAAAAGTGTCCGACAATAATGGCAAGAATTAAATTTTTCATCGCGGAGCACCTTTCAGTGTAAAAGATGGGCTTCCCCCGCCGCCGCTGTTGCATCCATGAATGGCAATTGTTAATCCAACTAGGGCCACAGCCACTGTAATAATTCGGAGTAAGAATTTTCGCTCTTGCATCTGATACACCTCACTCAAGTTGTTATAAGATTTTATAATTTAGGTCTTTTGCACACAAGTCTTGTTCAAAACTTTGTTTCAGACTCTGGTATAGAACGTGGTGCCACCAATGAAATTTGAGCTAGAAAGACGTTACCAATTTGAATCCACATGTAAGATTAAGGACTTACGCCTCCATATTATGCGCTTGTTTATACTCATAAAAATGACTATAATTATAGGTATACATTTACGCTTCAACGAGGTGCTTTTATGAACTTGGGGAAATTAAAGAACAAACTGATACTTGACCATTACAAAGAACTCGGCTTCTCTACCCGTACTGAAATGATCGATGAGGCTCTGTCCTTTTTTAATAAGTGGCTCAAGCGACGAGAAAGAATGAAGTGGAAAAAGCAAGCTTTGTTTTCTTATACGGAATCAAATCCTGAGAATTACTTTGAAGCCCTTGAAGGGGAAGACTTTGAGTGATTTCAAACCTGGTGATACTGTTGAAGTGGATCTCAACCCAACAATAGGTGCAGAGAAAAATAAAATTCGACCATGTCTAATCATTGAAGGCGGATTAACTCCCCTTGAATTGGTAATTATTTTACCAATAACCGATGCCAAACAGAAAGACAGTCCTATCTTTGTTCCCATTTTAGACTTGAAGATGGCAGGCCTTAAAAAGCCTTCAGCCATAGACACTTACCAAATAAGGGCCATCTCCACAAAACGCGTATTAAAAAAAATAGGAACTGTCTCGAAACAAGAGCTATTCCAAGTGAGATTCAATCTAGCTCGAATTCTAAATATTGATGAAGCGCATCTTTAGGGCAGGCTATTTTATCGAGGTCGCTAAAATAGTCTAAACTCTTGAAATTGAGCGATCTTCTGCAAAGCTTCTTGCCACGGTAAGACTAAGACATTTTTTATGGGATCCAAAATAAGTGGAACTTCTTGGTTCGTTAATCGATCCTCGAGTTCATTTGGATTCATACAAAATGGTAAAAATTCGG
>JAHFAE010000101.1 GCA_023250675.1 Oligoflexia bacterium | reverse complement strand
AAATTTGCAGTAGAAATGACCCCCGAAGCAATGGAGAAGCTCTTAGAAGAACAAGCCAAGGTTCAAGAAAAAATAGATCATGCCAACGCTTGGGAACTTGATCGAACTTTAGAAATAGCCATGGATGCACTTCGATGCCCACCCGGGGATTCAAGTGTAATGAATCTTTCTGGTGGCGAAAAGCGTCGAGTGGCCCTTTGCAAATTGTTACTTGAAGCCCCTGATTTATTGTTACTAGACGAACCTACAAACCACTTAGATGCCGAATCCGTAGCGTGGCTTGAAAATCATTTAAGAGAATACAAAGGTTCAGTCATCGCCATCACACATGATAGATATTTCTTAGATAATATCGCCGGGTGGATTTTAGAATTAGATCGCGGCACGGGAATTCCATGGAAGGGGAACTACACTTCTTGGCTTGAACAAAAACAAGCAAGACTTGCCCAAGAAGAAAAATCTGAAACCAAACGCCAACGCACTTTGGGTCGGGAGTTAGAGTGGATTCGAATGAGCCCCCGCGCTCGGCAAGGAAAAAGTAAAGCTAGGATCAGTGCCTACGAAAATTTACTCGCAGAAGAAGCCCAAACTAAAATTGATGACGTTGAAATTCAAATTCCACCGGGTCCTCGCTTAGGTGATCTTGTCATTGAAGCCCGCGGTCTTTCAAAAGGGTATGGCGAGAAATTACTTATTGATAATGCCACATTCACTATTCCCGCGGGAGCTATCGTCGGAGTTGTCGGGCCCAATGGTGCAGGTAAGACCACACTATTTAGAATGATCACCGGCCAAGAAAAAGCAGACAAAGGTGAATTAAAAATTGGAACATCGGTAAAGCTTGGGTATGTGGATCAATCCCGACATAGACTTGATGATAATAAATCAATTTTTGATGAAATTTCTGGTGGTGCTGAAGTCGTGGTGGTCGGAAAACGTGAGATCCCCTCTCGGCAATACGTGGCCTGGTTTAATTTTTCAGGTACCGATCAACAGAAAAAAGTAGGAACACTATCGGGTGGGGAACGCAATCGAGTCCATTTAGCAAAAATGCTTAAAACCGGTGGAAATTTACTCTTATTAGACGAACCCACCAATGATTTAGATGTTAATACTTTAAGGGCTCTTGAAGAAGCACTGCTTCGGTTTTCAGGCTGCGCCATAGTTGTGAGCCATGATCGTTGGTTCTTAGATCGAATTGCCACCCATATTTTGGCTTTTGAAGACGATAGCCAACTCTATTGGAGCGAAGGCAATTATCAAGACTATGAAGAGGGTCTCAAGAAGCGTCTGGGTGTTCAGAGCCTTACTCCCCATCGCGTGCGCTACAAAAAACTGAGAGAGTAGTTCGCGCCCCAACTTAAAATTAATGAAATTCTCCCTAGGAAATCAAATTTAGGACGGTTCCTAAAAAAATCCAATTTTGAATTTTAGCTGCGGATCTTTTCTAGGCTGCAATTTCGATCTCGTCACAATAAAACTCGAAGTATCATTGCGATAACTATCTATCTATCAATCGGACATCGGGACCAATCTTCGCGTTTAAAATCTTTTCGAGTTCGAGCTAAAATATTATCAGCTGCACAGTGACCGCGAAAGAGGGCTTCTTCAAAAGCCGGTGTACCAATATTATTGTTAGCAAAGAAAATTCGACCTGCGATGGGCCGTCTCAAGAGCCGGGCACTTCTTATGTAGTGGCCTGGTTTTGCAACATGAACAGAGTAGGGCCATCTATTCGTTACAACATTTAAGACCTTTATGTCTTTGTCACATCTCAAGACGGGTCGAAGTGCTTCTTGCATTTGAGACATGGCGTCTCTGGCCATCTTTTCTGAATTCTTATCTGAGTATCCCTCTGGGCCAAAATCTTTAATGGCCATGGGATGATAAATCGTCATGATTGAGTTTTTAACCGGATCTGGATTGATCGAACAATCCTTGGATTTTTCGTATCCATTGATTTTATTTTTCTCATTCCATCGGCCTAAAATAATATCGGTAAAATCCGTATCTTTGTAATCTTGGTTTCGAACCCAAGTATCGTAAGAAGCTCTATAAGGGTGGCCAAGGACTTCGGCCACATGAACCGAGTAGTGGGAATATTCCATTTGTTCCATCAATTTTGCTTGATTACGGGTCTTAAAATCACTTGAAGTCTTAAAATCTTTTATTAAACTTGGAGCAAATTTAAGTTGAGCTGCAAAGACCGCATAGTTTGCTTTTACTTCAGAGTGTTGCCACTTACCCGTCATTTTGTCTTTTTTTAAATATTTTACCATAACCCCCGATTTGTCGTTTGTGATTTTCATACCGCCATTGGGAACTGGAGTGTTGGTCATGACATCGGCGTAGTCTTTATGGGATTTATTCTTAAGAATATGATCCATGTTTCTTGCGGCCTTACCTGTCCCAATGGGTGTCGTGTAACGCGTTACAATTTCAGAGATATAGAAATTAGCAAAGGCCATGGCAGAAATCTGATCAGGTTTTGCGCCCAAGGCTGATCGACAAAATAATTCAAGAAAGTCAATCACTGGGCTCATTGGGTCTTTAGAATTAAAGGAACTATCTTTAGAAAAACGGTCATAAATTTCTTGGGCACTATGTTCTACAAATTTGGATTCATTTTCATGGCCTGGCCGTTTTTGTTTGGCGTGCTTAGCTAAGAGTTTTGGCATTGAATCGATCCACAGTTTTGCATTGATTCTATCCAAATCCATTTTTCCATGCTTACCACTACCGTTATCAGGATCAATGTAACCTTTGAATTCTTCAAAGGGCTGGTTGGGAATTTCTGCGTTGTTATTAGCCTCTTGGAGTTCATATTTAAAAATCTCAAAACTCACAGGTAATTTTTTAACGGTCTCAGGATCCCAAAGGCCCTTTTCCTCACCATACAAAGTTCCATTACTGAGATAAGTGTCGATGGGCTCGGGGATAGGGTAACGTTCCTCAAAATTCCCCAATTCGATTCGCTTAAGTATTTCAAGTTCTTCTTTGTACGGTGCTGTCCAATAGGCGGCACCACGGTCATAGGGAATGCCGTTGGCGGTCATATGTTCGGCCGCAAGGCCACCCACTTGAGATTCTTTTTCTAAAACTAAAACTTTCAATTGGGCATCGGTGAGGTAGACCGCTGCCGTGAGCCCGGCTAATCCGCCGCCTATTATAACAACATCATATTTATTTGAGTCACTTATAGTCGTTGCATCTGCGTTAAGATTAGGTGCGAATGTGCTTTCGTCACCTCCAATAATCTCCACCTTGTAATCAGATTGTTCAGCATTTGCTGGTGCCCTGATGATTTTCTCAGACGTCGCACAACTAACTGTGAATAGGATCGGCAATATAACGTAACTTAGTTTTTTCAAAAGAATCTCCTTGGTAAGGTCATATTGCCGGATTCATAGCGATAATATCAATTCGATTTTCGAACAATCCGTCTTGAAATGCCAAAGCCTCCGGGGATTAACCCAGAAGCCTGGAAGAGCCTCCATGAGACCGGAGGTAGCCTATGCCGAAACATAGGACTAATCGGACTTTATTTTTTAAACTGGAGCGGTCAGTTGTACTGTTTACTCTGCTATGCCGGCTGGTTTTTTGGATAATGAGGATCTTTTCACTGAACTGACTGGGCTAACGTCTGCGGATAAAGCGGCAGCTCAACTTTAACAACAAGGATGGACCACCGGAGGTGGAGGCTTTGGCCGCTAAATCTTAATCCCCATTCCAAACAAAATAGCCAAATCGCAATTATGTACTGAAAAGGAGAGTGTTCCTGTTGTTGCCGCTGCTTTTCTAGATACGGCAAATTCATGCTTGCACATTAATTATATAAATTTATCTCATTTAGGTAAAAGAAAAAGGCATCTAAAAATCAGATGCCTTTTTTCGAGATTTGAATACTGAAAAAATTGATTACAGTTCGATTCCAAGTCCGGCTGAGATAGAGAGGTCGGAATTGTAAATGGAATCTCCGCCTTTTGAATTTAATTTTGTTAGGCCTCTAATATAATCGGCCTCAACAACGAAAGCCATTCCGGGGCTCACATTAAATTTTCCGCCTAAACCGCCTCCGACTCCAATATCAAATGAATTAGTTTCGTCAGCCACGTCTACGGTAGCAGAGATGCTACCTGCTTTGGCAGTCACGCTTCGAGAAACTGCGAATGCTGGAACGGCGCCAATTTTTAAGTAAGCGGTATTAGTATCAAAACCACTAAAATTGTACTTAGCCATAAAGGGAATCGAGATGTAGTTCATATCAAAAGAGGCATCAACTCCTCGTGAAGACATCTTTGTACCTAGCTGTCTATATAGCAATCCAGACTCTAGTTGAAGATTTGAACGGCCGAAATCAGCCAGGGCGCCAATATTAAGACCAGTATGTGTTGTTGTGCCACTTGTGTTATCGCCGACGAAGGTAGCCAATACAACACCGGCTTGAGGAATAACTGTTGTAATAACTCCGGCTTCTTGTGTAGCAGTAGATTTCGTCGTTACCTGTGCATCGGGGCTTGTGGCAGCCATCGCCGATGTGGCAACCAATAAAAAATTAATGATTATGAACTTCTTCATAGTTTTTCCTTCCATACAGATTAATTTTTAGGGCCTATCCCTTAGTTTTCTCGTGTAATATAGCAATCGGCGTGCCATCTCATTGGCTTCGGCCTACGTCATTAACTTTATTTTGGAAATCTTTGCAAAATCAGAGACGAAAATTGTTAATATACAGGATTTTCGGGACGATGACCTATACCATTAAAGATGACAGCACCGTCGGGAATTTTTTCGGCCTTTTGAAGTTCTGCTTTACCTCGTTCTTTTTCGCCACGCTTTAAATAGACACTTCCAAGAATAATGTGAGTGGTTTTAAAATCAGGTTCAATAGAAAGGGACTTTAATAGATGCTTTTCTGCTTCGTCATACCTCTTGGTCAAATAGGTTACTAATCCCAAATTCATGTGTACGAGGGGGGAGCCGGGTTCTAATTCTTCGGTTATTTTGTACTGCCTTTCAGCCAGATCCCATTGCCTGGTGCGAATGTAGATTCCTCCTAAATCCATTTGGGCTTCTACGAGACGAGGATTAATTTCGATAGCTTTCTTATATTCTTCAATGACCCGAGGCAAATCTTCGCGGGCCTCGTATGCCACACCTAAATTAAAATGGCCCTCTGCCGAATTGGGATAATGTTTTAAAACATTTTCCCAAAGGGATTTAGTATCAAACCAAGTCTTTGTTTGTTGAAAGGTCGAGACTGACAGCAAACCAATTAAAAGTGCTAACGTAGAATATATGGCGAATTGAATTTTTGGAAAATACTGTTGAAGTTTTTTAGCTAAAATCATAAAGCAAATGGAGTAGTCATAAAATAAACCCAAAGTTGGAATGTAACTATAACGGTCTGCAAAAAGAAAAGTTTTTCCGAAAGGTATTATTTGTAATATTGGCAAAGCCGAGATAAAAAAGAAAGTAAGTCCAAAATAAAGATGATTTCGGTAGGCGTTCGACCGATTGGCCACATACAAAAGTAAACATACAATGCCAAAAGCAATTGAATACTCCGCGATGCCAAAAATTACATCGGCCCTGTCGTACCAAACACAAAGACCAAAGGGCAGAACCGACTTAATCAAATAAAAAGTCGTAGAATCAAGGATTCGCGGAATGGCATCAAAAAAAGAAAAAGACGTAGGAACGCCCTGTCTTAAGGAACTTTGAATAAAAAACGTGGCGACGGCCCAGGGGACGGCGACAAGAACAAAAGGGATTTTAGAGATTAGATCTTTTTTAAGAAATTTATTTTCAGCAAGGTAGTCAAAAACAAGTAAAATCGCTGGCAAAGTGACTGCCATGGATTTTGATCCCAATGATAAAATAAATGAAATAAGACAAACCCAAAACTGCCATGATCTAAATATTTTCTGGTATTTGAAACGAACTCTTAAATAAAGAAAAATGGAAAATAGATAAAACAATCCATAAAGAAGATCTTTTCTCTCTGTGACCCAAGCTACTGACTCTACGTGCTGAGGATGAATACCAAAAAGGAGAGCGGTAAAAAAAGCTAATCCTAAATTTGTAGAAATCTCAAAAAAAATAAGAAAGACTAAAATATAATTGGCTACGTGCAAGAGGACATTATCGAAGTGATAGATGGACGGATTGATTCCGGCGATCAGACGTTCAAAACAATAGCTAAGATATACGATAGGTATGTAGTCTACGTTCTTGGCGGTGAAAAAAATCTCTTTAAGATCAAAGCTCGCAACTGCGTGGTTCTCAATGACGACATAGGGATCGTCGAGGCCCACAAAACCATTCTTAAAAGTCCCACTGAATATCGTAAAAACGAGAATAGCTCCGAGAATAAGAGCTATTCGCCTATCTGTTTTAATTCGCTGAAATAAGTCCATATTCGGCCATCTTTCATTTTGAATGAATTAAATAAGTCGTTCAAGACAAACGGGAGTCCGTCTCTCGAAACCCGGAGGTAAAATCGATTCCTGGCCTTAGATCTAGTTTTTATTAGAATCCTCTTAAGCTTGGACGGTTTGAGGATTTCTCCCCCGGCTAGCTTCATCTTTGTTACTGCTTCGCTCCCATTATCTTGGGTTTTTCAAGAGTAATTTCTTTAAAATATTTGGCCTGGCCTTAAGGTGCCCCGATACCAGGTCGATTGTATTTACATGAAGGAAAAAAGTGAATTCGAGCAGATTTTAGAGCTGGCGATGGGGCGTAAACCAGATAACGCCGCCGATCCTTTTAAAGAGTCATCAAAAGACCTACCCGAAAATTTTATTACAAGACTGATGTTTGGAGAAGAACGATTTCGTGTCAAAATTTTTGCAACTTCGACAAATCCGAATCAGAAATATCCAAAAGAAGAAAAGCTAAAATATGAAAAACAAAAATTTGAACATTTAAAAGAAGAAACGTTAAGAAATGAAAAAATTAAACTAGAAAAATCAGAAAGAGAAAATCTCAGATCTGAGAATACTAAATCAAGGGACGATTCGCTCGAGAAATCATCGGAGAACGTTAAGCAAACGAAAAAACTTAATTTTGACCAACGACAGGCTATGAAAATATTTATTAAATTTGATCCAAAATATATTGATGAATCAGCGACTTTAGAAGAAGTTAAAGTTTCGTTTAGAAGACTGGCTCGTAAATACCATCCCGACGCGGGCTCCCAATCTGATTCGATTTTCAAACTTATTTCTGTCGCGTACAAAAAACTTACGAAATAGAAATCACAAATTCGCTATTACATCCCCAAGTCTAATAAACACTTCACGACCAATTTGAGAATTTTCTAATATATCTGACGAGGGCTTCCAGCGGCCGGGTTCACCCATAACAATGACTGTCGATGCACCAAAATGAAAGTAACCCTTTTCATCGCCGCGCTTAAACGAAACAGAATCATGAGTTTGAACAATCTTACCCACACAAAGTGCCCCGACTTCAACATAGGCTAGGGTGCCAAAGCTACCTGTTTCTAGAATTGAGATTTGACGTTCGTTTGTCGCGAAAATATCCCCTTTGAATTTCAATGCTGTGGGGTTGACAGAATGAAGGGAGCCCTCAACTCGATAAGTTTCTAAGATTTTTCCGTCGTCGGGAAAATGAAATCTATGGTAGTCCACTGGACAAAGTCTAGCAATAAGCATTGGACCATTTGATAATTTCCCAGAAAGATTTCCAACGCCCAACAAGGCTTTGGCTGTTAAAAAGCCGCCTTTTACCGGAAATCGCAATTCAGGAGAAATTTTATCAAAACCCAAGTAGCGGCCCTCAGCAAAGGCGGCCATTGAATTTTGATTTCGAGTGAAATTTCTGCTTTCTAGCTTAAATTTTCGAGTAAAAAAATCATTAAACGAACCAAATTCTCTACCTTCGTACTCTGACATATTAATTTTAAATTCATCAATGAATTTTTTGATCTTGTATTTACTTAAAGGGGAATCTTGGTAGAGGCCGTAATAGTGACTTAACCATGGGCGCGACAAGATTTTATCGGCGAGAATTTGACCCCCTTTTGTCTCGTAGAGAAGGCTAACTAAGCTACCGCCATAGACAGATTCAAATTCAATTTCACCTGATTGCCGATTAAAATACTCGATGGGCTTATTTGAAATAGGCATTGACGTGTCGAGGAATATAGAAACTCTTATTATCCGCCAAACTTCGAGCCAGAATTAAAACTTCAGCATGGGCCCACCCTAACGGTGAAGCACTCACATTAGTTTGTTCTGCTAACATTCCCGCAGGACTTACACTAGAGAGCATAACTCGAGTGTGTTCACTGGGGTCCTCACCGCGAACAAGCGAGGCCAAGGCGCGCTCTCCCGAGAGAAGAGGCCATGGTCGGCCTTGATGACCCACTCCGTAGCCATCGTGATTGTATCTCAAATAGCCAAGCCCACCAGGAGCGGGACCTCTGGCGGCGCGATCATAAATTTGAAGGGAAGTTGTAAAATGAGGATCAAGAGCAGGAATGAGGCCTGAAATAATCCATTGAATAAACCCGCCATCTATTATTGCATTTTCAGGAAACACACTGCCACCTACAGGGTCATTATGAATTGTGATGGGCGCCATATGATTGGGATCCCCAGCTACTTCCATTCTTTCAAAATAGTTTTGCCCAAGACTGCCGCTAGTCACAAAGGTCCAATAATAGAGATTTTCTCTCCAACTTTGACATGTTGAAACATAAGTTTGAGATCGCTGTGGGTTTTCTTTTTCAAGCCATGCGGCCTCAAGTAACCCTTGACAAGCAATGGCTAAAGAATTTGGACTAATGCCTTTATTTTCTTCCCATCGATCCATATCAGTAAGGGGGCCACGGCGAACCATAGATTCGGCAGCCTTAATAACCATAGACTGAAATTCTGGGTAACCTACAAGACCTAACTCAACAAGTCTTGAAACTAAAAGAATAGGAAAACCCGATTGATCCAGCTGGTAACCCGTCCAACTTGTTTGCCCGTCGACCCACGTATTTTGCGGAAAAGTGCCGTCAGGATTTTGAATGCGCGCCAGATATTTCGCAACACTCATTGGCGTAAAGGTATCGCCAGCTGCCAAAAGACCGAGGGCCATTTGTGTTGCATCTCTAGGCCAAACACGATGGTAACCACCGTTCACATCGCCCTTTCTCAAACGGGCAGTTTCATAATCCCATTCTACTGCCTCAATATAATTTGGCAGGGCAGGGAGTGTGGGCCCGGCAATCAATGCTCCTCTAAAAATCTTATCCTCAAGGCCTTTAATGACAAGGACATGGGGCTCAAGTTTTTGCCCGATAGAATTAAGAGTACCAAGATAATTTGACCATTCTGTTTGTTGTTTGCTAAGGAGTGTATTCAGTGGGGTCTTAAGACTTTCGTTGGCAATTTGTCTCAAAGCGTTTGTCGAAATCTGATTGTCTAAATTAAATGAAATGGCGAACCTAAACTGAAGGTGATCGTGGTAGGTGCCTAAACTTAATGCCCCAGCGACGTTTCCATTGATTGCTGACTTGTAGGGTGTGATGAGGTTTCCGCGCCCCATGATTTGTTCCCACGGCCCATTAACACCTTCAAACCCCGCAGTGCCCGTTGAGGCAGGTCGATCAAGCACCAAAAGTTGGTTTGCACGTTTTGATAATATGACGGGCTCATCACCACGGCGATCTGATTGAAATGCCATCATCTCACCCGGCGCACCAGGAGGATTTGAAATGTAAACCGAATCGCCGCCGGTGGTATTATCTGCTGCCGGGTTGTGCATGAGATAAATAGTTGTCGGAACTTGGCTACCCAAACTGATGTCATAGTTTACGATCAAAGCCGTGCGGGTAGGATCAAGCACAATATCTTTTTCAATTCGAATATTGGTGTTTTGGTTATACGAAGAAACATGGTAAGCGAGGCTCTTTGGGTAACGCAAGACTTTGTGAGTAAAGTCTTTTCTTTCCTCTAAACGATTTATACCTGAAATTAGTAGAATTTGCGTATCTCTTGATTGGGCCCTATCAATAGTAGGGTAGTAAATTTCTGTGAGAATTCCGTCGGCGATAGTGGCCCAAACATTTTCAGAAGTAGTAGCGAGAAATCCCTCTTTATCCGGTCGGCTCCAATTGCCTACAGTTCCCGGGCCCCCTGGAGCGGTGGTTGGATCATTTTGGAAAACTCGAATTTGAGAATAACTTTGAAAGGTAAAAAGCAAAACAGCGCAAAGAACAAAAATCTGCCGTATGGATTTCATTTGTTGACGCCCCTCACTTTTGATAATTGATTTTCCCGCTTAGAGTTATCGTGGTTGGAAGGCCTCATGTCAATAGCCAATTTATTGAAACTTAT